>NZ_JBHXLU010000025.1:0-121306 GCF_042720695.1 Streptomyces sp. NPDC058457 | reverse complement strand
TGCCTCGACGCGGTGGACTCACCGCTGGTCACCGCCGCCGAACCGGCCTCACTGGCCGACCTGATGAAGGAGATGGCGGCCGCCGACACCGTGGTGGCGGTCCGCTACCACAACCTGATCTGCGCGCTGAAGACCGGCACACCGGTGCTCGCCCTCAGCTACGCGGCGAAGAGCGACGCCCTCATGGCCCGGATGGGCCTCGGCGCGTACTGCCACCCGGCGCGCGAGGTCGACGCCGACCGGCTGCTCGAACAGTTCCGTGCGCTGGAGAAGCGATCGGCCGAGCTGCGGCAGACGCTCGCCGAGCGGAACCTGGACGCGGCCCGGCAACTCGACCACCAGTTCACCGCGTTGACCGCCGCCCTGTTCCCGGCGCCCGACCACACCCACGCCCACGCTCGGCAGGAGTCTCCATGAAAGCGACCGAAGTCCCGGAGATCGCGGGCGCGTTTCTGTTCGAGCCGACCCCGTACGCCGACGAGCGCGGCTTCTTCTGCCGCACCTTCGACGCCGACGTGGTCCGCTCGGTGGGCCTCGACCCGCACGCCTTCGTCCAGGACAGCGTGTCGCGCTCGGTCCGGGGCGTGCTGCGCGGCCTGCACCTGCGCTCCGGCGCCGGCGAGGCCAAGCTGGTGCGGTGCTCGTACGGGCGGATCTTCGACGTCGTCGTGGACCTGCGGCCGGACTCGCCGACCTACCGCAACTGGGCCTCCTTCGAACTGTCCGGAGAAACACAACCAACTCTTTACATTCCCGCGGGATGCGCGCACGGTTTTCAGGCACTGACCGACACCGCCGACACCTCGTACCGCATCGACCGCCCGCACGATCCGGCCGAGGACGTGACCATCGCCTTCGACGACCCGGAGCTCGCCATTCCGTGGCCGCTGCCGGTCGCCCTGATGTCCCGACGGGACCGGGAGGCGCCGAGCCTCGCCCAGGTCCTGAAGCACAGAGAAAGCTGAGGTCCCCGTGGACACCGAAGAGCTTCACCTGCCCCTGTCGCGGACAGCCAACGAGCGGCTGCACGCCTTGATCCCCGGGGGCGCTCACACCTACGCCAAGGGCGACGACCAGTACCCCGAGAACCTGGCCCCGGTCATCAGCCACGGCAGCGGTGCCCACGTGTGGGACGTCGACGGCAACCGATACATCGAGTACGGCTCCGGCCTGCGGTCGGTCAGCCTCGGCCACGCCCACCCGCGCGTGGTCGAGGCGGTACGGCGGGAACTCGGCCGCGGCAGCAACTTCGTCCGGCCGTCCATCGTGGAGGTCGAGGCCGCGGAACGCTTCCTGGCCACCGTGCCGACGGCTGAGATGGTGAAGTTCGCGAAGAACGGCTCCGACGCCACCACCGCCGCGGTGCGCCTCGCCCGCGCCGCCACCGGCCGCCCGCGGGTGGCCATCTGCGCCGACCATCCGTTCTTCTCCGTCGACGACTGGTTCATCGGCACGACACCGATGTCCGCCGGCATCCCGGCGGCGACCAACGAGCTCACCGTGTCCTTCCCCTACGGAGACCTGGCCGCCACGGAGGAACTGCTCACCCGGTACCCGGAAGAGATCGCCTGCCTGATCCTGGAACCCGCCACCCACACCGAGCCGCCGCCCGGCTACCTCGCCGGCTTGCGCGAGCTGGCCGACCGGCACGGCTGCGTACTGGTCTTCGACGAGATGATCACCGGCTTCCGCTGGTCCGAGGCGGGCGCCCAGGGCCTGTACGGCGTCGTCCCCGACCTCTCCACGTTCGGCAAGGCGCTCGGCAACGGATTCGCCGTCTCCGCGCTGGCCGGGCGCCGCAGCCTGATGGAACGGGGCGGACTGCGCGATTCCGGTGACCGGGTGTTCCTGCTGTCCACCACGCACGGTGCGGAGACGCACTCCCTGGCGGCCGCGATGGCCGTGCAGACCACCTACGTCGAGGAGGGCGTCACCGCGCGGCTGCACGCCCTCGGTGAGCGGCTGGCCGCCGGTGTCCGCGACGCCGCGGCCGCCACGGGCGTCGGCGACCACGTCGTCGTCCGGGGCCGGGCCAGCAACCTGGTCTTCGCCACCCTCGACGGAAACCTGCAGCCGTCGCAGCGGTACCGCACCCTGTTCCTGCGCCGGCTCCTCGAGGGCGGGGTGCTCGCCCCGTCGTTCGTGGTGAGCAGCGCACTCGACGACGCGGACATCGACCGCACCGTCGACGTGGTGGCCGAGGCATGTGCGGTGTACCGGCAGGCACTGGACGCCGACGACCCCACCCCCTGGCTGGCGGGGCGGGCGGTGAAGCCCGTGTTCCGCCGCCTGGCGTGACGTGACGTCAGCGGCGCTCCCGCCGCCCTGCATCGGTGATCTGGTCGGCCATCCGGTCGGCCAGATGGTCGACCAGCCACGCGGTCGCCGGGATCACCGCCAGCGCGGTGCACCAGCCACCGAGGGCATCGGTCGGGTAGTGCGCGCCCAGGCCGACCTCCGCCCAGCCCATGGTGGCGCCGGCGACCAGCGCCGCGGCGAGCACGAGGGACGTGCCGGCCGTCCTGCCGAGGCCGAGCCGACCGGTCGCGACCAGCGCCGCCATGAGGGCGAGCGCGGTGAAGAAGGCGGTGTGCCCGCTCGGGTAGGACAGGTTGCCGGCGCCGTGGATGGTGCGTCCCACCAGGTGCTTGAGCAGCGTGGTCGTCCCCACGGTCAGGCCGGCGCCGGCCACCACGAGCACCGCTGCGCGGGGACGCCGAAGCAGCAGGCAGCCCGCCACGCCGGCCGCGATCACCATCACCGATCCCGCGGGTTCCCCCAGGAAGTCCAGGACCAG
Organism: Streptomyces sp. NPDC058457; assembly: GCF_042720695.1. Lineage (NCBI taxonomy): Bacteria > Bacillati > Actinomycetota > Actinomycetes > Kitasatosporales > Streptomycetaceae > Streptomyces > Streptomyces sp. NPDC058457. Next base: position 118,509 of record NZ_JBHXLU010000025.1, on the reverse strand, counting down.
AGCGACGTTCCGCCAGGGCGGCCGCACGCTGTCCGCCGTCGGCGGGATGATCCAGCTGTCCACCCTGCCGGGCCCGCCGCGACCGGCGTACAGGACCCCGAGCACGACGACCACCGACGCGGCGAGCGCTGCGATCAGCCCGAGCCACGCGCGCAGCGACGGGGGCAGCACCGCGCGCGCCGCCAACTGGCCCTGGCCGGCTTCCAGGTCCGTTCCTGCCAGGCGATCCAACGCGAGCCCCCCGTCGTCTCCGCCCCCCAGCCTCTGATCGCCACCCTAACCGTTTGCGGCTGGTCCGGGTGGTCCGGGAAGCGGCCGGAAGACCGACACGAGGCTCCGGAAGCTAGAGGAACGGCGTCCCGGCGTCGAGTCCCGACAGCACCCTGCCGTACAGCTCCAGGTTGGCGGTCGGGTTGACGAACGAGTGCAGGCTCAGGGCGTTCAGGTCCCGCACGATCCGCTGGAGGGGCACCTCCCGGTGCAGGGACGAGGCGCCCGAAGCGGACCCGACCAGGTCGGCGGCCTCCTTGCACATCCGCACCAGATACCCGCACTGCGCCCTGATCCGGGCCCGCTCCTGCGTCGTGTACGGCTCCCCGCCGGCCGCCTTGGATTCGATCAGCGCCACGAAGTCGGCGGCGAGCAGTTCCGCGGAGGAGATCTTCATCGAGGCCTCGGCGAACTGGAGATGCGTCACCGGGGCTTCGTGCTGGCGCTCGTAGAAGGTGTACGTGATGCCCCGCTGATGGATGCGCTCGCCGAACTCCGTCAGAGCCGCCCGTGCCAGACCTAGGGCGTTCGCGGCCGTCCAGGCGCAGAACAACAGGAGCACCGGCATGCGGTAGAAGGGGTCGGCGCTGTTGCGCTGCGACGGAAACGAGCCCGCCAGCAACGGCCCTATCGGCAGGACGCGACGGGCGGGCACGTGAACGTCCTGGGCGATGACGGTGTTGCTGCCGCTTCCGGCCAGACCGGAGACGTCCCAGTCGTCCAGCACCTTGAGGTCCGCCATGGGGACCGCCAGCCACAGCATCTCCGGCGGGCCGTCCCCCGTGTCCGCCAGCGCGGTGAGCAGATGCCAGTCGGCGTCCTGACAGCCGGTCGCGAAGGGAGAGTTCCCGCTCACCACATAACCGCCGTCCACCGCAACGGCTTTCGAGCCCGGGATGAGCGTGCCACCGACCCGTACATCGGGTCCGGTGAAGATCTCGTCCTGAGCCTCGTCGGGGAACAGGGCCGCGATGAACGCACACCCGGCCTGGATCAGCGCCATGAACCCGGCCGACCCGCACGCGGCGGACACCTCGCTCAGCGCGTCGACCTGAGTCCGCAACGAGGTCTGGTGGCCCCCGTAGTGGCGGGGGACGTTCATACGGTGGATCCCGGCGCCCGTGAGAGCCTCGACGACCTCGCCCGTCACCCGTCGCCGCTGCTCCGCGCGCAGGGCGTGCGCGCGGATGAGCGGCCGGAGCTCGCGTACGCGTTCGACGAGTTCGGTGTCCGATCGAGATGCTGACGAACCGGCCAAGGGACGACCTCCGGTCTCGGGGCGCAGGCGAACCCTCACCGTTGCGCCGTTCCCGGCGACTGTCAACGCCCCTTCACCGCAACGAAGTTGATCCGCGCTCGACCCCTGTCGAGGCGGGCGGTCAGCCGCGTGCCGGGGGTGTGTAGAAGTCGCCGACGGAGGTCCAGACGCCGTTTTTCACCTCCACCTTCTGCACGCTGCGCGTGCCCAGGTGGTTGCTCGCGCTGAAGCTCATGACCGGCGACACTCCCGGGTCCACCTTCGTCGCCTTCTGGTACGCCGCGGTGAGGGACCGGGCCGTGACGGGGCCCTTGACCGTCTTCGCGATCTCGGCGAAGACCTTGGCGTTGCTCCAGCCCCACAGGGCGAGGAAGCCGGCGGTCTGGCCGGGCTCGTACTTGGCCATGGCGGTCCGGTACTCCTTCACCGCGGGGTCGTCGTCCGAGGGCGCCTTGACCAGCTGGACGGCCTTGAGTCCCTCGGCGGCGTCCTTGGCCAGGGCGATCGTCGACTCCGCTGCCACCGGGGCGTAGGCATAGGTGGGCAGGGAGAGGCCCTGCAGCTTGGCCTCCTTGAGGAAGGCGGCCGCCTCGGGCGAGGTGAGGATCAGGATGACCGCCTGTGGCTTCGCCGACTTCACCTTGCTGATCACCGGGGTGTAGTCGGTGGTCTGGTACTTGACCGGCAGCCGGTCGACCTCGACGGAGGGGTCCAGCTTCTTCGCGACGGGCGCCACCTGCTCGGCGACGTTCACGAACGCGGCCGGGTCGCTGTGCACGACGAGGATCTTCCTCGCGCCGTCCTGCACCGCCCACGCGGCGACCGCCGCGGCCTGGTCCTCGTAGAGGGTCTGGGTGCCGAACAGGCCGGCGCGCGGCGGCTTGTACCAGTTCTCGGCGCCGCCCACCTCGTTGAGGACCGGCACCTTGGACTGGTTGAGGACGAACGGGAAGGCTGCCTCCGCCTGGGAGGTGCCGTTCGCGTTGACGATGGCCACGACCTTGTCCTGGCCGACGAGTTCACGGGCGATCTGCACGGTCTGCTGCGGATCGGCCGCGTTGTCCTTGACGGTCCACTCGACCTTGCGGCCGTTGATGCCCCCTTGGGCGTTGAGCATCTTGAAGTACGCGTCGGCACCCACCTTCTCGGCCACGCCGTACGTGGCGGTGGAGCCCGTGAGGGGCAGCCACGCGCCGATGTGGATCTCGGAGGAGTTGCTGCCCGCCGACGCCGAGTCCTGACCGGCGCACGCGCTTGCGGTCAGCGCCATCGCGGCGAGTACGGCTGTCGTTCCCGCCACGCGGCGGAATCTGCTGATTGTCCGGAACACGGTCCACCTCGTTCACAACGTTCTCAACGGGATTCACTTCACTCGGGAGGTCCGGGCGGTGGCCGCCGCGGTCGTGGCGGGCACCGGGCCGCCGCTGAAATACGCCGATTCCGCCAGGGCCGCGAACTCCGGCTCGCCCGGCCGTCCCCGAGCGGCGACGACGCCCTCGTGCAGGACGGCCACCTCGTGGCAGACGGCCATGGCCCGGCTGAGCGACTGCTCCAGGAGCACCACTGTCAGGCCCTCGTGGGTCAGCCCGGTCAGCCGGTCGTAGACCTCGTCCACCAGGGCGGGGGCCAGCCCGAGAGCCGGTTCGTCGACGATCAGGACGTCCGGCCGGACGATCAGCGCGCGGGCGATGGCGAGCATCTGCTGTTCCCCGCCCGACAACCCGGCGGCCGGGACGGACATCCGGTCCCGCAGCCGTACCGGCAGCCACTGGACGGTCTCCTCCAGCCGTTCGCGCAGCGCCGACCCGGTGATGCCGGCCGCGTACGCCGCGACCTCCAGGTTCTCGCGCAGCGACAGCGTCCTGAACAGTCCGCGGCCTTCGGGTGCGAGGCTGGTGCGGACGGCGCCGTCCGACTCCCGTGCGCCGTGGGCCGGCCGGAGCGAGCCGTGCAGGATGCCGGCGAGGGTGCTCTTGCCCGCACCGTTGGCCCCCGCGATACCGAGCACGCTTCCTTTCCGCACGTCGAGGTCCACGTCCCGCAGGGCGACCACACCGCCGTACGCATGACCTGTCCTGCGCAGCCGGATCAGGCTCTGCTCACCCACGGTGTCCGGCAGTCGGGCCCGGTTGCCGACCGCTCCCAGATAGGACGACCGCACCTTCGGATCCTGGAGCACGGTGTCGGGGGTGCCGTCGCCGATGGTGCGGCCGAAGTCGAACGCGAGCACCCGGTGGGCGACGGAGAAGAGGTCGTCGAGGACATGGTCGATGACGACCACGGCGGTGCCGTCCGCGTTGAGACGGCGGATGTGCCCTGCCAGCAACGCCCGTTCGCTCGCGTCGAGCCCGCCGAAGGGCTCGTCCAGGATCAGCAGCCGCGGCCTTTCGGCCATCGCCCGCGCGAGATCGAGGCGCTTCTGCAGGCCGAAGGGCAGCTCCGTGGGGTGACGGTCGGCCACGTCCGCCAGGCCCACGGAGTGCAGCAGCTGCGCCACGGCGTCCAGGTCGCCGGCCCTGACACGGCGGCGGGTGCACAACACGTTCTCGGCGACGGTGAGTTCGGAGAACACCTCCGCGTGCTGGAAGGTACGGCCGATCCCCAGCCGACGACGCGCGGTCGCCCTGGCCCTCAGCAGCGGCCGGCCGGCGAAGTCGGCCGACCCGCTCACACGTCCGCTGCCGGTCAGCCCGGACAGCACGTTCAACAGCGTCGTCTTTCCAGCCCCGTTGGGCCCGATGACGGCCAGGATCTCGTCCTGCCGCACGGACAGCGAGGCATCCTCCAGGGCCTTGAGGCCACCGTAGGAGACGGACACGTGCTCCAGGTGGAGGAGGGCCGGACCTTCGGATCCGGGGGCGGGTTCGCGGACCGGTGCGGACGGCTCGGGGACCGGAACGGACCGCTCGGGGGAGGGGGGATGCCCTGCCTCCGGCCTTCGCGGCACGCGCCTCAGGACCCGTCGCGCCGGTCCGGCGAGGGACGGTACGACGCCCGCGGGCAGGAAGAGGAGGATCGCGATCAGGACGACGCCCTGCACCACCGGCTGGGGCATCCCCACGGTGGAGGAGAGCGAGGGGCTCCAGGTCAGGTAGACGCCGCCGGCCACGGCGCCGAGGACCGAGCCGACCCCGCCGAGGACGCACGCCGCGATCAGGGAGATGCCGAAGGCGAGCGAGAACGGGTCCGGGCTGACGAACCCGGTGATCAGACCGAGCAGCACGCCCGCGAAGCTCGTGGACGCACCGCTCACCGCGAACGACAGCGACGACTGGGCCTCCGGCGCGATACCGACCGTACGGGCGGCCATGGGATGGGACTTGGCGGCCACCAGCCGCATCCGCAGCGCCGAGGCGCGGGCGGGCACGGCCAGGGCGAGGACCACGGCCGCCGCGCCCACCGCGAGGTACTGGGCCTGCGTGCCGCCGCCCGGGAACGTGCCGAGGCCGAGGGCACTGCGCAACTGGAGCACGGGAACTCCCTGGTCGCCCCCTGTCACGCTGCTCCACCGGTTGACCAGCTCCAGGATGACCGTGGTGAAGGCGAGGGTCAGCAGGGCGATGTAGAGCACCGAGAACCGGGCACCCGCGTATCCGAGGAAGGCGCCCAGGGCGGCGCCGGCCGCGACCGCCCCCAGGACCACCGCCTCCAGGGCCCAGCCGTGCGCGCTGCCGTACGCGGCGAAGTAGGCGCCGATGGCGAAGAACGCCGGGTGGCCCACCGACCAGATGCCGGACCAGCCGGCGAGCAGACCGACCGACAGCACCACGATCGTGTACACGGCCGCCAGCGCCACCGAGTACATCTGGTACGCCGGGATCGCGCCGGCCGCCATGAACACCATGAGTACCGCGCCGGCGGCCGGTCCCAGGGCGGCCCTCGCCAGGACGGAACGGTTGAAGACCATGGATGCGACCCCTCAGACGCGCTGGAAGGTGCGGGTGCCGAACAGGCCCTGCGGGCGGATCAGCAGCACCAGCACGGTGAACGAGAACACGAACGTGTCGCGGAAGCTGGCGGAGACGTAGTTCGCCGCCAGGTTGTCCAGGACACCGATGGCCAGCCCGCCGATGACGGCGCCGTACATGCTGGTCAGACCGCCCAGGAAGATCCCGGCGAAGGCCCGGAACAGCGGTGCGGTGAGCGCCGTGGTCGCAAGGCCGGAGCGCGGCGCGTACAGGCACGCGGCGAGCGCCGCGAGCCCGAGGCCGAGGGCCCAGGAGATCCGGGCGAGACGCTGGGCGCCGAGGCCGACGACCCGCGCCGTCCCCGGCGACTCGGCCACGGCCCGCATGGCCGAACCGAGCGTGGTGCGGGCGAACAGATAACCCACCAGCGCCATCGCCACCGCGGCGACACCGATCGTCACCAGGCTCTGCACCGGCAGGGCCGCGCCCGACCAACGCACCGTGCCGTCCACCAGGCTGGGGAAGTCCCGGGGCTGTTCGCCCCAGACCGATCCGGCCAGGTTCTCGGCGATCAGCGAGACTCCCATGGTCACGACCAGCGCGGAGAACAGCTGTCCCTGACCCAGCGGCCGGATCACGGTCTCGCGCACCAGCAGGCCCGCCGCGACGGTGACCGCGACCGCGGCGAGGAGGCCGAACACCGTCGCCACCCCGCGGTCGTGGAGCGAGACCGCGACATACAGGCCCAGCGTCGCGAGCGACGCCATCGCGAAGTTCACGACATCCGTGGCCCGGTAGATGATGACCAGCCCGAGGCCCATGAGGCCGTACACGGCTCCACTCGCCACACCGCTGACCAGGACAAGCAGGAACTGGCTCACAGTCCCTCCCTAGGGGAAGAGCGCGTTTCACGCCATGCGTGCGGGATTCACGGGCACGGCAGGCGGCGTTAAATCAAAGTGAACTCAATTCAGTACGCTAGGCACTGCGGTGCCGGACGGGCAAGACTCGTGCACGGGATTTGTGCCGAGCCCGCCCGCGCCGTCTCAGCGGCCGCCGGTCGTGGGTTTCCCGGCGAGCGCGGTACGAGCCGCCGCCAGCCCGAAGACCAGGGCGGGGGCGAGGCCGCCCGCGTAGGCGCGCCGGTACAGCCCGCCCGCGTCCGCGCCTGCCGCGAGCAGCCCCGGGACCGGACCGTCCCCGTCGGCGCCGCCGTTGCCCCGCGCCGACAGGACGCGGGCCCCGGCGTCGATCAGCAGCCCCGCGAAGGTGAACGTGACCGCCGGGGCGGCCTCGATGACGTAGAAGGGCGGTTCGTCCAACGGCTGGGAGTCCAGCAGCCGTTCGGGTGCCGGGGCGCCGCCCGCTGTCGCGATGGCGTTGAACTCCTCGATGCGGTCGCGGATCGCGGCGCCGGGATACCCCCACTCCTCGGGCATCGAGGCGAAGTCCTCCAGGTCGTCCGCCACCGCGCAGCGGGCACCGGCGCGATGGCACAGCTGGAACTTGTCGACGCCCGGGATCCCCTCGACGTACGAGGCGCTGATCCACTCCCGGTGCACGCGTGCGTCCGCGACCAGCAGACCGCGGGCCTGCGGCCGGTCCAGCAGGGCCATGGCGGTGAGGTGGTCGCCCACCGTCTCGTCGACGAAGCGCTCACCCGTGGTGTCGAACAGCAGGGCGTGCTCGCTGTAGTAGAGCGCGAGGTCGACGAAGCGCGCCGAGTCGGCGAGGGAGACGTCCGCCGGCATCAGATGGCCGTAGAAACCGGCGTCCTTCTGGCCGAACTCCGCGCCCACGGCCCGGCCGAGCGCGAGCCCGTCGCCACGGCTGTGGGGGTTGGCCCGCAGGCCGACGTCCGCGGCCTGCGGGTGGAGGTGCCGGGCGCGCAGGCCGGGATCGCCCTGGAAGCCGCCGGTCGCGAGCAGGGTCCAGGTGGCCTCGATGCGGCGCGCCGAGCCGTCCGGCATCAGGCACTCGGCCCCCGTCACCCTGCCGTTCTCCGTCAGGAGCGTGCGGGTCCAGGTGCCGGTCAGCACTTCCTGGCCCCGGTCCCGGACCAGTCGTTCGCAGGTGTCGAGGTAGTGGTTGGTGTCGACCTGATGCCCGCGGCCGAAGCCGAGAACGGGCACCGGCGGCCTGCACTCCACGCCGAGCGACTGAACCCAGGCCACACCGTCGGCGAACCCGTCGACCAGGGCCGCGGCCAGCTCCGGATCGCCGTCGGGATTGACCCGGCGCAACTCCTCGACGGTCGGGGCGGTCCAGATGAAGCCGGCGAAGCGGGCGGAGCCGCCGACGCGTTCCGCCTTCTCCACCAGCACCACCGAGCCGCCCTCGGTCGCCACCCGGGCGGCCGCCGAGAGCCCCGCCATGCCGCCGCCGATCACCAGCAGATCCACCGTGTCCGCACCCATGGGCAGCCCACCGCCTTCGTGTCGCTGAATGAGACACGACGCTAATTGAACTCACTTCTGTAGTCGAGGGGTCGGTGTGGATGCGCTGCGGCGGTACGGTTTCGGCCGGGCCGACGCCTCGGTCGGAAGCCCGGTCGGAAGCCCGGTGGGAACCCGGTCGGAAGCCCGGTGGGAACCCGGTCGGAAGCCCGGTGGGAACCCGGTCGGGAACGCGGTCGGGAAATCTCAGTCGGGAACGACGACGGCGCGCCCCCGTACCGCGCCCGCCCGCAGCCTCTCGAACGCTTCCAGGGCGCTCGACAGCGCGAACCGCTCCACCTCCACCCGCACGGCCCCCTCGCGGGCCAGCGCGACGACCCGTTCGAGTTCGGGCACGGTTCCCCAGAAAGGCAGTGAGATCCGCGTCCCGGGAGGGAGCGCCCCGGGCTTGCGGACCGTCAGTTCGCCGCCCCCGCTGCCGACCACTGCCAGCTCCCCGCCCGCCCGCAGCACGGCGACGGCGAGCTCCAGGCTGGAGCGGCTGCCGACGAAGTCGAGCACGGCCACGGCGCCCGCGCCGCTCGTCCGCGCCCGCAGGACCTGGGCGGTGTCGGGCCGCAGCAGCGTCCCGAAGTGCGCGCCGCAGGCGTCGGCCAGGGCCAGCGCCTCCTGCCGTACGTCCACGGCCAGCACCTGCGCGGCCGTCGTCGCCCGCAGGATCTGCACCGCGAGGTGCCCCAGCCCGCCGACGCCGAGAACGACCACGCTCACGCCGTCGGCGAGCGCGTGCCCCACGGCGGTGACGGCGTGGTACGCGGTGAGCCCGGCATCGGTCAGCGGCGCCGCCTGGACCGCGTCCAGGTCGCCCACCGGGACCAGCAGCCGCCCGGACGGGACGAGCAGTGCGTCGGCCATACCGCCGTCGCGGCCCAGTCCCGCCCCGGTGCCGGTCAGCTCCTGGTCGAGAGCCGTTCGCCGGTCGCAGTAGTTCTCCGCGCCCGACGTGCAGTGCGCGCACCGCCCGCAGCCCCAGGGCCCGTACACGGCCACGCGCTCGCCGACGGCCGGACCCACGGCCCGCGGGCCTCGCGCCGCCACCCGGCCGGCGACCTCGTGCCCGAGGGTGAACGGAACTCGGTAGGGGAGACCCCCTGGCGGGCTGCCGATGACGTGGAGGTCCGACCGGCACAGCCCGGCCGCCTCGACCCGGACCAGCACTTCCTCGCCCGTGGGCACGGGGCGCGGCAGCTCGGTGAGGACGGCCGGCCCGCCCCACCGCGTCAGCCGGACCGCTCTTGTCCCGCCTGTTGACATGACCGAAACGGTAACAAAAATGAAGTCAGTTCAATAGAGCGGGAGAGGGGTGACGCTGTGGGTGACGAACGCGGTGGCGGGAGGGCCGGACGCTTCGGCGGACGGGTCGCTCTGGTCACCGGTGCGGGCTCCGGCATCGGAGCGGCGGTCGTCCGGCGGCTCGCCGGGCAGGGCGCCGAGGTCTTCGCGGCCGACATCGACGGCACCGCGGTCGGGACCGTGACGAAGGAGCTGTCCGGCGCGCACGCGGTGACCATGGACGTCGCGGACCGTGCGCAGGTCGACCGGGCGTTCACGGAGGCGGCCGGGGAGCACGGGCGGCTGGACGTGGTGGTGCACGCGGCCGGCGTCGACGACCCTGTCGCGAAGGAGTGGATCGCCGAGGCGCTGCTCGACGACCGGCCGCCCGAGGTGACCGCGCGGCTGGGCGACGAGGCATGGCGGCGCGTGCTGCGGGTCAATCTCGACGGGACCTTCCACGTGCTGCGCGCCGCACTGCGCGTCATGGTGCCCCGCAGGTCCGGCGCGGTCGTCACCGTCGGTTCCTCCTCGGCCTTCGACGCGGTGGCCGGCTATCCGCACTACGCGGCGTCGAAGGCGGGCGCGCACGCCCTGAGCCAGGCGGTCGCCAAGGAGGCGATCGCGTTCGGCGTGCGCGTCAACACGGTCGCGCCGGGGCCGACGGAGACGGGCATGGCGGCGCGCACGCCCGCGCCGCTCCGACGGGGCTTCGCCGACCCGCGGGTCCGGCCGTACGCGACGCCGGAGGAGATCGCCGACATCGCGCTGTTCCTGGCGAGCGAGGACGCGGCGAATCTCGTGGGAGCCGTCCTGCTGGCCAACGGTGGCCGGTTCACGGTGTGAGGGAGGTAAGGATGGTACGGCTCGATGTCGATCCCGCGCTGCTGCTGGAGACCGTGGAGCAGCGCCAACTACGGGCGGTTCTCAGGGATGTGCTCAGGGATGCCTGCGGGTCCGAGCGGGTCCGCGAGCAGGCCGCGAGCCCGCGCGGATTCGACCGGGCGCTGTGGGACAGGCTCGCCGGCGAGATCGGAGTGCACGGCCTCGCCGTCCCCGAGGAGTACGGCGGCGCCGGTTACACCTTCGCCGAACTCGCCGTCGCCCTGGAGGAGACGGGGCGCGTCCTGTGCCCCGCGCCGCTGCTGCCGACCGTCGTACTGGCCGGGGAGGCCCTGCTGGCAAGCGGTGATCGGCGGGCCTGTGAACGCTGGCTGCCCGGCATCGCCTCCGGCGCCCGCACGGCCACCGTCGCCGGAGTGCTGCACCCCGCTCAGGTGACCGCCGAGCGCGGTCCCGACGGGTGGGTGCTGCGCGGCGAGGCGGACTTCGTGCCCGACGGCGAGGGCGCCGAGCTGCTGTTGGTCGCCGCCCGCGCCCCGGACGGCGCGCGACTGTTCGCCTGCGCCCCGGACGCCGCCACCTGCCGTCGCACGGCGCGCCGCGTGCTCGACCCCACCCGCCGCCAGGCGCACGTCCGCTTCGCGGGCGCCGCGGCCGAGCCCGTCGGCGAGCCCGGGCAGGCCCCGGCGGCGGCCGCCGCGATACGGGACGCCGGACGGGCGGCGCTGGCCGCCGAGCATGTCGGAGGCAGCGCGCACGCACTGGAGGCCACCCTGGACCATGTGTCCCATCGAACTCAGTTCGGTAGGGCCATCGGCTCGTTCCAGGCGATCAAACACCGGCTGGCCGACCTTCTCGTCGCGGTCGAGGGCGCCCGCTCGGCGTCGTCGTACGCGAGCGCCTGCCTGGCTGTGCGACGGCCGGAGCTGCCTGTCGCCGCGACCGCCGCGGCGGTCGCCTGCACCCATGCGTATCGCCTGGCCACCACCGAATACGTGCAGCTCCATGGTGGAATCGGCTTCACCTGGGAGCATCCGGCCCACCTCTACGTGCGTCGGGCCAGGGCCGACGAGGCGCTGTTCGGCACGGGGGGCGACCATGCCCTGCGGCTGGCCGGGCTGCTCGGACTCACCGGTCGCAGCGGCTGAGCACGCGCGATCACTCGCCGGCCGGTCACGTTCCAGACCATTGACAGGGGCATCTACCGCCCCCAAAATCGAACTCAATTCAGTTCAGTTTGGAGGGGCTCATGGCAGTCGAAGACGAGATCCAGTTCGAGCGGGACGGGCATGTGGCGCGGGTCTGGCTGAACCGCCCGCACAAGAAGAACTGCGTGACCGTGCCGATCCTCAACCGCCTCGACGAGATCATCACCGAGGTCGACGCGGACCCCGAACTGCGCGTGTTGGTGCTGCGCGGCCGCGGCGGCACCTTCTGCTCCGGGTTCGACCTGGACAGCCTCAAGGCCGACTTCGTCGGCAGGTCCAACGCGATCGACGTCGCCGTGCTGTCGGCCAAGGTCTGCGACCGGCTGTACTCGATGAAGACCCCGTCGATCGCCGTCCTCGAAGGGCATGTCACCGCCGGTGGCTTCGAGCTGATGATCTCCTGCGACTTCGCCGTCGCCGCGGACGACGCCCTGATCGGCGACTTCCACATCCGCCGCGCCCTGTTCGGCGGAGCGGGGCCGATCTACCGGGTGCCACGCATGATCGGCGTCCGCAAGACCAAGGAGCTCATGCTCACCGGCAAGCTGCTCACCGGGGTCGAGGCCGCCGAGTTCGGGCTCGTCAACTCCTCGGCGCCCGCGGACAAACTCGACGCCACCGTCGAGGAGTTCGCCGACCAGCTCGTCGACAAGAGCCCGTTCACCATGTGGATCACCAAGATGACCATCGACCGGAGTCTCGACGCGGACATCCAGTCCCTGATGGTCATGGAGCACCTCGCCGTCGGCGTGATGCTCAACTCCGAGGACGCGGCGGAGGGCGTGGCGGCCTTCCTGGAGAAGCGGGAGCCGCAGTGGAAGGGCCGCTGAGCGCCGCGGCGGAGACCGGGAGCCGGCTGCACGGCTCCCGGTGCGTCGGCTGCGCGGTGGCCGCCTACCCGGCCCGCCCCGGGTGCCCATGCTGCGGGGGACCGGCCGAACCGGTCCTGCTCTCCGCCACGGGCACGCTGTGGACCTGGACCGTGCAGCGGTACGTGCCCAAGTCGCCGCCGTACGTGCCACCCGCTGCCGGGTTCACACCGTTCGCCGTCGGCTACGTCGAACTGCCGGAAGGCGTCCGGGTGCTGGCGGCCCTCGACATCCGGCCCGAGGACGCGGAGATCGGCATGACGATGACGGTCGCGGCGGGGGACGGGGTGCCCAGGGCCACGGAAGCCGCCGTATGACCGCCGAGGAAGTCCTCGTCTGCGGTGCCGGGATCACCTCCTTCGCCCGGACGGAGGCGAGCGGCCGGCAACTGGCCGTGCAGGCCGTCCGCGCGGCTCTCCATGACGCCGGACTCCCGTGGTCGCGGGTGCGGGCCGCGTACGGCGGCAGCGATGCGGCCGGGAACGCCGACACCCTGGTCGCCGAACTCGGTCTGACCGGCCTGCCGTTCACCAATGTGCGCAACGGCTGCGCGACCGGCGGCAGTGCGCTCGTCTCGGCCGTCGACGCGATCCGGTCAGGGGCGGCGGACGTGGCCCTCGCCGTCGGCTTCGACAAGCACCCGCGCGGCGCCTTCGATCCACGGCCCGCCGACTGGGGGCTCGACGAGGCCTACGGCCGCGACGGGCTGATGGTCACCACGCAGTTCTTCGCGATGAAGATCCAGCGCTACATGCACGACTACGGCATCAGCCCGCGCACGCTCGCCCTCGTCGCCGAGAAGGCGTACGCGAACGGGGCGCTCAACCCCCGGGCCTGGCGCCGCAAGCCGCTAGGCGTCGACGAGATCCTCGCGTCCGGAATGGTCAACGACCCCCTCACCCGGTACATGTTCTGCTCGCCGGGGCAGGGTGCGGTCGCCCTGGTGCTGTGCGGTCGGGCGGTGGCCCGCGAACTCGGCGGTACGCCGGTGGCGTTGCGCGCGGCCGTCGTACGGACCCGGCGGTTCGGCTCCTTCGAGGTGTTCAGCCCCTGGGCGCCGGCCGGGACACCGACCAGTGTGACCGCCGACGCCGCCCGACTCGCCTTCGAGGAGGCCGGGTTGGGCCCCGGTGACATCGACGTGTGTCAGTTGCAGGACACCGAGAGCGGTGCCGAGGTGATGCACATGGCCGAGTGCGGGTTCTGCGCACACGGCGACCAGGAGTCGCTCATCCCGTTCCGGGCGACCGGCATCGGTGGCTCACTGCCGGTCAACACCGACGGCGGCTGCATCGCCAACGGTGAACCCATCGGCGCCTCCGGGCTGCGCCAGGTCCACGAGGTCGTCCAGCAGTTGCGCGGCCGGGCGGGCGAGCGGCAGGTGCCCGGCGATCCGGCGACCGGCTTCACCCATGTGTACGGGGCGCCCGGCGTCAGCGCCTGCACCGTGCTGACCCGTTGAAAGGAGGACCGCCATGGCCGGCACACCCGACCCCGAGGAGTTCCGTGCCGAGGCCCGGCGCTGGCTGAAGGGCGCGGCGACAGCGCGCGCCGTAGACCGGGAGTGGGGCAGCGGCGACGACTCGGTGGCCGTCTTCGAGAACTGGACCGAGGCCGAGGAACGCGCCCACACCGAGCGGACACAGAACTGGGAACGCACCCGGTACGACCAGGGCTGGGGTGCGATCGGCTGGGGCCCGGAGTGCGGGGGGCGCGAACTGCCCGCGTACTACGAGCAGTTGTACCGCGCCGAGGAGGCCGGCTTCGACGTGCCACGGCGCACGGAGATCTTCCCGGTCACCCAGCACCTCGTGGCATCCGCGATCCGCATCTGGGGCACCGAGGAGCAGCAGCGGCGCTGGCTGCGTCCCATGCTCCGCACCGACGAACTCGCCTGCCAGCTGTTCTCCGAGACGGAGGCGGGCTCCGACCTCGCCGCCGTCCGCACCCGGGCCGTACGCGACGGCGGCGGCTGGACGCTGACCGGCCACAAGATCTGGACGTCCGGCGCGAGGGTCGCCACCTGGGGTGTCGCCGTCTGCCGCACCGACCCCGACGCCCCCAGGCATGCGGGCATCACGGTCTTCCTCGTCCGGATGGACTCACCGGGCGTGACCGTACGGCCCATCCGCCAGATGACCGGCGGCGCCAGCTTCAACGAGGTCTATCTCGACGACGTCTTCGTGCCCGACACCGACCGGCTCGGCCCGGTCGGCGAGGGCTGGCGGGTCACCCTCACCGTGCTCGCCGCCGAACGCCTCGACTCCGGCGGCCTCGGCCTGGACAACGCCGAACGCGCCCTCGACCTCGCCCGGCAGCTGCCCCGTCCGCTCACCGGCGGAGAACAGCAGCAGGCGGCCGGCCTGTACGTCCGCAGCCTCGTCCAACGGCTCACCGGACTACGGGTGACGGCGGCCCTGGCGGCCGGCCGCGAACCGGGCGCCGAGGCCTCGGTCGGCAAGCTGCAGGCCACCGCGACCATGCGCGCCACCACCGATCTGGTCCAGCAACTCCTCGGACCGCGGCTGGCCGCCGACACGGGGGAGTGGGGCACGTTCGCCTGGACCGGGCACCTGCTCGGCGCCCCCGGCTACCGCATCGCCGGCGGCAGCGACGAGATCCAGCGCAACATCCTGGCCGAGCGCGTGCTCCGGCTGCCCAAGGAACCCAAGGGGGCGAGGAGTTGAGCACGACGACCGAAGTGGCCGAACTCGGGCGCCGGGTCCGTGCACGGCTCGCCGACCGGCACCCGCACGAGACGCCGGGCGACCTGCGGACCCTGCCCGGCGGGCACTCGGGCCTCACCTACTCGCTCACGGCGGGAGCGGTCTCGTACGTCGTGAAGGCGGTGCCCCCTGGACAGCGTGCCGTCGGCCGCGACGACGTGCTGCGGCAGGCCCGGATCCTGCGGACGCTCGCCGGGTCACCGGTGCCCGTCCCGGCCGTCGTGGCCGTGGACCGGACCGAACCCGCCTGGTTCGCCATGGAGTTCGTGGACGGCGAGGCCGTCGAGCCGGTGCTCGACGAGCACGGTCTGGAACCCGGGCTGTGCCGGACCCGCATGCTCGCCCTGGCCGGCGTGCTGCGGGACCTGCATCGGACAGCCGTTCCATCGGATCCCGAACCTCTGACGCCGGCCGCGGAGTTGGCGCGATGGAGCCGCACCATGCGGGCGGTTCCGCCCGAACTCCGCCCCGGCGCCGAGGAACTGCTGAGCACCCTGGCCGCACACATCCCCGACGGCACGGCACCCACCCTCACCCACGGCGACTTCCGCCTCGGCAACGTCCTGTGCCGGGGGGAACGGCCGACGGCCGTCGTCGACTGGGAGATCTGGGGGTACGGCGATCCGCGCATCGACCTCGCGTGGTTCCTCCTCTTCACCGACCACCGCAACTTCCCCCGCCTCGGCCGCCCGGTTCCGGGGCTGCCCACCGAGGAGGAACTGCTCACCGTCTACCTCGACGGCCGGCCCGAGCCGCCCGCCCTCGACTGGTTCCGCGCCCTGGCCCGCACCAAGATGGCCGCGATCATGGGCCACAACCTGCGCAGGCACCGCGAGGGCAAGCACCACGACCCCGACCAGGAACGGCTGCCTCCGACCATCGCGGCGATGATCCGCACGGCCGGCGACATCCTCGCCCAACGGTCCCGACGGTCCTGAAGGAGCCGCACCATGGATTTCGGACTCTCGCCGAGGGCCGAGGAACTCCGTTCGCGCATGGCCGCGTTCATGGCGGAGTACGTCCTGCCCGCCGAGCCCGTATACGACCGCCAGCTCGCCGAAGCGAAGGATCCGCACCAACTGCCCCCGATCATGCGGGAGCTGAGGGAGAAGGCGCGCGCCGAGGGGCTGTGGAACCTCTTCCTCGCCCACGGCGACTGGGGCGCCGGCCTCACCAACCTCGAGTACGCGCCACTGGCCGAGCTGGCGGGCCGCTCCGTCATCGGCCCCGAGGTCTTCAACTGCTCGGCCCCGGACACCGGCAACATGGAACTGCTCGCCCTCTTCGGCACCCCGGAACAGCAGGACCGCTGGCTGCGACCGCTCCTGGCCGCCGAGGTCCGCTCCTGCTTCGCCATGACCGAGCCCGAGGTGGCCAGCTCTGACGCACGCAACATCCGCACCCGCATCACCCGGGACGGCGACGAGTACGTCGTCGACGGGCACAAGTGGTACACCTCGGGGATCCTCGACCCGGACTGCCGGCTGATCATCCTGATGGGGGTCTCCGCCCCGGACGCTCCCACCTACCGGCAGCAGAGCATGCTGCTGATCCCGCGCGACACCCCCGGCATCACGGTCCTGCGCGACCTGCCGATGTTCGGCTACACCGACCGCTGCGGCCACGGCGACGTGCTCTTCGAGGACGTACGCGTGCCCGTGTCCGCGCTGCTCGGCGGCGAGGGCGAGGGATTCGCCCTGGCGCAGGGGCGGCTGGGGCCCGGCCGCATGCACTACGCCATGCGCGCGGTCGGATTCGCCGAGCGCGCCCTGGAGCTGATGTGCCGCCGGGCCCTGACCCGGAACGCCTTCGGCGGGCCGCTCGCCGAACAGGGCGTCGTGCGCGAGTGGATCGCCCGCAGCCGCATCGAGATCGAGCAACTGCGCCTGCTGGTCCTGAAATCGGCCTGGCTCATGGACACCTCGGGCAACGCGGCCGCCCGCACCGAGGTCGCCGCGATCAAGGTGGCCGCGCTGGAGGTGGCCCACCGGGTGGTCGACCGCGCGGTCCAGGCGCACGGGGCGGCCGGGGTCAGCGACGACACCGTACTGGCGCGCCTGTACGCCATCACCAGGGCGCTGCGGATCGCGGACGGGCCGGACGAGGTGCATCTGCGCACCGTCGCACGACGCGAACTGGCCAGGTATCCCGAGGAGTCGGCATGAACGCGCAGCCACATGGCGCTCAGGCACCGAACGCACCGGTACTGGACGGACGGGTGGCCGTCATCACCGGCGGCTCCCGGGGGATCGGTCTCGGCATCGCGAAGGCGTACCGGGAGGCGGGCGCCCATGTGGTGATCGCCGCCCGCAAACCGGACGGACTGGCCGCCGCCCGTCAGGAGTTGCTGCGGGCCAAGGGCGACGGCGAGGTGCACGAGGTGGTCGCCCACGCGGGCCGGCCGGAGGACGCCGAACGGTGTGCCGAGGAGACCATGGACCGGTTCGGCCGACTCGACGTGCTCGTCAACAACGCGGCCACCAACCCGTACATGGGCCCCCTCCTCGAACTCGACCCACCGCGCGCCCACAAGACCGTGGAGGTCAACCAGTACGGCCTGGTCGTCTGGACCCGGTACGCCTGGCGGGCATGGATGCGGGAGCACGGGGGAGCCGTCGTCAACATCGCCTCCGTCGGAGGCCTGGTCGTCGATCCGCACATCGGCTGGTACAACGCCACCAAGGCGGCGATGCTCCACCTGACCCGGCAACTCGCCTATGAACTCGGGCCGCACGCCCGCGTAAACGCCATCGCACCCGGCCTGATCAAGACCGAACTGGCGCGGGCCGTATGGGAACCGCGAGAGCCGATCCTGACCGCGAAGCTCCCCCTGCGCAGGCTGGGAACGGTCGAGGACGTGGCGAACGCGGCCGTGTTCCTCGCGTCCGGGGCCTCGTCCTGGATGACCGGCCAGACGCTGGTCCTGGACGGCGGGGCGACCGCGCTGCCGATCGGGGTGGAAGGATGACCGGCGCGGGCGTGGACCTGTTCTCGCTCGAAGGCCGGACGGCCGTGGTCACCGGAGCCTCGTCAGGGCTGGGCGCGCGGTTCGCCACGGTGCTCGCGGCGGCCGGGGCCACCGTGTTCGCGGCCGCCAGGCGACCGGACCGGCTGAAGGAACTGGCCGACGCCGATCCGCGCATCCACCCCGTCGTCTGCGACGTGGCGAGGGAGGCGGACCGCGTCCGGCTGACCGAGGCCGCCTTCGAATACACCGGCAGGCTCGACGTGCTGGTCAACAACGCGGGGGTGTCCGGTGCCGTACGGGCCGAGGACGAGAGCCCCGGCGACTTCGCGGGCGTCCTGGCCGTCAACCTCGTGGCACCCTTCCACCTGGCCCGGCTCCTCGCCGAGGCACGGCGCGATCACGACCGTACGAGATCGGTCGTCAATGTCTCGTCCGTCCTCGGGCTTGTCTCCGGCGCCCCGCTCGGCGGGGCCGCCTACGCCGCTTCCAAGGCTGGGCTCCTCGGGCTGACCCGCGAGCTCGCCGGGCAGTGGGGAGGGGCCGGGGTACGGGTGAACGCCCTCGCCCCCGGCTGGTTCCGCTCCGAGATGACCGACGGGCTGTTCGCCGACGAACGCTCCCGGCGCTGGGTGGAGCGCGGCACGATGCTCGGGCGCGGCGGCGCACCGGGCGAACTCGACGGCGCGCTCCTCTATCTGGCCTCGGACGCGTCCTCGTACTGCACCGGCCAGGTGCTCACCGTGGATGGCGGGTGGACGGCGCGATGAGGGTCACGGTCGGGATCGACGACGACGGGGTGGCCCACGTCGAGATGTGCCGGGGCTCGGGCAACGCGATCGACCTCGCGATGGCAAGGGGGCTGCTGGCGGCGGCGCGGGAGTGCGAGGCGGCCCGGGTGCGGGCGGTGCTGCTCACCGGGCGGGGGAGCTCCTTCTGCGTGGGCGGCGACCTGAAGGAGTTCGGCGCTCTGCCCAGGGAACTGCTGGCGGGGCATCTCACCGATGTCACCGACGCCCTGCACGGGGCGCTGCGGATCTTCGCCGGGCTGGACGCGCCGCTGGTCGCGGCGGTGCAGGGGGCCGTCGCCGGGGCCGGACTCGGGCTCGCCATGGCCGCCGACCTGGGGTTCGCCGCCGCCGACGCCGGTTTCACGGCCGCGTACACCGCGGTCGGGTACTCGCCGGACGCCGGGGTGAGCTGGCTGCTGCCCCGCCTCGTCGGCGCCAGGCGGGCGCTGGACCTGCTGCTGACCAACCGGCGGGTGTCCGCCGGGGAAGCGCTGGAGATCGGGCTCGTGAGCAGGGTCGTCGCACCCGAGCGGCTCCGGGAGGAGGCCGCGGGCGCCGCGAGGACCCTGGCGCGCGGGGCCACCGAGGCGTACGGCGTGACGCGACGCCTGGTCGCCGGCGCGTTCTCGGCCGGCCTGGACGAACAGCTCGATGCGGAGGCCCGCCGGCTGGCCGCCGCCGCGGTGTCCGGGGAGGGGACGGAGGGCCTGGCCGCGTTCCTCGGCCGGCGGCGGCCGGACTTCGCGCGTGCGGAAGCACGGTGACGGGCGGGGGTGCCCGCGGGCTCGCGCCCCGTCGATTCGAAGCCAACCTGAACTTGGGTCTACTCTCGGACGACCGGACGGTGATCGGAACCGGCCGTGGAGCAGAGGGAGCGGCGATGGCAAGGGCACGGATCGTGGATCCGGAGGAGGGGCCCAGGTCGAAGCGGGCGGCCATCCTGGTGGCCGCGGTGGAGCGGTTCGGGGAGGACGGCTACGAGAGCACCAAGTGGTCCGAGGTGGCCGACCGGGTGGGCATCGGGCAGACCGCGCTCTACCACTACTTCGAGTCGAAGGCCCACTGCCTGCTCACCATCATGCGCCTGGAGCTCCAGCGCTCCCACGACCAGTTCGTCGAGGCCACGAAGGACGTGACGGAGCCGGTCGAGGAAGTGCGCGCGGCGGTACGCTCCGCCTTCGCGGTCAGCGAGCAGGAGATCCGCCAGATGCGCATCCTCCAGGCCAACATGTCCCTGCTGGCCAACCCCCGCAAGTCCAAGCGGGAGGAGACCGAGCGGGTCGCGGCACGCCAGCTGGTGCAGATGGTCGAGCGGGACTGGACGAACCTGCTGATGCGGGGCATGTCCAAGGGCGCCTTCCCGCTGCGTGACGCGCACACCCTCGGCCTGTCCGTGCTCGGCATGATCGTCAGCGTCTGGCGCTGGTACCGCCCGACCGGAGCGATCCCCCTCGCCGAGATCAGCGAGATGATCGAGGGATGCGTGGTGCGCATGGTCGCCGAATAGTCTCCGGATCCGTCCCGCCTCTTGTCGGGGCCGGGGCGGCCGTCCTACAGTCAAACTGAACTGAACTCAGGTTGCTTCAAGGGGTGCGAGGGAGAGCGATCGGCAATGGTGCTGCGCGAGTACATGGCCCGTATGGACGGTCAGGATCCGGAGAAGGCCCTGGAGTTGGTGGAGCCCGGATTCCGTTTCCTCATCGCCCTGCCCGGCGGCGAGCGGAGCGGGACCTCGCGTGCGGAGTTCGCCGCGTACATAGCAGGGCGCCAGGCCGTGGACCGCACCCATGAGATCAAGAGGTTCGCGGTCGACGGCGATGTCGAGACGGCGTACGGCTTCGTCGTCGAGAAGGGCGTCACCACGGGGGCGTTCCTCTCCGCCGCGCAGATCTCGCCCGCCGGGCTGATGGCCCGCTACCAGTCCTTCTTCACCACCGACTTCGACCTGGTGGACCGGCCGTGACCGCCCCGGCCGCGCAGTCCACCGCGGTGTTCCTGACCCGGTGGTTCGCCCTCCTGGACAGCGAGGACGCCGACCGCGTCCTGGACCTGATCAGCGACGACTTCTCCTTCTCCATCCTCTTCTCGACCGGGGGCGGCGGCGCGACCGACTTCCACGGCGGCCGGGCCGAGCTGGAGGGCTACCTCGCCCAGCGCGAGGTGGGCGTCCGCACGCACCACCTGCTCAGCGCGGGCACCGTCGGCCGGGACGAACTGTTCCTCGGCGAGGTACGGCGCTCCGGGGTGCCGGAGGCCACCTTCGTGGCCGGCGCCCGCCTCGACGACAGCGGCCGGCTGCGCCGCCTGATGATCGGACGCTCGCCCGAGGTGCTGTTCACCTGAGAAGCCCGAGGAGGGCGCCATGTACAACCTGATCCTCCTGGCCGCCCGGCCGCCCGAGTGGACGCACGAGCGGTTCATCGGCTGGTGGCGCGGCGAACACGCCGAACTCACCCGCGTCCTGCCCGGACTGCGCTCCTGGCGGCACACCGAGATCGACACAGCGCTCGAACCGCGCTCCGAGGGCTGGGACGGGGTGTCCGTCCTGGGCTTCGACACCGCCGAGGACCTGCGCAAGGCACTGGCCAGTCCCGAGTGGGCGGCCGCGGTCGCCCAGGTCGGGGACATGCGGGGCCGGCGGATCGCCGTCATGGGCGGCGAGACGGAGCTGTACCCGGGCTGAGCACGCCCGTCCGGGACGGACAGTCACCCACCACCTTTCGCGCGCAGAGGCGAGGAAGCAGCGGATGCGACAGACAGTGCGGGAGTTCCAGGAACGCGCACAGAGCGCCGACTTCACAGCCGTCGTCGACGACTTCGGCCGCCACGGCGCGCGTGACCTGCTGGCGCGCGCGGCCGAACTGGCCGACGCCATGGCACCGGACGGAACGCCCGGCGGGACCGTACTGCTCCAGGCCGACAACTCCTGGCGCACCGTCGCCGCGACCCTCGCCGTGGGGTTGACCGGCGGGGTCCTGGCGCTGGTCAACCGGCACACGACCGAGGCCGAGTTCGCGGCGGCGCTGGAGGACCTCCGCCCCGACGTCGTCATCGCCGAACCGTCCGCGGCCGGGGCATGGCGGGCCCGGGAGGGCATCGCGGTCGGATGGGAAGGCGCTTCGGGTGCGCGGACGGCCGGCGCTCTCGACGGCTGGGAGGTACTCGCCGGCCGCGGCCCGCGCGATGTCTCCCGCTGGTCCGGCGGCACGCTCATCGGCCTCACGTCCGGCTCCACCGGGCGGCCCAAAGGAGTGGTCCAGTCCGAGAGCGCCCTGCGCTACGCCTGCGCCCGCACCGCGGAGATCAACGGGCTGCGCGACGGCGACGCGGTGGCCGCGATCGTGCCCCTCTCCTCGACCGCCGCGTACTGCTTCGGCGTGGGCATGGCACTGATGCTGGGCGGCCCGCTCGTCCTCGGCGGCCGGTGGGACCGCGAGGAGGCACTGACGCTGATGTCCGCGAACGACGTCCGGTGGACCATGTGCGTGCCGACCATGGCCCTTCAGATGGGCTCCGCCGCCGCGGGATCACGGGCTCTCGCAGGCGTCCGCTCGATCACCGTCGGCGGCGGTCCCATGGACCGAGGCGCCCTCGCCCGTGCCGAACGCTCGCTCGGGACCCGGATCCTGCGTGTCTTCGGCATGTCCGAATGCCTCGGGCACACCTCCCCGCGTCCCGACGACCCCGAGGAGATCCGGCTGGGCCGGGACGGACGTCCCTTCCCCGGCACCGAGTTGCGCGCGGTCGGCGCCGACGGCACCGTCCTGGGCCCCGGCCGGACCGGCCGGGCCGAGGTCCGCGGCCCCTCCCTGTTCGTGGGGTACGCCCGGGACGGCAAGGTCGAGCCGCCCGCTCTCACCCCGGACGGTTTCTTCCCCACCGGGGACCTGCTGGTGACCGGCGACGACGGGACGGTCACCGTCATGGGCCGGGAGAAGGACGTCATCATCCGGGGCGGCCGCAACCTCGACATCACGGAGATCGAACGCGCCGTCGCCGCCCACCCGGGTGTCGCCCGCGCCTGTGTGGTGCCCGTACCGGACCCCCTGCTCGGCGAACGGGCGGCCGTGCTCGTGGTCACGGAGGACGGCCACGACGGCATCGGCCTCGACGACATCACCGCACACCTCGACCGCACCGGCCTGTCCAAGGCCAAGTGGCCCGAATTCGCCTTCACCGTGGCCGAGTTGCCCCAGACCACGGTGGGCAAGCTCGACCGCCCCGGGGCCCGCAGACTCGCACACGAGCTGCACACCCGGCTCTCCCCGGAGCCGGCCCCGCGACCGTACCGGCAATCGCATCGGCAAGGAGACGCATGACCACCCCCACGACCGGCACCCCCCGCTTCGACCGCGGCCGGTGGGCGGAGGCGGGAGCCGAGACCGTACTGCCCGGCGTCCACCGCATCCCGCTCCCGCTGCCGGACGACGGACTGCGGGCGGTCAACGTGTACGCGCTGGAAGGCCTCGCGGACGGGCTGGTCCTGATCGACGGGGGCTGGTCCATCCCCGGGTCCCGCAAGGCACTGGAGGAGGCGCTCGCCGACCTCGGCCACGACCTCGGCGAGATCAGCCACATCCTGGTCACCCACATCCACCGCGACCACTACACCCAGGCCGTGACGCTGCGCAGGCTGCTCGGTTCCCGGGTCTACCTGGGCTCCGGCGAACGCCGAGGCCTGGAACTGCTCGCATCACTGCGCACGACGCGGCCGGCCGGCTCGCTGGAGACACTGACGCGGTCCGGCGCGGGCGCACTCGCCGAGCGCGTTGCCGCGATGGACCACGGCGACTTCGACCCGGGCGTGTGGGAGGCCCCGGATCGCTGGCTGGAGGCGGAGGAACTCCGGTTCGGTGACGCGAGGTTGGCGGTCATCCCGACCCCGGGCCACACCCGGGGACACGTCGTCTACCTGGACCGGGCCCGGGGCCTGCTGTTCTCCGGGGACCACGTCCTGCCGCACATCACGCCGTCGATCGGCTTCGAACTCGGCCCCGCCGAACTGCCGTTGGGGGACTACCTCGACTCGCTGCGGATGCTGACGACGCTCGCGGACGCCCGACTGCTGCCCGCGCACGGCCCGGTGGGCGACAGCGTGCACGGCAGGGTCGGAGAGCTGCTGGCCCATCACGACGACCGGCTCGCCCAGACCCGGGCGGTCCTCGGCGACCGTACCCTCAACGCCCACGACTTGGCCGGTGAGTTGGGGTGGACGCGGCGCAAGGTCCCCTTCACCGACCTGAACGCCTTCAACCAGATGCTCGCGGTCAACGAGACCGCGGCCCACCTGGACGTACTGGTGGCCCGCGGTCACGTCCGGCGCACCCGGTCGGACGACGGCGTCGACCACTACACCGCGCCCCCTGGGACGCCGGCCGCTCTCGCCTAGCGTGCCGTCCAGCCTCCGTCGACATACAGCTCCGAGCCGGTCATGAAGCTCGCGTCGTCGGAGGCGAGGAACGCCACGGCCGCCGCGACCTCTTCG
Source organism: Streptomyces sp. NPDC058457 (assembly GCF_042720695.1). Classification (NCBI taxonomy): domain Bacteria; kingdom Bacillati; phylum Actinomycetota; class Actinomycetes; order Kitasatosporales; family Streptomycetaceae; genus Streptomyces; species Streptomyces sp. NPDC058457. The sequence continues at coordinate 94,458 of NZ_JBHXLU010000025.1, read as the reverse complement.
GGCGTACCGAGCCGGCCGAGCGGTGTGCCGTCGAGCATCGCCGCCAACCGCGGTGTGCCCCGCCACAGTTCACGGGACCGGGGTGTCTCGATGAAACCGGGATGCAGGGAGTTGACCCGGACACCGCGCCGCGCCCAGTGCAGCGCGGCGTTCTTCGTCATGAGACGCACGGCGCCCTTGGCCGCGTGGTACGAGAACTGGGAGCCGAAACCGCCGACCGTACCGAAGATCGACGCGACGTTGACGACGGAGCCGCCCCCCGAACGCTCGATGGCCGCGCCGCCGTGCTTCATACCGAGCCAGACCCCGGTCTGGGTCACCCCGATCACCTGGTCCCAGGACTCCCGGGTCTCCGTCTCGACGGTGCGCATCGCGGCGATACCGGCGTTGTTCACCAGCACGGACAGCGAGCCGAGCCGACCGGTCACCCGGTCCACGACAGCCTCCCAGGCCGACTCGTCGCGCACGTCCAGCGCCAGCCCGACGGCCCCGCCGCCGACCTCGTCGGCGAGTTTCTCGCAGCCCGCCGCGTCGACGTCCGTCACCACCACCGTGGCGCCCTCGGCCGCGAGCCGTCGTACGACGGCGTCGCCGATGCCTCCGGTCGCGCCGGTCACCAGGGCCACCCGGCCGCCCAGCCTCGCCTCCATCACACCCATCCCTCCCTCAGTCCCTCAGCCCTTGACGCCGCGCCAGGCCAGCGCGCCGCCGTCGATCACATAGGCGGCGCCCGTGATGAACGCCGCGCTGTCCGATGCCAGGAAGCAGGCGAGCCGCGCCACCTCCTCCGGCCGTCCCAGCCGTTCCACCAGCTGCGGGGCGACCAGCTTCCGAGCCATCGCCTCGCGGTCCTCGGCCGCGGCGGAGTACTCCCGCGTCAGCTGTGTGTCGATGACGCCGGGACAGAAACAGTTGCAGCGCACCGGGGCCAGGTCGACCGCGGTGACCTTGGTCAGATGGATGACACCGGCCTTGGTGACGCCGTAGGCGGGGCAGTTGGGGAAGCCGACCAGGCCGGAGACGGACGCGGCGTTGACGATGGCCGGGCCGCGGGCGGAGCGGCGCAGGTACGGTGCCGCGAACTTGGTCGTCAGCCAGACGGCCTTGAGATTGACCTCGTAGACGGCGTCCCAGACCTCCTCGGGGAGCGAACCGACACCGTGGTCCTGGCCGGTCGTGAACGCGGTGTCGATCACTCCGGCGTTGTTGACCAGCACATCAAGGCCGCCGAAGCGTTCAGCACACCGTGCCACCATGGCCTCGATGTCGTCGCGCACCCGCAGATCGCACCGGATCGTCTCGGTCTTCGCCCCCTCGGCACGCACCATGTCGGCGCTCTCGCCGACGGCCGCTTCGTCGAGGTCGGCGACGGCCACGGCCGAGGCGCCCTGCCGGGCCAGCTCCACCGCGATGGCCCGGCCGATGCCCCGGCCCGCCCCGGTGACGAGAGCGACCTTGCCCTTGAGGGAACCGTCCATGACCCACTCCCTTCTGCCGAGGATCCCGAACTGAACTAACTTCAGTTCATGGTCGGGAGTCTAGATTCCTGCGGCGAGGGCGACAAGGAGTGCGCACCGGCGACTCCTCCTTGATGCGGGCCGTCGGCTCCTCACGCACAGGGAGAGAGGGTGAATCGATTCAGAACGAAGGGGCGTGGAAAACGTAGAGCCGGGCGAGGCGGGGGTCAATCGCCGTGCAAGGGTTTTTCTCGCGTGGTCAGTTCGCGGCGTCGAGGGATGCGGGAAGCCCGGGTGGGACGGCAGTTCGATTGAACGGTTTCAATCCGACGCGAAGGTGGGCTCCGTCGTCGCAGACACCCGACAGACCGGACGCCTCATCCGAACGCCCGCCAGGCAGCGGCGGGTCGGGGCCTGCGCGTGAGGCGTCCTGGGCCCGCCGGGCCCAGGAACGGCGTCCCGCTGCCGGTGGCGCCGCCTCAGCGGTTCCGCGATGTTGCCCGCGGCATTGCCGTTCGTCGAGTCGGCCGCCGGTGCATCGGAGTCGACGCGTCCGCCACCCCCTCCACCCGCAACGAATCGGGAGCTCGGCACGTCCACGCGGGAGAGCTGTACCTATCCTCGTCCGAGGCGTTGGCACGGCGCCCTGCCGACAGTTGGCACTCGACGGACCGAAGAAGCGTGATGCAATGACCAGCCGACTCATCGCACTCTCCTTCGACGCGCACCAGCCGGACCGCCTCGCGCATTTCTGGTCCGGTGTCCTGGGCCTGGAGAGAGCCGACGATTCCCACGACGGCGTCGCCCTGATGTCCGGGAACGACGCCGGATACCGCCTCGGCTTCCGTCCCACCCAGGCGCGGAAGGTCGCCCAGAACCGGCTGCACTTCGACCTGACCAGTTCCTCACCGGAGGACCAGCAGGAGACTGTGGCGCGGGCGCTCGCCCTCGGCGCGCGGCACGCCGACGTCGGTCAGGGACCGGACGCGTCGCACGTGGTGCTCGCCGACCCCGAGGGCAACGAGTTCTGTGTCATCGAGCCGGGCAACCGTTTCCTCGCCGGCTGTGGCTTCATCGGAGCGCTCGCCTGCGATGGTTCGCAGGCCGTGGGCTACTTCTGGAGCGAGGCGCTGGGCTGGCCGCTGGTCTGGGACCAGGACGAGGAGACCGCCGTCCAGTCGCCGAACGGCGGCACGAAGATCACGTGGGGCGGTCCGCCGTTGATGCCGGACCCCGGCAAGGACCTGCACTTCGACCTCGCACCGGACGGCGATCAGCAGGCGGAGGTGGAGCGACTGCTCTCCCTCGGCGCGAAGTGTCTCGACTCCGGCCATGGTGCGGACGGCGCGGTGCTGCTGGCCGACCCCGACGGCAACGTGTTCCGCGTGCTCACGCACCGGTGAAGCCGGAACCCGTGGGAGCCGCCGTCGGCGGTTCACGCCAAGACTTCGTCCGGCGCAGCGCTACCCGCGAACGTCTCCAGGCCCCCTGCCGAAGTGCCCGCTTCCGGGGGTGATGTCGCGCGGCGCTGTCGGGTCCGCGAATGTCGGGTTGCCTGGAAGCATCGCTGCTCTCCAGGCAACCCGACTTGAGGCTCCAGGCTCTAGAAGAACCCGAGCTTCTTCGGGCTGTACGAAGTGAGAATGTTCTTCGTCTGCTGGTAGTGCTCCAGCATCATCTTGTGCGTCTCGCGGCCGATACCCGACTGCTTGTAGCCGCCGAACGCCGCGTGCGCCGGGTACGCGTGGTAGCAGTTGGTCCACACCCGGCCCGCCTGAATCGAACGGCCCGCGCGGTACGCGGTGTTGATGTCCCGGGTCCAGACGCCCGCCCCGAGTCCGTACAGCGTGTCGTTGGCCATCTTGATCGCGTCGTCGAAGTCGTCGAAGGACGTGACCGAGACGACCGGGCCGAAGATCTCCTCCTGGAAGATCCGCATCCGGTTGTCGCCCTCGAAGATGGTCGGCTGGACGTAGTAGCCGCCCTTCAACTCCCCGTCGTAGTCGATGCGTTCGCCGCCGGTGAGGACCCTCGCCCCCTCCTGCCGGCCGATGTCCAGGTAGGAGAGGATCTTCTCCAGCTGGTCGTTGGAGGCCTGGGCGCCGATCATCGTGTCGGTGTCGAGCGGGTGCCCCGGCTTGATCAGGCGGGTGCGGGCGACCGCCGCCTCCATGAACTCGGCGTAGTGGCCGCGCTGGACGAGGGCCCGGGACGGGCAGGTGCAGACCTCGCCCTGGTTGAGCGCGAACATCGTGAAGCCCTCGAGGGCCTTGTCGCGGAAGTCGTCGTCGTGCGCCCACACGTCGTCGAAGAAGATGTTCGGGGACTTGCCGCCCAGTTCGAGGGTGACCGGTTTGATGTTCTCCGAGGCGTACTGCATGATCAGCCGCCCCGTGGTGGTCTCACCGGTGAACGCGACCTTCGCCACCCGCGGGCTGGACGCGAGCGGCTTGCCCGCCTCCACGCCGAAGCCGTTGACGATGTTCACCACGCCCGGCGGCAGCAGGTCCGCGATCAGGCTCATCCAGTAGTGGATGGAGGCGGGTGTCTGCTCGGCCGGCTTGATGACGACCGCGTTCCCGGCGGCGAGGGCCGGCGCGAGCTTCCACGTCGCCATCAGGATGGGGAAGTTCCACGGGATGATCTGCGCGACGACGCCCAGCGGCTCGTGGAAGTGGTACGCCACCGTGTCGTCGTCGACCTCGCCCAGCGAACCCTCCTGTGCGCGGATCGCCCCCGCGAAGTACCGGAAGTGGTCGATCGCCAGGGGTATGTCGGCGGCCAGCGTCTCCCGGACCGGCTTGCCGTTCTCCCAGCTCTCCGCGACCGCGAGCGGTTCGAGGTGGGCCTCCATCCGGTCGGCGATCCTGAGCAGGATGTCGGAGCGCTCCGTCACCGACGTACGGCCCCAGCCCGGCGCGGCCGCGTGCGCTGCGTCCAGCGCCCGCTCCACGTCCTCGGCGGTACCCCGCGCCACCTCGGTGAACGGCTGCCCGTTCACCGGCGACGGGTTCTCGAAGTACTGCCCCCGGACCGGCGGCACCCACTCGCCGCCGATGAAGTGGTCGTAGCGCGCCTGGTAGGAGACGATCGCGCCCTCGGTGCCGGGCGCCGCGAAACGGGTCATGGTGGCCTGCCTCCTTGCAGTGCGCTGCCCGCCGTTGGGCAGCTCCCGGCGCGGAGGCTAGGGCAGCGGACGTTGCGAACACGTTGCGCCGCAGGTCAGCCGACCAGTACCGAGAGCTCCGCCTCCAGGGCCGCCAGCCGGGACCGCACGACCGCCGTCGGCCGCACCGCCGCGAGCGCCCGCCACACCTCGATGTCGTCCTCGCCCCACGGCGCGTGCGCCCAGTCCGCCAGCAGGTCGGGGTCCTGGCACCCGATCAGCGCGGCCCGCAGCCCGCCCGCCAGCCGCTGCCTGAGCCGTACGACCGCGGGCGCCTGCGAACCCGGCAGCAAGGGCCCCGTGTATGCCCCCGCGGCCGCCGTCACCGCCCCCGCCTCCAGCCGCCGCTCCACCACGGTCACGTCCGACTCGACCGGCGCGGTCAGCCGGTACGGCCGGGAGGCCAGCAGCCCCGGACCCAGCAGCCGGCGCAGCCGGACCAGTTCCGCCCGCAGGGTCACCGGCGTCACCGACTCGTCCTCGTACAGCGCGCACAGCAGCTCGTCGCCGGTCAGCCCCTCCGGGTGCCGGGAGAGCAGCACCAGCAGCTCGCTGTGCCGGCGGCCGAGCCTGATCCGGCGGCCGTCCAGCCGCAGCTCGGCCTCGTCCCGGCCGAGCACCGTCAGCGCGGGCGCCTCGTCGGCGGGCACCGGCGGATCGAGCAGCGCCAGCTGTGACTCGGCGGCCCGGGCCACCGCCTGGACGAAGCCCAGGCTGTGCGGATGCGCCAGCCGGTCGCCGCCGGTGATGTCGACGGCACCCAGCACCCGCCCGGTGCGCGGATCGTGGACCGGAGCCGCCGCGCACGTCCATGGCTGCACCCGGCGGATGTAGTGCTCCGCCGCGAACACCTGCACCGGCCGGTCCACGGCCACCGCCGTCCCCGGCGCATTGGTCCCGACCGCGGTCTCCGACCAGCGGGCGCCCGGCACGAAGTTCATCCGGTCCGCCCGGCGCCGGGTCGCCGGATGCCCCTCGACCCACAGCAGCCTGCCGTCCGCGTCGCACACCGCCAGCAGATGCTCGCCGTCCGCCGCGAACGTGCCCATCAGCTCCCGGAACAGCGGCATCACCCGGGCCAGCGGATGCTCCGCCCGGTACGCCCCGAGGTCACCGTCCGTCAGTTCCACGCGCGCCGCGCCGTCCGGTCCCACCCCGGCCCGCGCGGAACGCCGCCACGACTCGGCCACCACGGAACGCACCGGGCGCGGCACGGTGCCCGCCGTGGTGAACGTCTCGTGCGCCCGGCGCAGCACCCGGACGCGTTCGGCAGGGTCTGCCCCCGGCTCCAGGGCCACCCAGGGATCGGTCAACTCGGCCTCCCGACGGCGATGCGACTGGGGACATCGTCACTCGCGGTGTTCGCGCCGACAACCGTTTCGACCGGCCTCACTGCGAGGGCAGCCACACCGGCCTCACTCCGGCTGGCCGACCAGTTTCATGTAGCGCACCCAGTCCCAGTGCTTGCCCGGATCCGTGTGGTCGGTCCCCGGCACCTCGACATGGCCGATGACGTGGTCCCGGTCCTTCGGGATGCCGTATCTGTCGCAGATGGACGCCGTCAGCCGCGCCGACTCCCTGTACAGGGCGTCGGTGAAGTACTCCGGCTTGTCCACCCAGCCTTCGTGCTCGATGCCGACGCTCCGCGTGTTGTAGTCCCAGTTCCCCGCGTGCCAGGCCACGTCCGACTCCCGCACGCACTGCGCGACATGCCCGTCGGCCGAGCGCACCAGGTAGTGCGCGGACACCCGTTTCTTCGGGTTCTGGAAGATGGACAGCGTGCCGGCGTACGACTGCTGTGTGACATGGATGATCACTCGGTCGATGGCGTAGTCGCCGGGGCGCTGGGCCGGTGTCCGGTTGTCGCCGCTCGCCGCCTGCCACTCGGCCGACGGATAGTCGACGACCCCGGTCTGCGCGCCCGCCCGGCCCGCGGGGAGCAGCGCGTACGGGACGGCGGCGAGCGCCGCGCCCTTCAGGAGCCGTCGCCTGCTGAGGAGCGGTCGTGCCCGGTCCATGGATGGGGTGCCTTTCGAAAGCGTGCTCGAAGCACGGGGAAGTCGAGGGGCGGTCAGCGGCGCAGGGCTGCCGCCGTCTCGCGCAGTCGGGCATGCAGTCCGCGGTAAGTCTCGCGCGCGGGCAGCCACTCCTTGCGGAGCTTGGCCACGCACGTGTAGTTGGTGTCGCACACGTTGGCCAACGGCGATTCCACCGTCTGGGTTGCGTACTGGTACGCGTCGAGTTCGCCGAACCCGTAGTCGCGCACCAGCCACTGCACCAGGTCGAGCTGCGATATCCGGAAGGCGTCCTCCAGGGGACGTGCCGACCCCGTCGAGACGATGTGGGTGTCCGACTCCAGCCGGGGCCACGGCGTCGCGATCCCCTTCAGCAGCTCGACGATCACCACGGTGTTCATCGCGCACTCCACGGCCACCCCGCAGGTCTCGCCCTCGCCCTGCCGGGCGTGCCCGTCGCCGAGGCTGAGCAGGGCGCCCTCGACGTTGACGCCGAGATAGCAGGTGACGCCGGCCCGCATCTCGGGCGTGTCCATGTTCCCGCCGTGCGCGTCCGGCACCAGGGCCGAGCGCACCTCCAGATTGGCGGGGGCCACCCCGACCGTGCCGTGCATCGGGTCCAACGGCAGCTCCAGCTGGATGTCGCCCTCGTGCGCCCGGAACAGGGCCGTGCGCCGGGTGCGGTCCAGCTGCCAGATCCAGACCTTCTCCGGCAGCGGCGGCTGGAGGGTGGCCGTGGTGTGCGTCGAGGTGAGTGCGCCGAACAGGGGGACCGTCGTCGACGCCGCCCAGTCCCGGGCGGGTTCGATCGACACGAAGTGCACGGCGACGGTGTCGCCCGGCTCCGCGCCCTCGATGTGGAAGGGCCCGGTCTGCGGGTTGAGGAAGGGGAACTCGCACACCTCGGACACCAGGTCCTTCTCGGACCGCACCCGTCCGGCGAAGCAGTCCTCCGTGTACAGGTCGAGGACCGTGCCGGGCGCGATCCGCGCCACCGGCGGCGCCCCGCCGAACGTCCAGGCGTACTCGTCCGGTCCGGGGCGGACGGTGAGGATCCGGGGGTCGGTCATCGCGATGCTGCTCCGTTCTGTGGGGCGACGGTGTCTGAGGTGTTGTCCTCTTCGAGGTGGACCCGCGCGGTCTCGGCTATGCGCTCGGGGTGACGCCGGATCAGCACCAGCAGGACGACTGCCCCGATGGCCATCCAGATACCGACCACCGGTCCGGCGTACGACACCGGGGCGGTCAGCTTCGTCACGAAGCCGAAGGCGGGCAGACCGGCCGCGGTGAGCAGGGCGGGGACGAAGGCCACGATGCCCAGCAGCGGGAGGAGCAGGTGCCGCACGGGCTTGAGGGTCGGACGGCCGCGCCGCAGGAAGTAGCCCGCGCAGGCGAGGTTGACGACGACGTAGACGCCGATGACGACCGTGACGATCACCGTGGCCAGCAGCAGGAACGCGGTCACCGGGTCGTAGCCGAAGCCCAGCCCCAGCACGGCGCCGACCGCCACGACCGTCTGCACCGCGATGCCGGCGACGGGGGAGCGGTACCGGGGGTGGAGGGTGGCGAGGACGCGCGGGAGCACCCGGATGCGGGCCAGCGCGAAGGCCGTCCGCGTGGACACGTTGGCGCAGGCGTTGGCGTTGGCGATCGTCGAGTTCACGACCGCGAGGAACACGAGTACCCAGAAGAGCCCGAAGGAGGCCCGGGCGACGCCCTCCCAGGACGCCTCGCCCGCCGCCCCGAAGGAGGCGAACCTGCCGGGCCCGAAGTACACGGTCATCGCATAGGTTGTCAGCACGTAGAACAGGCCGATCCCCAGGGCCGCGCCGAGCACCGCGCGGTGCATCGTGCGGCGCGGGTCGCGGGTCTCCTCGGCGAGCGGCGCGGCCGCCTCGAAGCCGGCGAACGCCAGCACGGTGTAGACGGAACCGGCGAAGACCCCGCTGATCCCTCGGTAACCGTCCGCCGTGTGCGAAGTGCCGAACACGGAGAGGGTGTTGTGGCCGCCGGCCCTGACGATCAGCCAACCGGCGAAGACGAGGAACACCGCGATCTCGAAGACCCCGAGGACCGTCCCGAAACCGGCCGAGGCGCGCACCCCCAGATACCCGGCGACGGCGATGACGACGGCGCCGGCCAGCGCCCACGGCCACCACAGGTCGGCCGGGTAGGAGGCCCACTCGTCATGCAGGGTCCCCGCCGTGGTGAACCCGAGCTGGAGCAGCAGCAGTGGCGGAACCAGCGCCTCCACGAACACATAGCCCCAGCCGACCAGGAAGCCCACGGCCGGATGCAGCCCCTGCGCCGCGTATGTGGCCACGGAACCCGCGGCCGGTAACTCCCGCGCCAGCTCGGCCACACACGACGCGGTGAACAGACAGGCCACCAGAGCGATCACCACGGCCAGCGGCAGACTGCCGCCGGCGAACGCCGCCCCCGCCGGAATGGACGCGGCGACAGCGGCGGCAGGCGCCATCGCCGTGACGCTCTGGAACAGCACCTCCCGCAACCCCACCGCATCCCGCCGCAGCCCCACGGCCGCCTCTCCCGACATACGTCCCCCCTGACGTGCGTGTTTCCCTCGGTCCGGCGGATGCCTCGCGTGAATCACGGTACGGCGCTCGCGGGTTGGGCAGAAGAGCGCCTGGTGGTTCCGTGGACAGGGCGGGGACTGTGGACAACTCCCTCACTCGGACGGGTGAATGGGGGGCTTGAGGCGGCCGCGCCTCGGTCAGACCCGCTCCGCCACCGTCGCCGGATCGTCCAGGACGGCCCGGACCACCGAGTGGGCCGCGCCCAGGAGGGGGCCCTCGGAGCCCAGACGGGAGACGGAGACCGGGCACGCGGGGCCCGTCGTCCGGTCGGCCAGCTCGGCTTCCAGGGACGGGAGGAGCCAGGGGGCGAGGCCGGCCAGGGCGCCGCCGAGGACCACGGACTCGGGGTCGAGGAGGTTGACGGCGCCGGTCAGGGCGATGCCCAGGGCCGTACCGGCGTCCTGCAGGGCGCGGCGGACGCCCTCGTGGTCCGCGCCCGCCCGCTGTGCGAGCAGCCCCACCGCGTCCTGCCGGGATTCGAGGCCGGCCGCGCGCAGCACCGCCTCCTCGCCCGCGTACTGCTCCAGGCACCCACGCCCGCCACAGGCACAGCGCGGCCCCTCGGGGTGGACCGGCACATGGCCGAGCTCGCCCGCGAAACCGCGTTTCCCACGCAGCAGTTGTCCGTCCACGACGACGGCGGCGCCGATGCCGATCTCCGCGGACACGTGCAGGAAGTCGCGCGGTGTGGCTTCCCCGAGCCACAGCTCGGCCAGGGCGCCGAAGTTGGCCTCGTTGTCCACCGTCAGCGGGAGGCCGGCGGGCAGCAGCGCGCCGAGGTCGGTGCCGTGCCAGTCGAGGTTCGGGGCGTGGACGACCGTGTGCCCGTCGCGGGCCACCAGACCGGGCACGGCGACCGCGAGACCGGCGGGCCACAGGCCGTCCCGTTCCGCGTCCGCCACGACCCGCCGGACCAGCCCGGTCAGCTCCTCCACCACCGGGCGCGGATCCCGGCCCCGGTTCGCGCCGTGCCGCACTGCGCGCGCCCGTACCTCGCCGCGCAGGTCCACCGCGCACACGGCGAGGTGGTCGACCCCGACCTCTGCCCCGATACCGGCCGGGCCGTGCCCGCTCACCGCGAGCGCCGAACCCGGCCGCCCGACCCGGCTGGGCCGCTCGGGGCCCAGCTCCTCCAGGAGCCCCCACCGGACCAGCTCGTCGACGAGGGTCGACACGGCCGCTCTGGTGAGGCCGATGCGTGAGGCGACCGCGGCCCGCGACAGCGAGCCCTCCGCGCTGACCGCGTGCATCACGCGCGCGAGGTTGCGCCGGCGCATGCCCTGCTGGGTGTCCGGCAGGGCACGGCCGGTCGCCGTCGGGCGGGCCTCGTGCAGCGGTGCGGTCATGCCTCCATCAATCCTCAGTCCCCCGGGACGGTTCCGCGGCCGGCCTGCCGCGCGGTCAGCGGTTCTCCGGCGCCCGCTCCAGCAGCGGGGCCGCGTCGGAGAGTACCCCGGAGATCCTGGCCAGCGTCGCCGCGTCCCGTTCCACCGCGTCCAGCACCGGCCCCGCGGCCGTGTTCCAGCGCCGTGCCACCGCCGCCGGGTCCTCGCCGGTGAGCAGCCCGGCCGCCTGCGCGGCGGCCCCGAGGGCGACCAGCTCCTTCGCCTCGGGCACCTGCACCGGCCGGCCCGAAAGCCGCCGTACCGTCTCCTGCCAGGCCCGGCCCCGGGCGCCGCCGCCGATCAGCAGCAACGGGGTGGTCCGGTCGGCGTCCTCGTCGAGCACCAGGTCCAGGGCGCCCAGCAGGGCGTGCACGGCGCCGTCGTAGGCGGCCTGCAGGAGCTGGCCCGCGGTGGTGTCGTGGCGCAGACCGTGCAGCAGCCCGGAGGCGTGGGGCAGGTTGGGGGTGCGCTCGCCGTCCAGGTACGGCAGCAGGGTCACCGAGGTGCCGGGCTCGACCGCCTCGCGGTCCAGGCCGAGCAGCGCTGCGACCCGGTCGACCGCGAGGGTGCAGTTCAGGGTGCAGGCGAGCGGCAGCCAGTCGCCGTGCGCGTCGGCGAAGCCCGCCACCGTGCCGGTCGGGTCGGCGGGCCGGTGCTTGGAGACGGCGTACACCGTGCCCGAGGTGCCCAGGCTCAGCACGGGGGTGCCCGGGCGCAGTCCGAGCCCCAGCGCGGCCGCCGCGTTGTCACCGGTGCCGGGCGCCACCAGGGTGCCCTTGGAGAAGGGCAGGTCGTGACTGTCCCGCACGGTGCCGGCGACCTCGCCGGGGCGGACCACCCGGGGCAGGAACGCCGGGTCCAGGCCCACGTGCGCGAGGGTCTCCTCGTCGTACGCCTCGGTCGCCGACGCCCACCAGCCGGTGCCGGAGGCGTCGCCGCGGTCGGTCGTGCCCTGCCCGGTCAGCCGCTCGGTGAGGTAGTCGTGGGGGAGCCGCACGGCCCTGGTCGCGCGGACCGCCTCCGGCTCGTGCTCCGCCAGCCAGGCCCACTTGGTGACGGTGAACGACGCGCCCGGCACACTTCCGGTGCGCTCCGCCCAGGCCTTCGGGCCGCCCAGCTCCTCGATCAGCCGCTGTGCCTGGGGCGCCGAACGCACGTCGTTCCACAGCAGCGCGGGCCGCACCGGTTCGCCGCGCTCGTCCAGCGTGACCAGACCGTGCTGCTGCCCGCCGATCGACACGGCCGCCGCCTCGTGCGCGGCGTCCCCGCACTGGCGCAGTGCCTCGCACTGCGCGTCCCACCACTGGCGCGGATCACTCTCCCGGCCCGCCCCGGTGGTCACGGTGTGCGGCGCCTGGCCGCTCGCCACCACCTCGCCGGTGGAGGCGTCGACGACCAGCGCCTTGGTGGACTGGGTGGACGTGTCCACGCCGACGACGAGCGGACCCTCGGCTGCTGACATCGGGCTCTCCCTTTTTCCGCGGCTCGCGGTTTATCTGACCTGCAGTTTTCCCGGTTCGTCGGGGTGTCGCGACCCGGTTTTCGTCCTTGGGGGACAGGGTGACCCTTCCCAGGGACGCGTCGGCATACTAATTTGTAAACCGCGATGACGAAATAGTCGGCACGACAGTCATCCACCCGTCATCCACCGCAGTCATCGAGCACAGCCCCCGAGCAAGGAGCCGCGGCATGAGCTTCCAGCCCACCCCCGAGGACAGGTTCACCTTCGGCCTGTGGACCGTCGGCTGGCAGGGAAGGGACCCGTTCGGCGACGCCACCCGCCGCGCCCTCGACCCCGTCGAGACGGTCCAGCGCCTGTCCGAACTGGGCGCCCACGGTGTGACGTTCCACGACGACGACCTGATTCCCTTCGGGTCCTCGGACACCGAGCGCGAATCGCACATCAAGCGCTTCCGCCAGGCCCTCGACGCGACCGGCATGAAGGTGCCGATGGCCACCACCAACCTCTTCACCCACCCGGTCTTCAAGGACGGCGCGTTCACCGCGAACGACCGTGAGGTGCGCCGCTACGCGCTGCGCAAGACCATCCGCAACATCGACCTGGCCGTCGAACTGGGCGCCGAGACGTACGTCGCCTGGGGCGGCCGCGAGGGCGCCGAGTCCGGCGCCGCCAAGGACGTGCGGGTCGCCCTCGACCGCATGAAGGAGGCCTTCGACCTCCTCGGCGAGTACGTCACCTCCCAGGGCTACGACCTGCGCTTCGCCATCGAGCCCAAGCCGAACGAGCCGCGCGGCGACATCCTGCTCCCCACCGTCGGCCACGCCCTCGCGTTCATCGAGCGCCTGGAGCGCCCCGAGCTGTACGGCGTCAACCCCGAGGTGGGCCACGAGCAGATGGCCGGCCTGAACTTCCCGCACGGCATCGCGCAGGCCCTGTGGGCGGGCAAGCTCTTCCATATCGACCTCAACGGCCAGTCCGGCATCAAGTACGACCAGGACCTGCGCTTCGGCGCCGGCGACCTGCGTGCCGCCTTCTGGCTGGTCGACCTCCTGGAGAGCGCCGGCTACGCGGGCCCGAAGCACTTCGACTTCAAGCCGCCGCGGACCGAGGACCTCGACGGCGTATGGGCGTCGGCCGCCGGCTGCATGCGCAACTACCTGATCCTCAAGGAGCGCGCGGCCGCCTTCCGTTCGGACCCGGAGGTCCAGGAGGCCCTGCGCGCCTCCCGTCTGGACCAGCTTGCCCTGCCGACCGCCGCGGACGGTCTCCAGTCGCTCCTCGCCGACCGCACGGCCTTCGAGGAGTTCGACGCGGACGCGACCGCCGCACACGGGATGGCCTTCGAGCGGCTCGACCAGCTGGCGATGGACCACCTGCTGGGTGCCCGGGGCTGAACGCGCACGCGTGCGTGCGGGCTGATTCGAAACGGACGCCCGCACGCGCGTGTCGTCTTCCGTGCACGCACGGCCGGTTCTCACCGGAAATGCTCCGGAATCATGCGGTCCGTGACATGAGTCCGTGTCAACTCCGGTGTGCGGCTCGCGCGATGGCCGGAACGCGGTGACTCTTGGCGGTATGGCCATGCCGCCCGTACCGCCTCGACCGCCCGGCCCGCCGGATGGCACTCCGCCTCCCGGCGGAGGCTACGACCCGCCTGCGCACGGGGGTTTCGGACCGCCCCCGGGCGACGGCTTCGGGACGCCCTCCGGCGGGGGTTTCGGCCCGCCGCCGGACGACGTGTCCGACCTGCCCCCGCATACCGGTTTCGGTGCCCCGCCCGGCGGCCAGGACCCGCCCACCGCCGTCGGCTGGATGCCACCACGGCCGCCGAAGCCGCCCCGGCGGCGCAGGGGCCCGCTGTTCGCCGTCCTGGTCCTGCTGGTGGCCGCGGTGGCCGTCGCCGCCGTCGTGCTGATGGCGTCCGGCGGCGACGGTTCGACCGACAAGAAGCCCGCCGAGAGCAGTCCCAGCACGTCCGGCTCGGCCCGGCCCTCGTTCGGCCTGCCGACCGAGCTGCCCAGCAGCCTGCCGTCGAGCCTGCCGAGCGAACTCCCCTCGCAATGGCCCTCGGAGCTGCCCGGCGAGCTGCCGAGCGACCTGGACTCCCTGCTGCCCTCACTGCTGGGGTAGCCACGACTCCTCGGGGACCGCCCATTGGGCCACAGTTCCTTGGGTCACAGCCCCTTGGGCAGCCGCACGTACACCAGGGTCGTCTCGATGCCGCTGTCGACGAGGCGGCCCTGCGCGTCGAACGCGCCCGCGCCGTCGGTCATCCCGAAGTCGTTGTCGTTGATCAGGGCGAGCGTGTCATGGTCCACGCGCGCGATGCCCTCGATCTTCAGCGGTACCCCGGTCACCGTGTTCAGGTCGACCACAAGCCGCTTGCCGAGCACCGGGACACCGGCGGCGGCCGGGTCGTCCAGCTGCTCCAGCGACGGGGACGTGGTGTCGTCGTCGTAGGCACCGCCGAGGATGTCCGACCTGCGGTCCAGCTTCACCTCCTCCAGCCGCGCCGCCCTGTCCGTGCGCTCCTCGACCAGCAGCCGGTCGCCGCCTGCGGCCACGATCGACGAGATCTTCAGCTCGGAGGTGTCGTCCTCGCTCGGGTCCACCACGTTCACCGGGTCGAACCGGTAGGCGTACTCGGCGGTGACCGCCTTCTTCCGCGGCGAGAAGCGCAGCAGACGGGTCGTGCGAGAGGCGTCCCCGGCGTCTCCGTCGGGCAGGGAGAGCGGGCTCTGCAGGGCCAGCACGAGGTCCCCGTCGGGCAACAGGGCCAGCCCCTCGAAGCCGCGGTTGGTCTTCCGGTGCAGGAAGACGGACGGCAGGGCCTCGACCACCGGGTAGTCGGTGCCGGTGAGGTTCAGCCCCTTGGGCACGTACCGGGTGAGCACCTTCCCGCGCGCGGAGACGTGGACCAGCGACGGGCCGTACTCGTCGACGAGCCAGAAGGTGCCGTCCGCGGCGCGCACGATGCCCTCGGTGTCGAGCCCGTTCGGGTTGTACGACAGCGCGGTCTTCGCGTCGTAGGAGTACGGCGCCTCGTCCCGGCTCGCCTGGTTGGACAGCCCGGTCACGGCCTTGCCGGAGGACGTGGTGATCGGGATCGCGTCGATCACCTCGACGGCGTCGCCGGAGACGCGGATCTTCACGATCGCCGGGTCGAACCCGGGCACCGGGAAGGTCCGGCGCTTCTTGCCGTCCACCTTGATCTGGCCGTTGGGGCCGCGGTCGGTGACCGTCCAGTACTCGCCCTTGCGGCCGGCCGGGTAGATGTCGCTGCCGATGCCGCCGAGGTCCACACCCCGGTCGTTGTCCACGCTGCCCGGGAGCAGCGCGTTGCTGAAGGCGCCGAGCGGGATGTCGCCGAGGGTGGCGGTGCGGGTGACGTGCGCGTCGCCGGACGGCGAGGCCTCGGCCGTGCCCGCCGCCACGAGGGCGGCGGCGAGAGCCAGGGGCAGACCCGCCGTGACGGAACGGTGGACGCGGCGTCTGCCGGTGGCGTGCGGGGACATCGGGCCTCCTGATGGCAAAATCGTTGGCAGCGGCCAGAGTTGGGCCTCCGGAGGAACATCGCTCAACCGGTCGGTGAACGGAGGGCGACCGCCACTCGGCGGATCACCGGATTTCGGCCCCTCGGCGACGGACCGTCGGATTCCGCAGCCCGCACCCGCCTCCCGGCGGCTCCCGGACCCTCCGCTCCGGTGCGCCTACCGCAGCGTCCGGAACCACCGCACCACGGCCGCGGTTGCCGCCTGCTGGGAACCGAGATGGCGGGAGCCGTCGTAGTCCGGGGTGCCGAGGTCGACCAGCGGGGCGTCGACGCCATGGGCGCGCAGAGCGGCGTGGCAGTACGCCGTGTTCGCGTTGACGGCCTGTTCGTCCCCGTCGGCGTAGTAGAGCCTGAGGGGAGCCCGCGGCGCCCAGTCGGTGCACACGCTGTCCGTGACGCGCAGAGCCGCCGCCAGCCGCCCGGTGGGGTGGGCCAGCATCGCCCGGCCCCGTGCGGTGAGCAGCGCGTCGAGGGAGTCCGGGGTGCCGGCCACGACCTCCTGACCGGTGTGCGTGCCGTCCAGCAGGCCCTCGATCGTGCGGTCGTACGGCGCCCGGAACACCTGGGCCGGCGTGTCGTACAGGTGGTGCAGGCGGTTGAAGGCGACCAGGAACAGCGCCGTGTAGATCACGCTCGCCTTCGGGTCCATCCGCCCGGCCAGCAGCGCCGGCAGCGCCGCGTCCCGGAACGCGTAGGCGCCGCTGACGGGTGCCACCGCGCGGAGCCGGAACCAGCCGTCGGCCCCCTGCTGCAGCGACCGGGCCAGACCCAGGGCCGCCGAGGCACCCTGCGAGAAGCCGGTGACCAGCACCCCACGGCGCAACTCCCGGCCCTTGCGCGCCGCGACGGTGCGGGACGCCCGCAGCATGTCCAGGGCCGCCGTCGTCTCCGAGGGCACGTCCATCCAGGGGTGGGGGCCGGGGCCCAGGCCCAGTCCGAGGTAGTCGGGGAGCACCGCGGCGAACCCTGCGGACGCATGGGTAAGGGCGGGTGCCTGGCCCCAGACGTCGGCCGAGACGGAGGCGACGTCACCCTTGGACAACTCGGTGCCGTGCGTGAACGACACCGCCCGCAACCGCCGTTCGCCACTGCGCGGCAGGGCCAGCAACCCGCTGGCGGTGATGGGCCGGCCGTGCGGATCCACCGTGCGGTACACGATCCGGAAGGTGTCCAGGCCGTAGCGCACGGCGCCGGCGCCCCAGGCGCCCGCCTCGTCCCCCGTCAGCTCGGCCGCGACCTGCCGGGCGGTCAGCGTCCGCAGGTGCTCCACGGACACCACCGTGCCCCGCGACGCGTGTGTCCCCACCGGGGCGACGACGGCAGCCGCCGTCGCGCCCTGTCCCTGCGCGACCACGGCCGTCGCGCTGCTCGCCGCCAGTGCGGCCGACACCGCCGAAATCACCAGTATCCTGCTCATTCGCTTCATACCGTGACCGTACGAATCCCCGCAGCCACCGGCCATCCGGCCAACCGGCCTGTGCGGGTAGGGATTTCCGCAGGGATTTCAGCGGGGTTTTCCGCAGGCCGAGTCGCCCCTGAACGTCCGGCGCGGCAACCGGTCGCGAGTGGTTACGCTGAGAGCAGGACTGCTTCACAATCTGTTCGACTCGGTACTCGTCGGTACTCAGGGGCCAGTAGGGGTCGCACGTCAGGGATGTCTCAGGGTCGCGGTCCGGAACCGCGGGCAGCGCGCGCCCGTTTTCAGATCAGAGAGCGGCAACGGCCGCGAAGGAGGCGACGCTGATGTCGAAGAACGCGAAGATCGCCGCAGGGGGTGTGGCGGTCGGGCTCATCCTGCTGATATGGCTGCCCTGGTGGGTGACGTTCCTGATTGTGGTGGGCGTCCCGGTGGCCGCGTACCTCGCGCTCGACCCCTCGCAGCGGCGCAGGCTGCGCCGGGTCACGCGCAAGGAGATCGGCCGCTGAGCCGCCCGCCCGGGGCCGCATGACCCGCCGTACCTGCGGCGGGATGCGGACCGGGAGGGCTCACAGGGGCCGTACGGCCATCTTGTCGAGGGCTTCCAGGAGGCCGGGGAGCTCCGGGCCCCGGCCGACCGGCAGGACCTCACCGGGTTCCTCGTCGAGGAGCACGAAGGCGATGTCGTCGGTGCGGGCCACCAGCGACCAGCCGGGCCCGTCGGCGCGCAGCGTACGGGCGTCGCCCGGGGCGAACGAGGAGCGGACCCGGCCCAGCGGCGGAGGCGTGTCCACGTAGGCCCACGCCTCGGCCAGGATCCGCCGGACTCCGGCGTGACCCTTCGGGGCCGCCTCGGCGTCCTCAGAGGCCTCCCCGGAGGGCTCTGAGGGATCGGCCGCCGGCGCCGGGAAGTGGTCGTCGCCGATCTGTTCCCGCCAGATCGCCCACTGGAGGGCGATCTCGTCCGCGCCCAGCCGCCGCTGCGCGGGACCCCAGGTGCTGGTGTCCGGCGGGGTCAGCGGGGCCTGGTCCGCCACCTCCGGGCCGGGGTCGTGCGGCGCGGGCACGTTGGGAGCCGCCACGGCGACCGCCAGCGGCCAGCCGGGCAGGGCGGCGACCACCGTGCGTTCGTCCGGCGACAGGTCGTACTCCATGCCGCAGTCCCAGGACGCGATGGCGACGGCGACCAGCGAGACGTCGTCGATGACGACCGTCCAGCGCGCCCCTTCGCCGTCCTGGCCGAGCACCAGGCCGTACCCGTCGGCGCGCGGTGCCAGCGCCAGCGCCGCGCATGCCTCCGGATAGTCGTCGCCCAGCACACTCGGAAACTTCGCCGGCGTCAGCAGCACCGCCGTGAGCACGTACAGTGCCTCGTCCGCGGCGACGGCCTCCTCGTCGGTCCCGGCCATCCCTGCCTCCCCAGTGGTTCGTCCAACGGCGCGCACCTTAGTGCGACGGGAAGGCCGTTGTCACGAGCGGCCTCCACACGCGAGCTGCAGTTTTCCACCGGGACCGGACGAAACGACCTCGGAGCCGCGGAAGAGCGACGATCCAAGCGGTACCGAGGGGTCAGGCCACGGGCAGTCCGAGCAGGTCGCGAGCCACCGTTGCCGGCGACTCGTCGCGCTCCCGGGCGAGAGCTACCACGGCCCGGCACGCCAGCTCGCTCACCCCGAACGACAGCGCCTCCGGCGACACCCAGGTCGTCGCCTCCTCGATCCGGTCCTGGTCGTCCTCCGCCCGGGCCGCGACATAGACGGCCGCGGCCTCGAACAAGTTGTGCGCACGCCGCTCACGGCTCGTGCGCCGCTCCGGCACCTCCGTGCCCTCGGCGTCTCGAAATCTGCCTGCGTACCTGCGGATGCGGTCGAACACGCGGGCCCCTTCCCCCTGTCGGCTGTCGCCTGCGAACTTCTGCCTTCCTCTGTCGAACCTAGAGTTGAAGCTCCGGCAACAGAAGAGGGCACCGCCCTGGCGACTCACCCGGCCCCGGCGGCTGGCCGACCCGCGGGCACTGCACCGGAGCGCCGTGGGCCTCCGGCACGGTTCTGATCCCGTCATGCGCATGCTCCTGGAAGGGCTGACGATCGAGCGCGTCTGCCTTCAGGGTGAACTCAGCGGCGAACTCGCAGGGCGGGAAGCCCTGGAGGCGTCGGGGGTGCGCGTGGTGACGGTGCCGGGCGCCGTGCACAACGTCATGTTCGACCGTGCCGACGCCTTCGCCGCGGCGGTCGCCGGCTAACGTCCGCGGACCGCCAGCGCCAGGAACCGGGCGTCCTCGTCCACGTACGACGTCAGACGCCAGCCCGAACCGGTCAGCAGCGGGCCGAGGTTGCCCTCGGCGCGCAGGTCGTCCGGCGTGATCTGCCGGCCCTGGCGCGCTGCCAGGGCGGACCGGCCGATGGGGTGGAACAGGGCCAGGGAGCCGCCGGGGCGGACCACGCGCGCCAACTCCCGCAGGTTCTCCGCCGGGCGGGGCAGATGGGCGATCAGACCCGCGGCGAACACGGCGTCGAGGGACTCCGACCGCATCGGCAGCGCGGCGACGTCGGCCAGCAGCAACCGCCCGTCACGGTCCCGGCCGGCCCGCCGGGCGGCCTGGAGCATCGCCGGGGTGAGATCCATCCCGAGGACCGCGCCGGTGGGCCCCACGGCCCGGCGCAGCGGCGGCAGGGCGCGCCCGGTGCCGCACCCCGCGTCGAGCACGCGGTCGCCCGCGCGCAGCCTCAGATCGGCGACCGCGGCCGCATACGCGGGACCGTCGTCGGGAAATTTGTCGTCCCAGCCGGCCGCCCGCGCGGAGAAGAACTCCCGGACATGTGTGTGGTCATCGCTCATGGTCCGTATGGTCCCTCACCGTCACGGAGGACGATCCTGCGCGCACGTTCGAGCGGGACGCGATCGTTCCGGCACATCTCTGAGTCATATTGCAGCACCTTTCGAAATGCGCCCCCTTTGTGCGCCCGTGCCCCCTAGCGTCCCTGAGCCATGGGACATCTGGACCACGCCACCTTCGGCTGGCTGACCCCCGCGCTGTCGTACGTCATGGCCTGCATAGGCGCCGCACTGGGGCTGCGCTGCACCGTCCGCGCGCTCGGCAGCACCGGCCGTTCGCGCCGCAACTGGCTGCTCACCGCGGCCTCCGCGCTCGGCACCGGCATCTGGACCATGCACTTCGTGGCCATGCTCGGCTTCAGCGTCAGCGGCACCGACATCCGCTACGACGTACCGCTGACGATCCTCAGCCTGTTTGTCGCCGTGGTCGTCGTCAGCGCCGGCGTCTTCGCCGTCGGCTACAGCCGCGACCGCAACCGGGCGCTCCTGCTGGGCGGACTCACCACCGGGCTGGGCGTCGCCAGCATGCACTACCTCGGCATGGCTGCCGTCCGGCTGCACGGCGCCGTGCGCTACGACCCGATGCTCGTCGGGCTCTCCGTCCTCATCGCCGTGGTCGCCGCGACCGCGGCCCTGTGGGCGGCGCTCAACATCAGGTCGCCCGTCGCGGTCACCGCCGCCTCCCTGGTCATGGGAGCAGCCGTCAGCAGCATGCACTACACCGGGATGTTCGCGGTCAGCGTGCACGTCACGCCCTCCGGCAGCTCCTTGCCCGGGGCCACGGCGATGCAGTTCATCTTCCCCCTCGCCGTCGGCCTCGGGTCCTATCTGTTCCTCACCTCGGCCTTCGTGGCGCTTTCGCCCACGGCCGGGGAGCGCGAGGCGTCCGCCTCGGCCCAGCAGCCCGTCACGGGCGCCGCACGCTGACCCGGCACCGACCCACCTTTCCCGAGCGAGGAGGCCATGCGTACACCCCGTAGGACCCCCACAGCAGGCCCGGAGACACCGTCAGCGCAGCCGCCGCGCGGCCGCCGCGCGCACGCCGGACCACCCGCCGACGAACCGGCCGACGACCTCGTCGGCACCACGGCGGACGACGGGCCCACGCGCCCCGGAGGCTGGCGGCTCCGCCCACGGACCGTGCGGGCCAAGGTCGTCTGCCTGCTCATGGTGCCGGTCATGTCCCTGCTCGCCCTGTGGGCGTACGCCACGGTCACCACGGCACAGGACGTCTCCCGGCTGCGCCAGTCCCAGCGCGTCGACGCCGCGCTGCGCACCCCGGTCGCCGCCGCCGTCACCGCGCTCCAGGCCGAGCGGGCCGCCGCGGTCCGGTACGCCACCGATCCCGCCGCCGAACAGACCGCCGACCTCAAGAGGCTCGGCGCCCGTACCGATCAGGCCGTGGCCGCACTACGGCTCGGCAAGGACAGCACCGTCGCCGACAGCGAGGAACTGCCCTCCGGTGTGGCCCAGCGGCTGAAGGCCTTCGTCACCGGCGCCGAGCAGCTGCGCACGCTGCGGCGAGCGGTGCAGAACCGCGGCGCGGGCTGGGACGCGGCCTACGGGCAGTACACACAGGCCATCGCCTCGGCCTTCGCCGTGGACGGCGCCCTCACCGGCATCCAGGCCGACGACATGGGCTCCGACGCGCGCGTGCTGCTCGAATTCTCCCGCGCTGGCGAGACGCTGGCCCAGGAGGACGCGGTCCTCGGCGGCGCCCGGCTGGCCGGTGGCCTCGACGGCGAGCGACTGCGGCTGTTCACCGGCGCTGTCGACACCCGCCGCGTCCTCACCGACGCGGCCGTCGCCGATCTGCCCGGGGCCCAGCGCACCGCCTGGCACCGGCTGGCCGACGGCGACGACTACACCGCGCTGAGCGCCGCCGAGGACAGGATCCTCGCGAGCTCACCCGGAGCCAAGGCGGTCGGCGCGGTCCCGGAAGCCACCTGGAACACTGCGCACACACGCGTGCAGGACGGCATGCGGAACATCCAGGCCGGCACGGCGCACGCGGTGGCAGGCCGGGCCGATCCGTTCGCACGCGGCCTGCTCACCCCGGCCGGCGCCGCCGTCCTGCTCGGTCTGCTCGCCGTGGTCGCCTCGCTCGTCATCTCCGTTCGGATCGGGCGCGGCCTCGTGGTCGAGCTGGTGAGCCTGCGCAACAGCGCCCTGGAGATCGCCCGCCGCAAACTCCCCGAGGCGATGCGCAGACTGCGGGCCGGCGAGGAGATCGACGTGCGCGCGGAGGCGCCCCCGGGACCACCCGCGGAGGACGAGACCGGACAGGTCGCCGAGGCCCTCGCCACCGTGCACCGTGCCGCCCTGCGAGCCGCCGTGGAGCGCGCCGAACTCGCCAGCGGCATCTCGGGAGTCTTCGTCAACCTCGCCCGCCGCAGCCAGATCCTGGTCCACCGCCAGCTGAGCCTGCTGGACAGCATGGAACGCCGCTCCGACGACCCCGGCGAACTGAGCGACCTCTTCCGGCTCGACCACCTCACCACCCGGATGCGCCGCCACGCGGAGAGCCTGATCATCCTCTCCGGAGCCGCCCCCGGCCGGGCCTGGCGGATGCCCGTGTCCCTCACCAACGTCGTACGGGCCGCCGTGTCCGAAGTCGAGGACTACGCGCGCGTGGAGGTACGACAGCTCCCCGAGGCGGCCGTCATCGGCGCGGCCGTCGCCGACCTCACGCACCTGCTCGCCGAGGTCGTGGAGAACGCCGCCCAGTTCTCGCCGCCGCACACACGCGTGCGCATCATCGGAGAGCCCGTCGGCAACGGCTACGCCCTGGAGGTCGAGGACCGCGGGCTCGGCATGGGCCAGGAGACCCTCGCCGAGGCCAACCGGCGCATCGAGCAGTCCGAGACCCTCGACCTGTTCGACAGCGACCGGCTCGGTCTCTTCGTGGTCAGCAGGCTCGCGGCCCGCCACGGCATCAAGGTGCATCTGCGCACGTCCCCGTACGGCGGCACCACCGCGGTGGTCCTGCTGCCGAAGGCCCTGCTGCACGGCGGCTCGGCGGAACGTTCCATCCGCCCGGCGGCCGACACCGAACAGGCACCGGCACGCACCTACGCACGCGTGCCCGGCGCCGCTCTCCCGGAGCCCGCCCCCACCGGCCGGCCCTCCCTCGCCGCCACCCACACCGCCGCACCGCGCACCGCGCCCGAACCCCCGCCCCCCGGAGTCACCACCTTGAGGCCGCACCGCCCACCGCCCGACTCCGAGCCCTCCGACGACGACCTGCCACGCCGGGTACGGCAGGCGAGCCTCGCCCCCCAACTGCGCGATCCCCGAACCGAGGGGCCCGCGCCCGCCCGCGGCGGGGACGAGCGCACCCCCGAACTCGTCCGTGACCGCATGACCGCCTACCGCGACGGCTGGGCGCGCGGCGGTGGCAGACAGCCCGGCCGCGGAGCCGGGCCGGAAGCCGAAGAGGGCACCGACAGCACCGAAGGAGACCGCCCATGATCCAGGACCCGAGCACGAGGGCAGACCGGCACTCCGGCGAACTCGACTGGCTCCTCGACGACCTGGTGCTGCGCGTCACGGAGGTCCGCCACGCCGTTGTGCTGTCCAACGACGGCCTCGCCGTCGGCGCCTCGACCGGCCTCAAACGCGAGGACGCCGAGCACCTCGCGGCCGTGGCCTCCGGTTTCAACAGCCTCGCCAAGGGCGCCGGGCGGCACTTCGGGGCGGGCGGCGTGCGCCAGACCATGGTCGAGATGGACGACGCCTTCCTCTTCGTGGCTGCCGCGGGCGACGGCTCCTGCCTCGCCCTGCTCACCGACGCGACCGCCGACATCGGCCTGGTCGCCTACGAGATGGCCCGCCTGGTCAAACGCGTGGGCGAGCACCTCTACACCGCGCCGCGCGTCGCCGCCCGGCCGCCCGCCGCCGGCTGAGCCGGAAGACCGCCACCGATGACCGAGTACACGACCGATGCCCCGCGCGAGCCGGGCAGCCAGTGGTACGACAGCGAGGCCGGGCCCCTGGTCCGCCCCTACGCCATGACCGGGGGCCGCACCAGACCCGGCCCCACCGGCGTGAAGTTCGACCTGATCGCCCTGGTCACGCTCGACCCGGGCGCGGCCGGTGCCGACGACGACACCGCGCTCGGCCCCGAACACCGCGCGCTGGTCGACCTGTGCCGGCTGGAGACGCAGTCCGTCGCCGAACTGGCCGCCGGCGCCGACCTCCCCGTGGGTGTGGTCCGGGTGCTCCTGGGCGACCTGCTGGAACTGGGCCGGGTCACGGTGAGCCGCCCGGTGCCACCGGCCCAGCTGCCCGACGAACGGATTCTGCGCGAGGTCATCGAGGGATTGCGGGCACTGTAGATGAGCATCCGGAACCAACCGGGCGCGAGCCGGTCAGAACAGACGCGTTCCGGTCCAACCGCCCGCGACGAGGCTGCAGTTGCCATGATGCTGGCTTCACACCATCCCGTGCCGCGCCGCGGGTGTCCCGACGTCCACCGCAGCAGGTCCTCCCGGACCTCCAGACCCTCCCGAGAGCCCTCCCGAGAGAAGTGATCATGGTCTCCGAGCACTCCGAGTCCACCGCCGACGACGCGTCGGCCATGGCGCTCAAGATATTGGTCGCCGGCGGCTTCGGCGTCGGAAAGACCACCCTGGTCGGCGCCGTCAGCGAGATCCGGCCGCTGCGCACCGAGGAAATGCTCAGCGAAGCGGGCCAGCTGGTGGACGACACGGACGGCGTGGACCAGAAGGTCACCACCACCGTCGCCATGGACTTCGGCCGCATCACCATCCGCTCCGGCCTCTCCCTGTACCTCTTCGGCACCCCGGGCCAGGACCGCTTCTGGTTCCTCTGGGACGAGCTCTCGCAGGGAGCGCTCGGCGCCGTCGTCCTCGCCGACACCCGCCGCCTGGAGGACTGCTTCCCGGCCGTCGACTACTTCGAGCACCGGCACATCCCGTTCGTCGTCGCCGTCAACTGCTTCACCGGTGCCCGGAGCTACGGCGCCCACGACGTCTCCCGCGCCCTCGACCTGGACCAGGGCACGCCCGTGGTTCTGTGCGACGCCCGGGACCGGGACTCCGGCAAGGAGGTGCTGATCCGGCTCGTCGAGTACGCCGGACGGATGCACACCGCCCGGCTCCTCGACTCGGTGGGCTGAGCCTCAGCCCGTGAGGTCCTTGAGCGCCACAACCTTCTCCACGGTGACCCGGACCAGCAGCTCGCCGGGAACGCCGTTGCGGGCACCGAACTCCTCCGCGCGCTCCGCCCCCATGTAGCGAGCCGAGATCCGGGTGGCCGAGTCACGGAGTTCGCCCAGGTCCTCCGACAGCCGGGCACGCCCGTTCAGCACCACGAAGTGGAAGGGCGGCCGGTCGTCGTCCACACAGAGGGCGACACGCCCGTCACGGGCGAGATTGCGCCCTTTCACGGTGTCCTTGCCGGTGTTGAAGACCAGCTCGTCCCCGTCCAGCAGGAACCAGATGGGGGCCACATGCGGGCTGCCATCGGCGTTGACGGTGGACAGTTTGCCGGTGCGGGTGCCGTGCGAGACGAACGCCCGCCATTCCTCGTCGGTCATCTTCTCTGCCATGTCCCCATCCTCCTTGCCCGGACGCCGGTGGTGGGGAAGGCTGGCGGGGAGATCCTCCCGCCAGGGGGAGACGCTACACGGGGAGACGCTAAGACATGGCGCAGAACCAGGGACTCGGCTGGCTGCTCGACGACCTGACCGAGCGCGTGGAGCACGTACGGCACGCGCTGGTCCTGTCGAACGACGGACTGGTCACGGGAGCGAGCACAGGCCTACGCAGGGAGGACGCGGAGCATCTGGCGGCCGTCGCCTCCGGGCTGCACAGCCTCGCCAAGGGCTCCGGACGCCACTTCGGCGCGGGCCAGGTCCGCCAGACGATGATCGAGTACGACGAGGCGGTCCTGTTCGTCACCGCGGCCGGAACCGGCAGCTGCCTGTGCGTGCTCAGCGGCGCGGAGGCCGACATCGGACAGATCGCCTACGAGATGACCCTGCTGGTCAACCGCGTCGGCGAACACCTCGCAGTGGACGCCCGGCAACCGGAGCGCTCCTCGGTGATAGACCTCTGACCTGCGGATTCATGCCCTGCCGTGGAGTTATCCACAGGCCCGCCACGAGTCTCGCCGAAACGGCTACGGTCTTTTCCACGGCGAGCGCACCGGGCGCGAGCCACCCACTCCACGGGGGAGTACGACCATGTCCGGCACCACCCTGACCCAGTCCCGCCCGCTCACCTGCGCGCCCAGCCGCGCCGCCCGAGAACTGGGCCTCAGGCGAGGTGAGTTCGATCTCGCGGTACACCTCGGACGGATCCGGACCGTACCCGACGAGGGAGGCGGCGGAGGCCGCCGCGTCCCACGGACCGAGATCGACCGGCTCCAGGGCCGGGCCGCGGCCCTCCGCGAGAGCGTGCAGGTCGTGGGGACGACCGAGGGCGCGGCCCTGATGGGGATCCCGGCGGGCAGGTTCACCCGCGTGGCGAAACTCGGCCTGGTGACTCCGGTGAGGTGGTACCCGAACCGCTACCGGGCCGTGGTCTGGCTCTACCTGGCCGAGGAGCTGGGGCAGTTCGCGGCCGACGAGAAGAACACGCGGCTGCTCACCGGCCGTACGCCCGCTGAGCTGAGCGACCGGCTGAGGGCGGGCGCGGACCAGCGGGCCCGCAACTGGCGCGGACGCCACTGTGGTTTCCTGCTGCGGCAGGCGGACGGGCCGTGGGAGCGGGCCGGTGTGGTGGCCGGCTTCCTGGACCCCGGTGAGATCGACGACATGCTCACGGACCCTCACGAGCGCGCCCATGTGGCGGCCTTGCGGCCGGCACCGCCAGCCCACGGCGCACCGGGCTCGCCGGCCGCGCAGCTCGCCGAAGAGCTCATGACGGCGGCCGACCCGGACGAGGTCGACTGGTTCAGGCACGACCTGGCACGGGAAGTCGCGCGAGCCCGCACACACCGGCCGGTGCCCCGCCCTGCCGCACCGTCCCGGCACCCCGCCTCCGACCGGTCGGCCCTCTCCCGGGGCCTGCGCGGCTGGCTGCTGCGCAGAAACCCACGGCCCGCCCACTGACCGGCGGCCCGGACTGACCGGCGGCCCCGGCCGCGTCCGCTACAGCGCGCGGAACAGCCCCTCCTGGACGACCGACACCAGCAGCCGCCCGTCGAGGTCGTAGACCCGCCCGCGGGCCAGGCCCAGACCGCCCGTGGCGATGGGGGACTCCTGCTCGTACAGGAACCACTCGTCCGCGCGGAACGGCCGGTGGAACCACATGGCGTGGTCCAGCGAGGCGATGTCGAAGTTCCGCGGCCCCCACAGCGGTTCGACGGGGACCCGGACCGCGTCCAGGAGGGTCATGTCGCTGGCGTAGGTCAGCGCGCAGGTGTGCACCAGCGGATCGTCGCCCAGCGGGCCGACCGCGCGCATCCACACCGCGCTGCGCGGCTCGGCGCCCGCTATCTCCTCGGGGTTCCAGCGCAGCCGGTCGACGTAGCGGATGTCGAAGGGCTGACGGCGCGCCATCCGCTCCAACTGCTCCGGCAGCTCGCCCAGATGCTTGCGGATCTCCTCGGCGAGCGTCGGCAGCGACTCCGGGTGCGGCACCTCGCGAAAGGGCGGCAGCTGGTGCTCGAAAGCTCCCACCTCAGGCTTGTGGAAGGAGGCGGTCAGATTGAAGATCGTGCGGCCCTGCTGCACGGCGGTGACCCGGCGCGTCGTGAACGACCGCCCGTCCCGGACCCGTTCGACCTGGTACACGATCGGCACGCCCGGCCGGCCCGGGCGCAGGAAGTACGCGTGCAGCGAGTGCACCGGCCGGTCGCCCTCCGTGGTGCGGCTGGCGGCGACCAGCGCCTGGCCGGCCACCTGGCCGCCGAAGACCCGCTGGAGGGACTCCTGGGGGCTGCGGCCGCGGAAGATGTTGACCTCGATCTGCTCCAGGTCGAGCAGGTCGACCAGTCTCTCGGCCGGGTTGGTCATGGGTTGGATTCTCCTGCGCTGGGGCCTGTACTCGAACCTGTTCCGGGGCCTGTGCTCAAAGCTGGCCGACATCGGTGACGCGGACGACCGCGCGGCCCTCGGCGTCGGAGGCCGTCAGGTCGATCTCCGCGCTGATGCCCCAGTCGTGGTCGTCGTTCGGGTCGTCGAAGATCTGGCGGACACGCCACAGCGCGTTCTGCGGCTCCTCCTGGATCACCAGCAGCTTGGGGCCACGGGCGTCCGGGCCGGTGCCCAGGTCCTCGTACTCGTCCCAGTACTTGTCCATCGCCTCGCCCCAGGCGTCGGCGTCCCAGCCGGAGTCCGCGTCCATCTCGCCCAGTTCGTCCACCCGGTCGAGGGCGGCGAGTTCCACGCGCCGGAACATCGCGTTGCGCACCAGGACCCGGAAGGCGCGCGCGTTGGCGGTGACCGGCTTGACCTCGTCGGCCTTCTCCTGGGCCTCCTCGGCCGTCATCTCCTCCGGGTTGGCGAGCTGCTCCCACTCGTCCAGCAGGCTGGAGTCGACCTGGCGGACCGTCTCGCCCAGCCACTCGATCAGGTCCTGCAGGTCCTCGGACTTCAGGTCGTCCGGGATGTTGTGGTCGAGGGCCTTGTACGCGCTCGCGAGGTAGCGCAGCACAATGCCCTCGGTGCGGGCCAGCTCGTAGAGCGACACCAACTCGGTGAAGGTCAGCGCCCGTTCGTACATGTCCCGGATGACCGACTTCGGCGACAGCGGATGGTCGCCGACCCAGGGGTGGCTCTTGCGGTAGGTGTTGTATGCGTGGAAGAGCAGCTCTTCCAGGGGCTTCGGGTAGGTGATGTCCTGGAGGCGCTCCATGCGCTCCTCGTACTCGACGCCGTCCGCCTTCATCGCGGCCACGGCCTCGCCCTTCGCCTTGTTCATCTGGGCGGCCAGGATCTGGCGCGGGTCGTCCAGGGTGGACTCCACGACGGACACCATGTCGAGGGCGTACGAAGGCGATTCGGGGTCGAGGAGTTCGAACGCGGCGAGGGCGAACGTGGACAGCGGCTGGTTGAGCGCGAAGTCCTGCTGGAGGTCGACCGTGAGCCGGACGATACGGCCGGTGGCGTCGGGCTCGTCGAGCTTCTCGACGATGCCGCCGTCGAGCAGCGAACGGTAGATCGCGATCGCCCGGCGGATGTGCCGCAGCTGCTGCTTGCGCGGCTCGTGGTTGTCCTCCAGAAGGTGGCGCATCGCCTCGAAGGCGTTGCCCGGGCGGGCGATCACCGACAGCAGCATCGTGTGGGTCACGCGGAACCGCGAGGTCAGCGGCTCCGGCTCGGACGCGATCAGCTTCTCGAACGTGGTCTCCGTCCAGCCGACGAAGCCCTCCGGCGCCTTCTTGCGCACCACCTTGCGCCGCTTCTTCGGGTCGTCGCCCGCCTTGGCCAGCGCCTTCTCGTTCTCGATGACGTGCTCGGGGGCCTGCGCGACGACCAGACCGGCCGTGTCGAACCCGGCCCGGCCCGCGCGGCCGGCGATCTGGTGGAACTCGCGGGCGCGCAGGGTGCGCACCCGGTTGCCGTCGTACTTGGTGAGGGCGGTGAACAGCACCGTGCGGATGGGCACGTTGACGCCCACGCCCAGGGTGTCGGTGCCGCAGATGACCTTCAGCAGACCGGCCTGCGCGAGCTTCTCCACCAGGCGCCGGTACTTGGGGAGCATGCCGGCGTGGTGCACGCCGATGCCGTGCCGGACGTACCGGGAGAGGTTCTGGCCGAACTTGGTGGTGAAGCGGAAGTTGCCGATCAGCTCGGCGATCTGCTCCTTCTCCTCCTTCGAGGACATGTTGATGCTCATCAGCGCCTGCGCCCGCTCCACCGCCTGCGCCTGCGTGAAGTGCACGATGTACACCGGCGCCTGCCTGCTCTCCAGGAGCTCGGTGAGCGTCTCGGTCATCGGGGTGAGCTGGTACTCGTAGGAGAGCGGTACCGGGCGGGTCGCCGAGCGGACCACGGCGGTGGGGCGGCCGGTGCGGCGGGTGAGGTCCTTCTCGAAGAAGGAGACGTCGCCGAGGGTGGCCGACATGAGGATGAACTGCGCCTGGGGCAGTTCGAGGAGCGGGATCTGCCAGGCCCAGCCGCGGTCGCCCTCCGCGTAGAAGTGGAACTCGTCCATGACGACCTGGCCGACGTCCGCCTGTTTCCCGTCGCGCAGCGCGATGGAGGCGAGCACCTCGGCGGTGCAGCAGATGACGGGCGCGTCGGAGTTCACGGAGGCGTCGCCGGTGAGCATGCCGACGTTCTCGGTGCCGAAGAGCTTGCACAGCTCGAAGAACTTCTCCGACACCAGCGCCTTGATCGGGGCCGTGTAGAAGGTGACCTCGTCCCGGGCCAGCGCGGCGAAGTGCGCACCCGCGGCGATCATGCTCTTGCCGGAGCCGGTCGGCGTCGACACGATCACGTTCGCCCCGGAGACCGCCTCGATCAGCGCCTCCTCCTGGTGGGGGTAGAGCGTGAGACCGCGCTCCTGGGCCCAGGCCTCGAAGGCTTCGTACAGGGCGTCGGGGTCGGCGGTCGGCGGCAGCTGATCGATGAGGGTCACGCCCCCATCTTGCCTGGCCCACCCGCCCAGGGGGGAATCGGCTTCGAGCACGAAGATCATGGCCGCTACGCTGTGTCGCCGACGGAGCGTCAACGCACCCGGTCAACTGGACAGCGGTATACGAGGAATGGGGCGGGGAACGGCCATGATGGGACCAGCACACTCACTGTCGGGAGCCGCCGCCTGGCTCGGCGTAGGAGCCGCGGCGGCAGCGACGGGGCATACGATGCCCTGGCCGGTGCTCCTGGTGGGGGCACTGATCTGCGCCGGCGCCGCGCTCGCCCCGGACCTCGACCACAAGGCGGCGACCATCTCACGGGCCTTCGGACCGCTGTCGCGCTGGGTCTGCGAGATCGTGGACAAGCTCTCCTACGCCGTCTACAAGGCGACCCGGATGGCGGGCGACCCGCGCCGCAACGGCGGGCACCGGACGCTGACGCACACCTGGGTGTGGGCGGCGCTGATCGGCGGGAGCTGCTCGGCCGCGGCGATACTCGGCGGCCGCTGGGCGGTGCTGGCGATCCTCTTCGCGCACATGGTGCTGGCGATCGAGGGCCTGCTGTGGCGGGCGGCGCGCGGCTCCAGCAGCGACATCCTGGTGTGGCTGCTGGCGGCGACCAGCGCCTGGATCCTGGCCGGCGTCCTGGACAAGCCGGGCAACGGCTCGGACTGGCTGTTCACCCAGCCCGGCCAGGAGTACCTGTGGCTGGGGCTGCCGGTGGTGCTCGGGGCACTGGTGCACGACATCGGGGACGCGCTGACCGTCTCCGGCTGCCCGGTCCTGTGGCCCATCCCGATCGGCCGCAGGCGCTGGTACCCGATCGGCCCGCCGAAGGTGATGCGGTTCCGCGCCGGCAGCTGGGTCGAGCTCAAGGTGCTCATGCCGGTGTTCATGGTGCTCGGCGGCATAGGCTGCGCGGCCGCCCTGAACGTGATCTGACCCAGCGGTCATTCGGCCTCCGAGGGTCAGCCCGCCTGTCCCGAGCCACTCCCGTAGCGGCGCTCGAACGCGGCGACGCGGCCCTCGGAGTCCACCGTGCGGGCCTTCCCGGTGTAGAAGGGGTGGCTCTCGGAGGAGATCTCCACGTCGACCACCGGGTAGGTCTGGCCGTCGTCCCACTCGATCGTCTGGTCGCTGGTGGCGGTGGACCGGGTCAGGAAGGCGTATCCGGCGGCGCGGTCGCGGAAGACCACGGCGTGGTAGTCGGGGTGCTTGTCCTGCTGCATGGCGGCTCCTCGAAGGACGGGGCGGGCGGGCAGGGGCGGGCGGGCTCAGCCGTAGGCGGTGTCCTCGTCGACGATGTGCATCGCGGCCTCCTCGGCGGAGGCCCCGGCGCCGTCGATGCCGATGTCGGTCGCGACGAGGCCGTTCTCGTCGTCCTCGTGCGCCCCCTCGTTCGGGGCCACGAGCCGGCCGGAGCGCAGATCGCCGACCTCGTTGTCCAGGAGTTCTCCGTCGCTGCCCTGGCAGTCGCCGATGTCGTCCCCGTCGGGGACAGCCGGTTCGGGCAGTTCCTCGGCGAGCCGCTGGTCCAGGGTCTCGCCCCGGCGGCGCTCCGCCGCGGTCACCCCGGTGTGTTCCACCGCCCACGGCCGCTCGGGCGGGGACCAGCCACGGTCCAGGGGATCGCTGACGCCGTCGGACTCCAGCGTGTCCTCCGCGTCGAGCAGCCCCGTGTCCTCACGGATCTCGGATCCGTCGGGCTGGTAGACGTCGTCCCCCCATCCGTCGGCGGTGGTCACGGCTACCTCCAGGGGGTGAGGACGCGGTCCGCGGGGCGGGCCGCCGGCACGCTCGGCACCGGTGCGCGGCGGGAACCGTACGGTTCCCGCCCGGCCCCCGAACCGGTGCCGCTCTCCAGCCTTCCACCCCTGCTCGCACCCGCGCAACGGCACGGGGCGCGACCTGCGGCGCACACCCCGTGCCCTACCCCTTGCCGCGGCCTGTCACCCGTGCCACGACCGCCACAGCGCCGCGTAGGCGCCGTCGGCCGCCACCAGCGCGTCGTGGCTGCCGAGCTCGCTGATCCGACCGTTCTCGACCACGGCGATGACGTCCGCGTCATGGGCGGTGTGCAGCCGGTGGGCGATGGCGACCACGGTGCGGCCGTCCAGGACCCGGGCCAGGGACCGTTCCAGATGGCGGGCGGCGCGCTGGTCCAGGAGCGAGGTCGCCTCGTCCAGGACCAGCGTGTGCGGGTCGGCCAGCACCAGCCGGGCCAGCGCGATCTGCTGCGCCTGCGCCGGGGTCAGGGCGAGCCCGCCGGAGCCGACCTCGGTGTCCAGACCCTCCTCCAGGGCCCGCGCCCAGCCGTCCGCGTCGACCGCGCCGAGAGCCGCCCACAGCTCGGCATCCGCCGCGTCGGTCCGGGCGAGCAGCAGGTTGTCGCGCAGGGAGCCCACGAAGACGTGGTGCTCCTGGTTGACGAGGGCGACATGGGAGCGGACCCGCTCGGCGGTCATCCGGGACAGCTCCGCGCCGCCCAGGGTGATGCGGCCGTCCCGGGGCGCGTAGATCCCGGCGAGCAGCCTGCCCAGGGTGGACTTGCCCGCGCCCGAGGGGCCGACCAGGGCCAGCCGGGTGCCGGGCGCGACCTCCAGGGAGACCTCACGCAGCACGTCGACACCCTGCAGGTAGCCGAAGCGGACCTCGTCCGCGTGCACCTCCCGGCCGGCGGGGGCCAGCGCGGCGTCCCCGGCGTCCGGCTCGATGTCCCGGACGCCGACCAGCCGGGCCAGCGACACCTGGGCGACCTGGACCTCGTCGTACCAGCGCAGGATCAGGTTCACCGGCTCGACGAGCATCTGGGCGATGAGCGCGCCAGTCGTCAGCTGGCCGACGTCGATCCAGCCCTTCAGGACGAAGACGCCGCCGATCATCAGCACCGAGCCGAGGACCGTGGTGTGGGTGGCGTTGACCGCCGGGAACAGCACCGACCGCAGCCACAGGGTGTAGCGCTCCCACGCCGTCCACTCCTTGACCCGGCGCTCGGACAGGGCGATACGGCGGGCGCCGAGCCGGTGCGCCTCGATGGTGTGCCCGGCGTCCACGGACTCCGCGAGGGCGGCGGCCACGGACGCGTATCCGGCGGCCTCGGAGCGGTAGCCGGCGGGCGCCC
This sequence comes from Streptomyces sp. NPDC058457, assembly GCF_042720695.1. Classification (NCBI taxonomy): domain Bacteria; kingdom Bacillati; phylum Actinomycetota; class Actinomycetes; order Kitasatosporales; family Streptomycetaceae; genus Streptomyces; species Streptomyces sp. NPDC058457. The sequence goes on along the minus strand of NZ_JBHXLU010000025.1, from coordinate 60,899 downwards.
GCCGGAAGTACCAGCGGCAGACGACCACCAGGATCGGCAGGGCGAGCAGCACGGTGGCGGCCAGTGGCGGTGCCGTGACGACGAGTCCGCCGATCAGCAGCACGACCCACACCACGCCGATCGACAGCTGCGGCACGGCCTCCCGCATGGCGTTGGCGAGCCGGTCGATGTCGGTGGTGATCCGGGACAGCAGGTCGCCCGTGCCCGCCCGCTCCAGGACGCCCGGCGGCAGCCCGACCGAGCGGACGAGGAAGTCCTCGCGCAGGTCGGCCAGCATCCGCTCGCCGAGCACGGCACCCCGCAGCCGTACCTCGCGCACGAAGACGGACTGGACGGCGAGTGCGACCAGGAACAGGCCGATGGTCAGGCCCAGATGGAGGTCGCGGGCTCCGTCGGAGACCCGCTCGACGAGTCCGCCCAGCAGGTACGGGCCGACCATGGAGGCGACTACGGCCACCGTGTTGACGGCGATCAGGAGGGAGAGGGCCCGGCGGTGCCGGCGGAACAGTTCGGCCACGTAGGCACGTACGGTTGCGGTGGCGCCGACGGGCAGGGTGGTGGCCGTCGTCGGGGCAGCCGGGTCGTACGCCGGTGGCGCGACGCCGATCATGCGCTCTCCTCGATCTCTTCCAGCGCCCTGCCTCGCAGCGCGACTTCGTTCTTTTCCGGCGCCCTGCCTCGCAGCACGGCTTCGTTCTCTTCGTGCGCCGCGCCTTGCAGCGCCGCTTCGTCGTCCGTCTCACGTGTCACGACCGACCGGTACCGCCGCTCGGCGCGCACCAGTTCGCGGTGCACGCCGACCGCCGCGACCTCGCCGTCGAGGACCAGGACCACCCGGTCGGCCCGGTCGAGCAGCAGCGGCGAGGAGGTGAAAACGACGGTCGTACGGCCGGACCGCAGCTCGCGGATTCCCTCCGCGATCCGGGCCTCGGTGTGCGAGTCGACGGCGGAGGTGGGTTCGTCCAGGACGAGCACCCCGGGGTCGGTGATCAGCGACCGGGCCAGCGCGAGCCGCTGGCGCTGGCCGCCCGACAGGGACCGGCCCCGCTCGGTGATCCGGGCGTCCAGCGGGTCGGTGACGTCCAGTGAGCCCTGGACCAGGGCGTCCAGGACGTCCGCGCACTGGGCGGCGGCCAGCGCGTCCTCGGCCCGCACGGCCCCGGAGGCCGGCACGTCGAGCAGTTCCCGCAGTGAACCGGAGAGCAGCACCGGGTCCTTGTCCTGGACGAGCACCGCGGTGCGGGCGGCCTCCAGGGGCAGTTCGTCGAGCGGTACACCGTCGAGCAGCACGGAGGTGCCGGCCTCGGCGGGGTGGCCGCCCAGCCGTTCGGCGAGGAGTCCGGCCGCGTCGGGGTCGCCGCAGACCACGGCGGTCAGCCGGCCCGCGGGAGCGAGCAGACCGGTGGCGGGGTCGTACAGGTCACCGGCCGGCACGCTGTCGGCGCGCGAGCCACCGGTGTCCGTGGCCCGGTCCAGGGAGAGCACCCGCGCGGCCCGTTTCGCCGACGGGCGTGAGAAGGAGTAGGCCATGGCGATCTCGGTGAAGTGCTGCAACGGGTAGTTGAGGATCATGACCGCGCTGTAGACGGTGACCAGTTCGCCGACGGTGACGCGGCCCTGCCGGGCCAGCTGGACCCCGTGCCAGACGACTGCGATCAGCAGCAGCCCGGGCAGCAGTACCTGGATCGCGGAGATCAGCGACCACATCCGGGCGCTGCGCACGGCGGCGTGCCGTACCTCCTGGGAGGCGCGGCGGTAGCGGTCGAGGAAGAGGTCCTCGCCGCCGATGCCGCGTAGCACGCGCAGTCCCGCGACGGTGTCCGAGGCCAGCTCCGTGGCCCGGCCTGCCTTGGCGCGCTGGAAGTCGGCGCGTCGGGTGGCCCGGGGCAGCAGCGGCAGCACGGACAGGGCGACCAGGGGCAGACCGGCGGCGACGACCCAGCCGAGGGCCGGCTGGTAGAAGAGCAGCGCGACGCCGACTGCGACGACCGTCAGTGCGGCGGCGGTGAAGCGGGAGACCGCCTCCACGAACCAGCCGATCTTCTCGACGTCGCCGGTGGAGACGGCCACCACCTCGCCGGCCGCCACCCGCCGGGTCAGCGCGGATCCCAGCAGGGTGGCCTTGCGGGCGAGCAGTTGCTGGACGCGGGCGGCCGCGGTGATCCAGTTGGTGACGGCGGCCCGGTGCAGGAAGGTGTCGCCGACGGCGATCGCTGTGCCGCACAGCACCAGCAGACCGCCCGTCAGGGCCAGCCGGGTGCCGGAGCGGTCGACGACGGCCTGGACGGCGAGGCCCACACAGAACGGGAGCGCGGAGACGGACACGAAGTGCAGCAGTCCCCAGGCCAGTGCCTTGAGCTGTCCGCCCAGCTGATTCCGCCCCAGCCACCACAGGAACCGGGGACCCGAACGTGCGTCCGGCACGCCGGGATCGGAATACGGAAGATCTTGAATCTGCATGGTGTCCCAGCGGCTCGGGTCGGGGGAGGTGGCGACAAGCCGTGAAAGGTTCGCGTCGGAGCGTCGTCGAAATCAAACGGTTTTTCCTGTCGGCCGTCGAAATCCACCCGCTTCCGGCCAGAGCCTGCCGCCCAACACGCGCTGAATGTCAGAAGATTTAGTTAATTGACCGGTATGTGATGTCAGGATGGGCGGGTGCAGATCAAAAGCGTCCGGCGGGCGACCGCCACGGCGGCGGTCCTCGGAGCTGTCCTGGTGACCCTGAGCGCCTGCGAGGCGTCACCGAGCGGTGGTGCGAAGAACGGCCTGCCGGGGCCGCACACCAGGCCCCCGAGAGCTGCCCGAGCCGCCGGAGCGGGCCCGGCCGGGCAGCCCCCGGCCCGGCAGCCGGACCGGCCCGCGCCGGTCGGAGATCCGGGCCGGCTGCCCGGTGTCGGCGAGCAGTGGCAGGCGCTGATCCCCGACCACTCCGGCCAGGTCGTCGCCGTGTACGGCGAGGACAAGGACTCGGCCGACTCCACGGTCGTGCTGTACAGCCGGCAGGTCGGCGGCTGGCAGCCGGCGGGCAGTTGGCCCGCCCACAACGGGCGGGCCGGCTGGACCGCCGATCACTCCGCGGGTGACGGACGCAGCCCGATCGGCGTGTTCACCGTCACCGACGCCGGCGGTGTGCTCCCCGATCCGGGCACCCGGCTCTCCTACGCCCAGGGCCGGGACCTCTACACACCCCCGCACTACTGGAGCCCGGCGTACCGGCACGACTTCGACTACGTCATCGCCATCGACTACAACCGCCTGCGGGGCACACCGCCGCACGACACGACCCACCCCTGGGGCGACGGCAGGGGTGGCGGCATCTGGTTGCACCTCGACCACGGCAGCGGCACCTCGGCGTGTATCGGCCTTCCCCGGGAGGCCATGGAGTACCTGCTCCGCACACTCGACCCGGCCCGCGAGCCCGTCGTGGTGATGGGGGACAGGCCGAGCCTGCGGTCCTAGCCGGCCCCGGTCGCGGTGCGGTGTCACTGTCCGCCCGGGCCCGCCTCCCCGCCGGACGGGCCCGCCGTGGCGCCGTCCGCGTCCACCAGGTCCACGTCGTCCGCCCGTACGTAGGCGAGCCGGTGGCCGAACTGGATCTCGTAGTACCGCTGCCGGCCCAGCACCACGGGCTGGGGCGTGTCGGAGAAGGTGGACCGGTCGACGTAGGAGCCGCCGACACCGGACTGCGTCACGTACCGCTGGCCGGCCCGCAGGCTGTACGGCAGCGGGGACTCCTCTTCCTCCTCCACTCCCTCCGGGTAGGCCTCCTCCTCCGGGAGGGCCCGCCCGAACACCGGGATCTCGTCCAGGCCTTCCTTGGGCGTCACCATGCGGCCGTGCGCACCGACGGCCGTCGGGTGCACCGTGGGGTTCTTGAACCACGCTTTGTTGCCCTGGTACCAGATCGCCGTCCACTCGCCGCTGCGGTCTGCCACGGCGAAGGTCTGGCCGGTGGAGACACGCGAACCCAGGTCGCTGACGTCCTCCGTGGAGTCCTCGCCGTCCGGCCTGCGGCCCGGGTCCTGGATCAGCGGAGCGCTCTCGTCCGGCCGGGTGTACAGGCGGACCGCGCTGGAGCCGTGCGGCCGGCACGGTACGCCGGCGCCGTCGCAGCCCGTGTACCGCGGCTTGTGGGTGGCGTAGTCCGGCAGGATCATCACCACGGGGCTGTCCGGTCCGGCCGTGGCCTTCAGCGGTGCGCCGAGCAGGTCGAAGTAGTGCCGCCAGTCCCAGAACGGACCGGGGTCCTCGTGCATCTCGGGGATGCTGTCGCCGGTCGGGGACGGCACGTTGTCATGGCCGAAGATGTGCTGCCGGTCCATCGGGACGCCGTACTTCTTCGCCAGGTAGCGCACCAGCCGGGCCGAGGACCGGTACATCTGCTCCGTGTACCAGGTTCCGGGGTGGGTGAGGAAACCCTCGTGCTCGATGCCGATCGAGCGGGCGTTCACGAACTTGCTGCCGGAGTGCCAGGCCTCGTCCTTCGTCCTGACGTGCTGGGTGATGTGTCCGTCGCTGGAGCGGACCGAGTAGTGCCAGGACGCCTCGGTCGGGTCCTGCACGGTCTTGAACATGTTCGGCAGTGTCGACTCGGTGTCGTGGATGACGATGTACTCGATCCGCTGGTCCCGGGGCCGGTCGGCGAGGTCGTGGTTGCCGTAGTCGCCGTCGTCGTCGATCTCCTCGTAGGGCGCGGCGAGCCAGTCGCAGGCCAGTTCGGGCGGGCACTCGACGTTCTTCGGCCGTTTGGGGGTCTGCGGGCCGGGGTGCGGCCTGACGCCGGGGGTGGCGGGGAGGGTGACCTCCTGTCCCTCCGCGGTGGTCCGGTGCGCGCCCCGGCGGATCAGGCCGAAGACGTCGTCGGCGTACGTCGCCGCCGAGGTGACGTCACGGGTGCCGGGGAAACGTTCCACCGCCTGCCACCAGGCCTCCGGGTCGGCGCTGAGCGGCTTGCCGAGATGCCGTTGGGTGGCGGCCAGCAGCGCCGCGCCGCCGCGTACGTTGGCGACGGCGTCCGTGCGCAGCTGTCCGGCGGGGACCTGGATCAGCCGTGCGGCGCGTTCCAGGTCCGCCGGCTGCACGGCATGACCGCCCGCCGCGAACGCCGTTCCCGTGAGCGGGTCGGCCTTGCCGCCGTCCGGCGCGGCCGGGCCGGGTGCGGGCGTCGGGGCGTGGGCACCCTTGGTGTCCACCAGGTGCATGGGACCGTAGCCCCCCGCGACGCTCGGGGTGCCCGGGTGGGTGTCCCAGCGCGACTGCATGTAGGACACGCTCATGAGCACGCTGCGCGGCACGTGGAACTCGCGCGCGGCGTCCGTGAAGGCGTTCTGCAGACGCTGGTCCTCGGCCTCGTCGGCGCCGGACGCCGGGAGGATCAGCAGCGGTGGCAGCAGCGCGGCCGTCGCGATCAGGCAGGCCGTCAGACGGCACGTCCGGAGGGCACTGGGCACACGTGGAGCGACAGTTCTTCTCATACCAGAGGGTCTCCAACCGCTTGCTGAGGGTCTCCAAGCACGCTCGTCGCAACCAGGGCAAGGAGGTTGTCCTTCACGTCACCCCTCGTACGTTTCCGTGCCCGGCGCGGCACGGCGCGCCGAGCGTCGACCGGGTGGCCCAGCGCTCCGGCAGAGGCCACCCGGTCGGCGGGCACCGGCTCGGCATCCGGCGGCGGCCGCACACCGTGCGGGCTCAGTCCTCGACCGGGTCCACGTGCCAGTCGGGACGGCCCGGCATCGGCGGCGTGTCGGGCCCGTACAGCCAAGGCGTCAGAAAGGGTGTCAGGTCCTCGCCCGCGACCTCGGAGGCGAGCGCGACGAAGTCCCGGGTACCGGCCGCGCGCCCCCGGTACCGGGTCACCCAGGCGCGTTCGATCCGGTCGAACGTGTCGTCACCGACCTTCTCCCGCAGGGCGTAGAGGACCAGCGCCGAGCCGTCGTACCGCATCACCTTGAACAGCGTCGGCTCCGTGGGCTCGGCCGGGGCCCCGTCGTCGTGGCGCCACTGGTCGTGCTGCTCGTACGCCGCCCGCATGGCGTCCTCCATGCTCACGCCGCCGTGCTCGGCGGAGTACAGCCGTTCGTAGTAACGGGCATGACCCTCGCTCAGCCACAGGTCGGACCAGCGTCTGATGGCGACGCTGTCGCCCGTCCAATGGTGGGTCAGCTCGTGCACGAGGTTGCGTTCGGCGTCGACCCGGTCGCCCAGCAGATCGTCCTTCGGTACGACGGACAGCGACTGCGTCTCCAGGGCCACCGGCAGGTCGGTGTCGCCGACGAGTACGCCGTAGCGTCGGAACGGGTACGGGCCGAGGCGCTGTTCCAGCCAGGCCAGGTGCTGCGGGGTGAGCGAGCGGCCGGTCTCGGTGTCCGTGACCAGGCCGTCGGGGACCACGTCGCGCAGGGGCAGGCCGTGCGGCCCCTTGCCGTCGACGAAGGCGAACTTCCCGATCGCCATCTGGACCAGTTGTGCCGCGATGGGCTCCTCGGAGTCGTACGTCCACCGGACCCGTCCGTCGGGCCGCCGGACGCGGTCGACGAGCCGGCCGTTGGCCACCGCGCGCAGACCCGGCGGGGTGGTGATGCGGAAGGCGACGGGGGCCCGCAGGCTGGGGTGGTCGTCCACCGGGAAGACCATCTTGGCGCCGTCGGGCTGAGCACAGATCAGCGTGCCGTCGGGGGTGGGCACCCAGCCGTACTCACGGATCGCGTCGCTGCGCTGCCGTCGCTGGGTGGGGTCGGCGGTGTAGGCGACGCGGACGGTGAACGCGCTGCCTCGCGGGATCGGCCGGGCGGGCGTGACGACGAGTTCGTCGCCGTCGCGTACGGCGGCGGCCGGCGCGCCGTCGACGGTGACCCGGTGCAGCGTGTTGCCGGCGAAGTCCAGGTCGAAGCGGGACAGGGCCTGGGTGGCGGTGGCGCTGATGGTGGTACCGGCCGGGAAGGGGGTCCCGGGGGCCCGCCAGTCGAGGTCGAGGGTGTAACGGCGGACCGTGTAGCCGCCGTTGCCGTCCAGCGGCATGAGCGGGTCGCCGATGCCGGGTGCGCCGGGGGACGGGGCGGGGCCGGACGCGGCCGCCGAGGCGCCGGGGGCGGCGGAGCCGTGGCCCCGGTGGGGAACACCGGCGGAACAGCCGGTGCCGGTGAGCGCGACGGCGCCCGTGAGCGCGACGGCGGCGCGGAGGGCGTGACGAGCGGTCATGATCTCCATGACAGCACTGTGACGGTTTGATCCGCTTATAGCACTATGTGTAGCTATGGTGTGCGGTCGCCTGGTCGGGTGGCCGACCGGGTGGCCGTCGACCGGTCCGGTCATTGCGGTCGGTGGTCAACTCCCCGTAGAACACCGGCCATGAGAAAACGGATCGTCATGTCCATGCTCGCCGGAGCGACCCTCCTGGCGAGCGCGCTCCTCGGTACGGGTGCCCCCGCAGCCCGTGCCGCCGACGTCCCGGCCGAGTTCGGCACCGACTGGCACGACCCGGTGACCGCGGCCCCGCCGGTATCCGTGCCCAAGGGCGCCAGGTCCTGCCAAGTCACCCTGGCCGAGGCCCAGTTCCGCGACTTCACCCCGTACCGGGGAACGTACACGCCCCCGCAGGGCTGCGGCGACCGCTGGAGCAAGGTCGTCCTCAGGCTGGACGGCAAGGTGAAGGGCCGTCAGTACGACCGACTGGGCTATCTGCACGTCGGCGGCGTCGAGGTGCTGCGCACCTCCACCCCCGAGCCCTCGCCGGACGGCATCGAGTGGCACGTGGAGAAGGACGTCACCCGCTACAGCGACACCTTCCGCTCCACGCAGGACGTCGAGATGCTCATCGGCAACGTTGTCGACGACACCTACACCGGCGTCATCGACGTCAAGGCCACCCTCACCTTCTTCGCGGGACGCCCCGAGGCCTCGGTCCCCGACAAGGTGCTCACCCTGGCCGGCGACGGCACCACCCTCACCACCCCGCGCAACAGCGAACGCATCGTCGCCGAGGTGTACGCCACCGGATCCGGCGGCGGCTGCGAGGAGTTCTGGTACCTGACCGTGGCCGACCCGGCGTCGTACTCCTGCAAGGCGGACAAGGGGCCCTACCGGGAGGTGCAGATCAAGGTCGACGGCCAACTGGCCGGAATCGCCGCACCGTTCCCGAACGTGTGGACCGGCGGCTGGTCCAACCCGTTCCTCTGGTACGTCGTTCCGGGCCCGCACGCCTTCGACGTCAAGCCGATCGAATACGACCTGACGCCGTTCGCCGGGCTCCTGAACGACGGCCGCCCGCACACCGTCGAGGTCTCGGTCGCCGGCGTGCCCGAGGGGCAGTCCGGCTGGAGCGCTCCCGTGAACGTCCTGGTGTGGCAGGACGCCCACCGGGCCCACGTGACCGGGAAGGTCACCGAGGTCAAGGCGTCCGAACCGGCCAACTCCTCCGTCTACACACCCGGTTCCGGCGAGTACCGGGTCGACACCGACGCCGGGCACCGGCTCACCGTCGCCGGATACGTCGATACCTCGCACGGCCGGGTGGCCACCACGGTCAGCCGGACGCTGGCCAACACCTCCGCCCACCGCTGGAACGACGGTGAGACGACCGACGCGCTCGACGCCACCTGGACTGACGACCAGACCGTTACGGTGCAGGCGGGCCGAGCACCCCGGACGACCCGCACCGACCGGACGTACACCATGAACGGCGCCATCACGGTCGGCACGGACGACCGGCTGCGCACCGTCCTCACGCTCGGGGACCGGGCGGCGGTGACCGAGGAGCGCGGCGGCCGGCACACCGGCTGGTCACGGCTCGACGACACCTACAGCGGCGACGCGACCTACACCCTGAACGTGCCGCGCGACCAGCGGCACGCGGTCGGCACGTCGAGCGAGCGCTACCGGCTGTACGGCTCGGACGGCTGCTACGACCGCTCGCTGGCCACCGAACAGGGGGTGCTGACGGTGGATCGCAGCGGCTGCTGAGCGGCGGCCGCGGAGCCGAGTCGTGTGCGATGTGTCACTGGGCCCGTGATTTACACGGCCGTGACACGGCGGTCTCAGACGGGATCAAGAACGCCTCCAGAGTGATCGGCACGGAAGACGCTTTCCGTATCGCAGAAGTCTCGCTCGGCTTCTGCGAGTCGAACCCCCACTAGGAGTGCCCGTGCCGCCGTCCGTCCCGTCCCTGCCGCGACGCGTCGCACGCATACTGCGTACCTCTCTCTTCGCGCAGGTCGCCTGCGCGCTCGTGCTCGGAATCGTCGTCGGGCGGCTGTGGCCCGGCTTCGCCTCGGACCTCCAGCCGCTCGGCGACGGTTTCACCCGGCTCATCAAGACGATCATCTCCCCGCTCGTCTTCTGCGTGGTCGTCGTCGGCATCGCCAAGGCCGGTGACCTGAAGGCCTTCGGGCGGATCGGGCTCAAGGCGCTGATCTGGTTCGAGGTGGCGAGCACGCTCGCGCTGGTCATCGGACTCGTCGCCGCCAACGTGGTCCAGCCCGGTTCCGGGATGCACGTCGATCCGGCCACGCTGAGCGCCAAGGCGGTCGACGCGAAGACGGGCGGCGGCTCGCTGCCCTCGACGACCGAGTTCGTGCTCAACGCCCTGCCCACCAGTTTCATAGGCGCCTTCGCCGAGAACTCCCTGCTCCAGGTGCTTGTCCTGGCCTGCCTGGTGGGGGCGGCGCTGCTCCAACTCGGGCACACCAGGGTGCCGCAGGTGCTGCCGGCCATCGAGCAGGCCCAGGAGATCATCTTCGCGATCGTCGGCTTCGTCATGCGCCTCGCCCCGATCGCCGTCTTCGGCGCGATGGCCGTCCTGATCGGCCAGTACGGGCTCGGCGTCATCGAGACCTACGCCAAGCTGATCGTCCTGTGCTACGCGGCCGCCGCGCTCTTCGTCGCCCTGCTGGCGGTCGCCCTCAGGGTGGTCACAGGCCTCAGCCTCTGGAAGTTCGTCCGCTACATCCGCGAGGAGCTGCTGCTCGCGCTGGGCACCGCCTCCACGGAGTCCGTGCTGCCGCGCGTGATGCAGAAGCTGCGCAAGGCGGGCGCGCGTGACGACGCCGTCGGCCTGGTGCTGCCCACCGGCTACTCCTTCAACCTGGACGGCGCCTCGCTGTACCTCTCCATCGGCACCCTGTTCATCGCCCAGGCCGTGGGTGTCGACCTGAGCCTCGGCCAGCAGATCACCGTCGTCCTGGTGCTGATGCTCACCAGCAAGGGCATGGCCGGCATCCCCGGTTCGGCGTTCCTCGCCCTGTCCGCGACCGCCTCCTCGCTCGGGGCCATTCCGGCCGGTGCCGTCGCCCTGCTGCTCGGCGTCGACCGCATCATGGACTCGATGCGCGTCGTCACCAACCTGCTCGGCAACTGCGTCGCCGTCTTCGCGGTCTCCCGCTGGGAGGGCGCGCTGGACGTGGAGCGGGCCAAGCAGGTGCTGGGCGGTGCGGCCGAGGCGGTGCAGGAGGAGGCGGTGCAGGAGGAGGCCGCCGAGGCGCCGGCCAAGGAGCCGGTGCCCGAAAGCTGAAGCCGGCCGTGAGGCGAGAGGCGGCTCCCCTGTTCGGCCGGGGGAGCCGCTTCGGCATGTCTCAGCAGTGCTTCGTCGGCACCGGCCCGTCGACCAGCGTGTCCAGCAGCCCGCCCAGCACCTCCCGCTGCTCCTCCGAGAGCGGGGCCAGGATCTCCTCGGCCGCCGACCTCCGTGCCGCCCGCAGCCCGCGCAGGGTCTCGCGCCCCTCGTCCGTGATCTCGATCCGGGTCACCCGGCGGTTCGTCGGATCCGGCACCCGGCACACCTTGCCGCTCGCCTCCAGGCCGTCGACCAGCGTCGTCACCGCGCGCGGCACCACTTCCAGCCGCTCGGCGAGGTCGGCCATGCGCGGGGGAGCGTCGTAGTGCGCGAGGGTGCGCAGCAGCCGAGACTGGGCCGGGGTGACGCCCAGATCGCGCGCTTCCAGATGGCGCTTCTGGATACGCCAGACCCGGCGCGTGAGGCGTAGCAACTGCTCGGCGAGCGGGCCGTCGGGGTCGGGGGAGCTCATACGGGAACAATATCAGGACTATGTTCATTGTGAGTATAGGTAACAGTGAGCTATCCTCCGTGAGTCCGTACACACCACACCCATCCGCAGGAGCCATGCCCCGAGACGAGATCAACTGGACCCCCGACGGCACCTCGGCAGACCAGCCCCGCCAGGTACGCCGCATCCTCAAGCTCTTCCGCCCCTACCGCGGCCGGCTCGCGATCGTCGGCCTGCTGGTCGGCGCCGCCTCGCTGGTCTCGGTCGCCACCCCGTTCCTTCTCAAGGCGACCCTCGACACCGCGATCCCACAGGGCCGCACCGGACTGCTCAGCCTGCTCGCGCTGGGCATGATCCTCAGTGCCGTCCTCACCAGCGTCTTCGGCGTCCTGCAGACGCTGATATCCACCACCGTCGGCCAGCGCGTCATGCACGACCTGCGCACCGCCGTCTACGGCCGGCTGCAGCGCATGTCGCTCGCCTTCTTCACCCGCACCCGCACCGGCGAGGTGCAGTCCCGCATCGCCAACGACATCGGCGGCATGCAGGCCACCGTCACCTCGACGGCCACCTCCCTGGTCTCCAACCTGACCAGCGTCGTCGCCACCATCGTCGCGATGATCGCCCTCGACTGGCGGCTCACCATCGTCTCCATGGTCCTGCTCCCGCTCTTCGTGTGGATCAGCCGCCGGGTCGGCAACGAGCGCAAGAAGATCACCACCCAGCGTCAGAAGCAGATGGCCGCGATGGCCGCCACGGTCACCGAGTCGCTCTCCGTCAGCGGCATCCTGCTCGGCCGCACCATGGGCCGCGCCGACTCGCTGACCGCCTCCTTCGCGGAGGAGTCCGAGCAACTGGTCGACCTGGAAGTGAAGTCGAACATGGCCGGCCGCTGGCGGATGGCCGTGATCACGATCGTGATGGCCGCGATGCCCGCCGTCATCTACTGGACCGCCGGCGTGGCCCTCCAGATGGGCGGCCCGCAGATCTCGCTGGGCACCATCGTCGCCTTCGTCTCCCTCCAGCAGGGCCTGTTCCGCCCCGCCGTGAGCCTGCTGGCGACCGGGGTCCAGATCCAGACCTCCCTCGCCCTCTTCCAGCGCATCTTCGAGTACCTCGACCTGCCCATCGACATCACCGAGCGCGACGAGCCGGTCCATCTCGACCGGGTGAAGGGCGAAGTCCGCTTCGAGAACGTCGAGTTCCGTTACGACGACAAGGGCGGGCCCGTCCTCGACGGCATCGACATCACCGTCCCGGCCGGCACCGGCCTGGCGGTCGTCGGCCCGACCGGCGCCGGCAAGTCCACGCTCGGCTACCTGGTCCCGCGGCTCTACGACGTCACCGGCGGCCGGGTCACCCTGGACGGCGTAGACGTCCGTGACCTCGACTTCGACACCCTCGCCCGCGCGGTCGGCGTCGTCTCCCAGGAGACGTACCTCTTCCACGCCTCGGTCGCCGACAACCTGCGCTTCGCCAAGCCGGACGCCACCGACGAGGAACTGCACGCGGCCGCCCGCGCGGCCCAGATCCACGACCACATCGCCTCGCTGCCCGACGGCTACGACACCGTCGTCGGCGAACGCGGTCACCGCTTCTCGGGCGGTGAGAAGCAGCGGCTCGCCATCGCGCGCACCATCCTGCGCGACCCGCCGGTCCTCATCCTCGACGAGGCGACCAGTGCTCTGGACACCCGCACCGAACATGCGGTCCAGGACGCGATCGACGCACTGTCGGCCAACCGGACGACCGTCACCATCGCCCACCGGTTGTCCACGATCCAGGGTGCCGACCAGATCGTCGTCCTCGACTCCGGACACGTGGCCGAACGGGGCACGCACGAGGAACTGCTGGGGCTCGACGGCCGGTACGCGGCGCTGGTGCGCCGGGACGCCCGGCTGGAGACGGCAGCGGAGCCGGCGGTCGAGCCGGCCGGATCCGGCGGCGAGGCAGCCCAGTGGGAGACGGCCCTGCGGCCGGTGCACAGGCGGGGCGACCGGGGGCGCAGGCACGCGACGCCGCCCACGAGCTGAGGCCGGCGGCTGCAGCCGACCGGCGGCGGCCGGCCAGCCCGGGCCGGCCCGACCGAGGCCGGACAGTGCAGTCGGCCAACCGGAGCCGCTCCGCCTCAGCTGACCGATCGGAGCCGCTCCACCCCGGCCAACCGGAGCCGCTCCGCCCCGGCTGCTTCACCTCGGCCGCTTCACCTCAACCGATCCCGACTCGGCCACTCGACTCGGCCGCTTCACCTAGTCCAACCCACCGAAGCTGACAAATTGACGTCGACAAGCTGAAGATATGTCGGGTTTGTGGCGTTATGCGGGCTAACGTGCCCGCATGCAGATGAACACTCCGCCGCGGGACCCGGGCCGACGGACGGCCGCGAGCCGAGGCGCCTCGAGCCGCGGAACGACGACGCGAGGGAAGGCGATCCGGCTGACCCGCCGCGGCAGGATCGTCCTCGGCGTGACCGGCGCCGTCGTGGCCGGCGCCGCGGTGGCGGTGCCCCTGCTGTCCCTGGCCGGCGGCACGGCCGTATCCGCCTCCCTGGTCGTCCCGGAGGGCTGGCGCGCGTCCCAGATCTACGACGCCGTCGACAAGGCCCTCGCCGTTCCCGCCGGCAGTACCAAGAGCTCCGTCGGCACCGCGGGCCTGAAACTCCCCGGCGACGCCGGGGGCAACCCGGAGGGCTATCTCTTCCCGGCCACCTATCCCCTGGAGAAGGACGCGACCCCGCAGTCGGTGCTGCGGTTCATGGTCGACACCGCCAACCAGCGGTTCGGCGGGGCGCCCGTCGCGGCCGGCGCGCAGCGCGACGCGATGAACGGCTACCAGGCGGTGACCATCGCCAGCATCGTCCAGGCCGAGGCCGTCGGCAAGGCCGACATGGGAAAGGTGGCGCGGGTCGTCTTCAACCGGCTGCAGCGCGGCATGCCGCTCCAGATGGACTCCACCCTCAACTACGCCCTCAACCGCAGCACCCTCAACACCACGGTGAGCGACACCCGTATCGAGAACCCGTACAACTCCTACCAGCGCATGGGACTGCCGCCCACGCCGATCGACAACCCGGGCGTGGACGCGATGCGTGCCGCGCTCAACCCGGCACCGGGCAACTGGCTGTACTTCGTCACGGTCAAGCCCGGGGACACGCGGTTCACCGCCGACTACGCCGAGCACCAGCGCAATGTCGCCGACTTCAACGCCGTACAGAACAGCAAGGCCCAGCGGTCGCCACAGGTCTCGCAGTCGCCACGCTGAGCCGCCGGTGCGTCATGCGGCGGCCGGTTCCCCGGCCAGCAGCCGCCTGATGTCCCGCACGGCCTCGCGCCCCGCGCGGTTGGCGCCGATGGTGCTGGCCGACGGACCGTAGCCGACGAGGTGGACGCGCGGATCGGCGACCGCGCGGGTCCCCTCGACCCTGATCCCGCCGCCCGGCTCGCGCAGCCGCAGCGGCGCCAGATGGTCCAGGGCCGCACGGAACCCGGTGGCCCAGAGGATGACATCGGCGTCGACGCGCCGCCCGTCGCTCCACTCCACCCCGTCGGGGGTGATCCGGTCGAACATCGGCCGCCGGTCCAGGACCCCGTCCTCCAGGCCCTGCCGGATCGCGTCGTTGAGGGGCAGCCCGGTGACCGAGACCACGCTCCGCGGCGGCAGCCCCTGCCGTACCCGCTCCTCCACCAGCGCCACCGCGGCCCGGCCCACGCCCTCGTCGAAGGGGCCCTCGCGGAAGACCGGTGGCCGCCGGGTGACCCAGGTGGTGGCGGCCGCGTACGGGGCGAGCTCCAGCAGATGCTGGGTGCCGGAGGCCCCGCCGCCGACGACCACGACCCGCTGGCCGGCGAACTCCTCGGGCCCGGCGTACTGCGCGGTGTGCAACTGCCGCCCGCGGAAGGTCTCCTGCCCCGGGTAGCGCGGCCAGAACGGCCGGTCCCAGGTGCCGGTGGCGTTGATCAGTGCCCGCGTCGACCAGTCGCCCCGGCCGGTCTCCACAAGCAGCCGCCCGCCCTCGCCCTCGCGCACCGCGCGGACGTCGACGGGCCGGTGCACCCGCAGGCCGAAGGTGCGCTCGTAGTCCGCGAAGTACTCGCCGATGACCTCGGCGGACGGCCGCGCCGGGTCGGCCCCGGTCAGCTCCATGCCCGGGAGCGCGTGCATCCCGTGCACCTTGCCGTACGTCAGGGTCGGCCACCGGAACTGCCAGGCGCCGCCCGGTGCGGGGGAGTGGTCGAGCACCACGAAGTCGCGGTCCGGCTCGAAGCCGGTGCGCCGCAGATGATAGGCGCTGGACAGACCCGCCTGACCAGCGCCGATGACGACTACCTCGACCTCACGCGCATTGTTCACGCTTCTACCAACAGCGGGGAGGGCCGTGGATCTTCCCGGCCCGGCCGCTCGCACGCCTGCCCGGCACATGGTCCACGATGGGGGCATGTCGGATGCCTTCACCACACGAGAACTCGATGTCGCCACCGGTAGCCGGGAACGGGTCGTCGACCTGACCGGCGACTGCGAGGCCTTCCTCCGCGAGGCCGCGGCCGGCCGCGACGGCCTGCTGAACATCTTCACCCCGCACGCGACGGCCGGCATCGCGGTCATCGAGACCGGCGCCGGCAGTGACGACGACCTGCTGGCCGCCCTGCACACCCTGCTCCCCGCCGACGACCGCTGGCAGCACCGGCACGGCAGCCCCGGCCACGGCCGTGACCACGTCCTCCCGGCGATCGTCCCCCCGCACGCCACCCTCCCGGTGATCGACGGCCGCCTGGCGCTCGGCACCTGGCAGTCGGTGTGCCTGGTCGACACCAATAAGGACAATGCCAACCGGCAGGTTCGACTGAGCTTCCTGGGCTGAGCAAGATCATCCTGGGTGCGGCCGCCAAATCTCCGTACCTTGCGTGTTCGGAACGGAGAAGTCTTGCGCGGTACGGACCTGAACATGATCGAACGTTCCTACGACGGATGAGGTGAGTGCCTGCTCGGCGTGCGGCGGCTGTCGCGGATGAAGCTCGCCACGTCGTCTCCGGAGCGGCAGCGCGAGTACGTGCTGACCGCCGCCGCGTCTGTCGGGGGCCACATCATCGGCTGGGCCGACGACTGGGAGGTGTCGGGCGCCACCGACCCGATGACCCGGCCGAAGTTGGGCCCTTGGCTTCGCGATGAGGGGGCCCGTACGACGGGTTGGTCGCTGCGGCCGTGGACCGGCTCGGCCGCAACGTCGTGGACTGCCTGAACACCGGCTACAAGATGCGGGACGAGGGGAAGCTGCTCGTGTCAATCCCCTCCGAACGTGGTGGCCTTCCTATGCAGCCAGCTCCTCGGTGAGGCCGGCTCGGTGGTCGTGTTCGTAGTCGATCGGGTTCTTGAACCCGCACACACTGTGTAGCCGCCGCGCGTTGTAGAAGTCGGTGATCCAGGTGGCCATCCTGATCTGGGCCTCGGCGAGGGTGGCGAAGGCGTACAGGCGAACGTATTCGACCTTGAGCACGCTGTTGAACGCCTCGCTGATGGCATTGTCGAAACACGATCCGGCTCTGCCCATGGACGGGAAGACGCCCAGCCTGCGGGAAACCCGCTGGAACCTGCGGGAGCCGTACTCGCTTCCGCGGTCACTGTGAAAAATGACGCCGCGCACGTCACCGCCGCGGGTGGTCGCGGCCATGTGGAGGGCGGCGACGACCAGGCCGGTGTCGTGACGCTCTCCCATCGCATAGCCGAGCAGGCGGCGGGAGAACAGGTCGATGACCGTGGCCAGATACACCGAGCTGCTGCACTGGACAGCGGCACCTGGTTGGCTCTGACGTGCTCGTCGTGGACGGGGCGCCAAAGGACGGCCTCACAGATGCCTCGGAGCGTCGTCAGGGAGACGCCCACTTCCTCACACGCTGGGTCTGATGTCCGCCCTCGTGGCATGAGTGAAGCAGGCACTGCGCCAGCGGGTCGGTGATCTCGCCGAAGCGGGCCACGCGGCGGGCATTGGCCGCGGTGCTGCGGCGCCCGCGCTCGTATCACGGGCTCTCGCGGTCGTGCCAGTGCAACATGCCATTGATGCTCCCGTTCGCCTTGCTCACCTGGCGTCTCTCCCCTGATGAACAGATCCGCCGTTGATCAAGTAATCCCTTACATAGGACAGGTCTACTCGCCGTCCTTATGCATTGCCGGAGCAAGGATGTGGCAGAGGGAGTCGGCCAGCAGTCGGAGTGGGTCGGCAGTCTTGAGAGGCCAGCCCACGGCGATCCATGCTGAGAAGAACGACTCTGTCTGGAGAACAGCCATGAGGGCTCGCTGGTTGGCCTCTGCTGGGTCTGCACCATGCCAGCGATCGGATGGCGAGACGAGAAGGCCGACGTAGCGCTCATGGGCCTTGACGTACTGGGCCCGGCCGGCGTCAACGCTGCGCAGTGCGGTGGGGGCTGCCGCGTTGGTGACCCGGCGGATGGGCGCCATGTCTCGCCAGCGCGTCTCCGCGTCGTCGAGCCAGGCACGCACGCCGTCCCAAGTCCACCGGGGCAACGCGGCGAGCTCGGCGTACGCCTCCTCCATCAAGGAGTACACGCGCTCGACGAGAGCATCGATGATTTCGGCCTTGCCGGGGAAGTGCGCATAGACGGTGACTCGGGTCACCCCGGCAGCCTGGGCGATGTCCTCCACCCGCGCGTCGACGAACGACTTCTCGGTGAACACCTCGACGGCGGCGTCGAGGAGCCGAAGGTGCGTCAGCCTCTTCTGCTGCAGGCGCAAGTTTACGCGGGGCCCGTGCTCTGGCGGGCCGTCGCTCCGGAGCACCGACGCGTCAGGGGTGGCAGCGGTGCCCCCGAGGTCGGTTTGCCGTGCGGTTGAACGATTCATGAGTTCACCTTACGCCGTGTATGGTGAAATCCATCTCGCTATACGCCGCGTATAGTCACTTGTTGAAATGGGCGGGAGTGCCTGTGACGAGCACCACACTGAACGAGCCGAGCCCTCAAGGCGCTTCGCTCACATCTCGCCGAACCGTGCTGAAAGCACTCAGCGGGCTGATGCTCGCGCTGTTCGTGTCGACGTTCAGCAGCACCATCGTCTCCAGTGCACTCCCGAAGATCATCGGAGCTGTGCACGGGTCGCAGACCCAGTACACATGGGTGGTCACGGCATCCTTGCTCACCACGACTGCGACGACTCCCATCTGGGGCAAGCTGGCCGACCTCTTCAGCAAGAAAGTCCTGGTGCAGGCGGCGATCGCCATCTTCATCCTCAGCGCCCTGGCCGCCGGCATCAGTCAGACAGCCACTCAGCTCATAGCCGCCCGCGCTGTGCAGGGCATCGCCGTAGGCGGGGTGCAGGCACTCGTTCAGATCTCCCTCGCCGCGATGATTCCGCCAAAGGAACGTGGGCGTTACAGCGGCTACATCAGCAGCGTCACTGCCACGTCCACCATCGGCGGCCCGCTGCTCGGTGGAGTCATCGTCGACACCTCGTGGCTGGGATGGAGGTGGTGCTTCTTCATCGGGATCCCGATCGCGATAGCGGCGCTCTTGCTGCTCCAGCGGACGCTGAATCTGGCTGTCATCCGCCGGGAGAACGTGAAGATCGATTATCTGGGCGCCACTCTGATCTCCGCAGGTGTAAGCGTGCTGCTCATCTGGGTGTCATTCGTGGACAACTCTTTCGCCTGGGCCTCTTGGCAGACCGCCGCCATGGTGAGCGGTGGATTGGCGTTGCTCCTCGCGGCCGTATGGGTCGAGTGGCGTGCAGCCGAGCCCGTGGTCCCACTGGCCATCGTCCGGCAACGCACCACGGCGCTGGCGATCGTCGGCAGTCTGGCTGTGGGGACAGCTATGTTCGGTGCGTCGGTCTTTCTGAGCCAGTACTTCCAGCTCAGCCGTGGTCACAGTCCGACAGAGGCAGGTCTGCTGACGATCCCGATGATGGTCGGCATTCTGATCGCTTCGACGGTCGCCGGCAGGCTTATCAGCCGCACCGGGAAGATCAAGCCGTTCGTCATTACAGGCGCTGTCCTGCTTACAGCCGGGTGCGCGGGCCTCGGGACCATCGACTATCAAACGCCCATGCTGTTCCTGAGCGTGTCGATGCTCTGTATCGGGATGGGCGTCGGCATGACCCTGCAAAACCTCGTCCTCATGGTGCAGAACACTGTCCCGCTGAAGGACGTCGGCGCAGCCAGCTCCACAGTGACCTTCTTCCGTTCTCTCGGCGGCACGATAGGCGTCTCGGTCCTCGGTGCGGTACTGGCTCGCCACGTCCAAGATCAGATCGCCAAGGGACTGGCCTCCGCCGGGCTGTCCGGTGCCTCGGAAAGCACCACGCAGTCGCCCGCGATGCGGCAGATCGTCCGGGTCGCGTACGGGGACGCGACAGCCCAGGTCTTCCTGCTCGCAGCCGTTGCGGCCGCATTCGCCGTCATCGCGGCGATCCTGCTGCAGCCGGTCCGCCTACGAAGCAGCCTCGACCTGGCGGAGAAGACTCCGGTGGGCACCGATCAGTCCTCCGTCTCGCTCTCGGACTGAGGTCAACCGGGCGTGGTTCCGTCCTGCTGGATCGGCTCGGCGCTGAAGAGCGGCCAAGGGGCACGTCGTCAGTCGCCCCGTCCCTCTCGACAGCCCGTAAGAGCTGTGGACAGGCGGCGGCCGGCGGTGACTGGGGCGATTCTGCGGGCGTGTCGACCGCCGGGTTGGTGCTGCTTCCCCGTGAGTCAGTTCATCCACCGGCTGCCAGCCACGGTGATGGGTTGCTCAATGTAGCTGCCTGACATACAGACCACGAACAACGAACCGCCGCTGGTAGGAGCCGTCTCCGGACCAGGGATCAGTGTGCGTCGTGAGCGGGATGAGGCGCGCTCTGGTCGATCTGGTCCATGTCGAGGATCGCCAGTTTGTCCTGATCAGGTGTGCCCGGCTCGGCGTAGTAGACGACGAGCCGCTGCGCGAGCGTGCCCTCGATCTGCATCTTTTGGTAGCCGGGCGTGAGGTCGCCGACGTCCGGGTGATGGAAGGTCTTGCTGCCATGGGTGTGCAGCCGCACGTCGTAGCGTTCCCACAGATCGCTGAATTCAGGGCTCGCGCCCAGGTCCTAGTCGGTGATGGTGGAGACGGTCTGCTTGGACACCTCGGCGAGATGGGCCGATATCCCCCGTGGGTGAGGCCCTTCGCGGACAGCGGCAGCACCATCTCGTCGACGCCGGTCAGGCGCCGCTGCCGATTCTTGACGATCTGTGGCTCGAACGTGCCCGAGGTGTCACGCGGCCTTGACCTCGACCGGCCCGACGTCGGTCAGCACGGTCTTGGCCCGGCTCCCGTTGCGGGAGTTACCGCCGCCACGGCCGGCCGCATCATGCTTCTCGTCGCGGAGGTGATCGGTGATCTCGCCTTCCAGGGCCGATACCAGGACACGCTTGGTCAGCTGCTGCAGCAGCCCGCCCTGCCCGCTCAGCTGCAGCCCCTCCGACCGGGCCCGTTCCACCAGCATCGCGACCAGTTGCTCGTCGGACACGGGCGCAGGCTGCCCGCACTGGTCACTCTCGACAGGCTCCACGGTCTCCAACTTCACGGCGATGTCAGTCACTTGACGTCTCTCCCGTGATCGTCGGATCCACCGTTGGATTTGCACTCCCGGTGAGGCGTCGGTGGTCCGCTGCGCTGAACACGAACAGCGAGTTGTCGGAGCGCCGAAGGACGCCCCACACCTCACTCGCACACGCAAATATTGCATAGACAATATCATTGTGTCTATGCAATCAAATGACCCTGGGGGACGGCTGGTGGACGAGCTGCTGCGCCTTGTCACCGCGGCCGTGCGCAACACTCAACGCGACGAGATTCAGATGATCGACGCGTTCAAGCTCACCCTGACCCAGTACAAGATCATGACGATCGTGGACTCCACCCAGAGATCCTTGAGCCCCTCGGAGTTGTCGGACCGGCTGGGACTGTCCCCGGCTGCCACAAGCCGCGCCGTCGACGGGTTGGTCCGGGCCGGCCTGGTGGGGCGCGTGGAAGACCCCGAGGACCGGCGGGTCAAACGGCTCAGTCTCACGGAGAAGGGAGCGGAGGCTGTCCGTCCTCTGTGGTCGGCACGCCGGACGGGACTCGCCGGCATGGTCGCCGGGCTGACCGAGCGACAGCGGGCCGACCTGGTGGATGCGCTGCATCCGCTGCTCGCGGTCACACCCGCCCTCACTGATGCGTCGGCGGGGGCGGCGGACCGCTGAGTGGCACCGAGGAGCTGGCCCAGGTCATCGAGACGGACGACCCGGAGACGCCGGAGAGGTCACGGTGTCGTGACTGGGGCGGTCCACAGGCCGATGATCGCGTCGATGAGACCAGTGGCGGTGTCATGCCAGGTCGGCCACGAGACAGGAGTGCCGTTGGAGAGCGCGCGCTCGCGGTCGACACACATCTGCAAGATCAGGTGGCGGGCCATGATGCCACGGTTGGCGTGTACGTCGGCCGGAAGAGCGGGCAGGCAGTTGTTGAGCCCGTCCAGCAACCGTCCCAGTGAAGGGGAGGACCGGGACTCCTCGACGCTGACCTTGTGGAGGGCGGGATCGGCGATCAACTGCGCGTTGAAGCGGGCGTACCAGGTGGGGTTGCCCAGTGCTTCCAGGTGCTCTGTGAGAGGGAGGACCATACAGGCCACCCAATCCCGTAGATCCGTGGAATCCGCCGTTTCGCTGACCATATGGGCGCGGATCTGTTCGATCTGCTCCGCATGCCTGCGGGCGATGGCGCGGACTACGTTGATTTTGTTGCCGAAGTGGTAGTTCACCGCGCCGGTATTACCCTGCCCCGCGGCTTCGCTGATCTGGGCGTTGGAGACGGCGTACACGCCATGCTCGGCGAACAGCCGCTCCGCCGCGCCCAGAATCGCTTCCCGGGTCGCCTCGACCTTCTCCTCCCGCACGCTTCTGCCAGCCATGATCGTCACCGCTCCGAGACTTCCACTGCCCTGCGACGGCCAGTCCCTGCTGCCGCCGAAGGTCCGCCCCCAAGACGGTGGGCGACGGAAGGAAAGCCTACTGATCAGCGGGGCTCGCCCGGCGTCGAGGGCGGCACCGGGCGAGCCATCGGTCTTCGCAAGCCACACCGGCACCACGATGGTCCGCGTGGCAGGCAGTGCGCCCACGAGTCGCGCCGCCGGTACTACTTGGGCGGGAAGCGCGGCGCGCCGTCCAGCCGCATCACTTCTCCGTTCAAGTAGTCGTTCTCACACAGGTGCTGTGCCAGCGCCGCGTACTCCGCCGCACGGCCCATGCGCTTCGGGAACTGCGCCTGAGGAGCCCAGCAGGCCTCAAGCTGTTCGCCGGCCTTTCCATACGCGGGAGTGTTCACGGTGCCCGGGGCGACCGTGACGACACGAATGCCCAGCGGTGACAGATCGCGCGCTGCGACCAGCGTCATGCTGGCCACGCCGCCCTTCGCGGCGGCGTAGGGGAGCTGCCCGATCTGCCCCTCGGATGCCGCGATGGACGCGGTCGTGACGACAACTCCCCGTCCACCGCTGTCGTCCAACGGCTCCTGCCGCGCGATCGCCGCGGCACCGAGACGCATCACGTTGAATACCGAGGTCAAGTAGTACTCGATCGTCGTGCGGAAACCGTTCAGATCCAGGGGGCTGCCGTCTCTTCCGACCAATCGGCCGCCGCTCGCCGGACCGCCGTGCACGTCCACCACGATCCGCAGCGGTCCCGCGGCCTCGGCCGCCGCGACCGCTGTTGTCACGCTCTTCTCGTCGGTCGCGTCGGTGTGCACGTAGCGGATGCCGAGTTCGGCTTCCAGATTCCTGCCCTTCTTGTCGTTGACGTCCGCGGTCACGACCTGGGCACCCGCGGCGTGCAACCGGCGCACGGTGGCTTCCCCGAGGCCGCCAGTTCCCCCTACGACCAGGGCGGGGCACACCATGGCCGCGCGCCGGATGCTCTCCGCTTGGTCGGCCGGCGGGCTGTCGTCGAGCAGGACGACGATGCCGTCCTCGTCTCGCTGATCGACCACCGAGGAGGCGGCGATCACGCACTGTCCGGTGCCGATACACCTGTCCTGTTCGATGGTCACCGTCACGAGATCCTCCTTGGGGCGTGCGGTGGCGTCACCAGGTGACGGGCAGTTCGTAGACCCCGTAGATGAACGCATCGTGCTTGAACGGAATCCGGTCCAGGCCGACCGCGCGCCTGAGGGTGGGGATCCTCTTGTAGAGGGTGCTGTATACGACCTGCAGCTCCATGCGCGCCAGCGACTGGCCCAGACACTGGTGCACACCGAAGCCGAATGCGATGTGATGGTGGGCGTCCCGCGTGATGCCGAGGGTGTCCGGTGCCTCCGGGAAGGCTTTCGGGTCTCGGTTGCCCACCCCGTTGAGCATCAGCAGCCCTTCGTCCGCGTGGATGGTCAGGCCGGCGATTTCGATGTCACGGTCGGTTCGCCCTCGAGCGCCCAGGCGGGTAATTCATCGCCGACCGCTATGGAGTCGGATGGGAATGGCTCGGCCATGGGGCAGGCGGGCTGTGACGCGACCAGGTAGTAGTTCTGCTGCTGACCACCGTGTGGAACCGACGGCACCCCGATGGGCTCGGCGAGCACGGCGATCTTGCGGGCCTGCTGTAGGCCGCCAGGGTGAACCGCGGTACGGCCGAACGGCTCTGCCGGTTCGGCCGTACGCGGACTACGGGGGGCGGGAACTGATCAGGCGGCCTGGCCGGCCTCGACCGTGTCGATCCGGCGAGCCTTGGGGATGGCGGCCACCAGCAGCGTGCCGCCGAGGCAGGTCCCGGCCACCAGCCAGAAGGCGCTGCTGTAGCTGGCGTTGGAGTAGAACTGCGTACCTTGGGCGACGGTGCCGTGCTGGGTCATGACCGAGAAGACGAGCTGGGTGATCACGACCTGCATCACACCCTGCACCAGCCACTGCGAGCCGTTGGCCAGGGCCTGCTCCTCCGGGGTCACGAACTGGATGATCATGATCGGCATGGCGGCCACGATCAGGCCCATGCCCGGCCCGCTGAGCAGACCGAGAACCAGGAAGGCCCCTACAGAGTCGTGCACTTGGGAGGCGAAGACGTAGGCGGACACGGCGAGCACGCCGCCGATGGCCAGCAGGATCCTGGTGTCGAACTTCTTGGCGAGCTTGCCGGTGAGGATCGCGAAGATGATGACCGACGCGCTCAGAGGCGCACCGACCACGGCGTTCTTCGTGACCGACCACCCGAGTCCGTCAGAGACATGCGGGATGGTGGGCATCAGGGCCAGGAGCTGGATCGCCGTGCCCACCGCGTAGACCGAACCCGCCGTGATCGAGGTCGCGAGGACGACACTCCACAAGCGATCCCGCTTGATCATGGCCAGGGGAATCAGCGGCTGGGCGACCCGTGCCTCGTAGAAGAAGAAGATGATGAGCGCCACAAGACCGATGGCGAATCCACCGAGAGCCTTGCCGCTCGTCCACCCCCACTGCGAGCCCTCGCCGATCGTGTACACGGCGACCGTCAGACCGCCTCCGAGCAGCAGGCCGCCGACGTAGTCGATGCGGTGGCCGGGCTCGCGCACGGGGCTCTCCGGGACGCACAGCAGCAGCAGCGCCAGGCACCCGGCGGTGGAGGCGGCGATGAACCACAGTGCTGCGCGGAAGCCGTGGTCGTCGATCAGCCAGGCGGACAGGAACGGGCCGCCCAGGCCGACCAGGCCCGCGCTGGCGGCGAGCACACCGCTCGCGGTGCCGACCACGCGTGGCGGGAAGACGTCACGGACCATCGAGAAACAGAGGGCGGCGGTCGGGACGTAGGCGCCGGCCAGCACGCGCCCCACCAGCAGCATGTCGTAGTTCGTCGCGGAGGCTGCGATCACATCGCCGATCAGCCCGGCGATCGTGATGATGACGATCATCCGCTTCTTGCCGTGGACAGTGGCGAACTTCATGATGAACGGCGTCAGGAAGACGCTGATCAGCTGGGGACCCTGGGTGAACCAGGCGATCTGTGTGGTGTGGAAGTGGATCGCGATGTCCGCCTGGGCGTTGCCGGCGAGCAACCCGGTGATGGCGGTGAGCGCGGTGGTCCACAACAGGGCGACGAGCGTGAGTGCCTGGCGCGGGGTGAATCGGCTGACGTCGGCTTTCACCGGCGTGACCGTGGACTCTTCGGTGGCGGACATGGACTGCCCTTTCGGAGGGTGGTCAGGGACGTGGTGGACGGGCTGACGTCGTGATGGGCAGTGCTCGGCGGGTTGCCCCCAGCCGGCCGTAACAGTTCTTCGGCGAGAGGGGGGCCGAGCCGTCGGCCCGTCGGTGAGGGTTTCAAGTGGCGCGAAACGATGGGTGGTTGCGGCTGCGTCGTAGTCCGCGCCGGTACCTCGTCCGCTGGAGCGGTCGGCTTCGCCTCCCGAATCCCTGCTGGGTTCTCAACGGAGGCTGGCTTCGGGACTTCTCATGTCGTGCGGCGTGTGCCGACATCGGTGGTGACGTTGAGTTGCTGATGCGCGTCACTGACGCGCATCAGCAGGAAACAGGACACGGTCTGCGCCAGCAAGACACCTGGATGTAACAAGTCGATAACCGGCCCGCCGGAGGGTGGAGTACGGCGCTGTGCCAACCCGGTCGGCTGCCTGAGCGTCAGGGGCGATGCCGACTGCTGGTTGCCGGGCGGCGTCGAGGCGCGCGAGTGCTGTCGGGGGTGTCCTGGCCGGGAGGTTCAGCTCATCGCCTTCACGAGCGTTGTCCGTCTTGGCCAAGGTCGTGTCCGCGTGTCCGGCGGGAAGACGGGTACGTGGGAAGGGCGGGCGCGGGGCGTCTCCGGACGCCGGTGGCGGAGCCCTTCAGGGTAGTCGACTCATGGCCGTGGCGGGGTCGCTCGTGCCGCGGCGGATTCATGCGGTCACAGTGGTCGCACTGCTGCAGGCGTGGCAGCGGACCACGTCGTGACCGATGCCTGTGCCGTGAGTGGCGCACTGCGACGGGCTCACCGGGACCGATCGGGCCCGCGGTGCGGGCCATGAGGGGCCTGGCGCTCAAGGGCCAATGCGGCTGCCGGTGTGTCTGCTGTGCAGAGGCGTCTCCAGTGCTCGCGGATCAGTGCAATCCGGCGAGCGCGGGCCACGGCCCGGCCGGGGCGACCGCGGCGTGCTTCTGCCGCCGGGCTGGGCCGGAGTGTCAGCGTCCACCGTTCCGGCTCGTACAGAACCTCGTCGCACCGAGGTGTTTTGACCCCTTAGCCCGAATCGGACAGCGTGGTGGGTTCGGGTGGGCCGTTGCGGTCGGCTCAACTGGAGTCCCTGACCACCAGACGTACGCTGCTGACAGGCAGCATCTCGTCGAACTTCCGGTGATGCAGGCCGGCTACCACGGCCTCCGCGCGCTGCCTGCCCGCCTCGTGCAGGTCGACGTAGACCGTGGACAGTGCGGGCTGCGCGAAGCGGGCCACGGGGATGTCGTCGGCTCCCACGACCGCGAGGTCGCCGGGTGCGTTCAGGCCGATCCGCTGCATGGCCGCGAGCAGGGCGATGGCGTACTCGTCGTTGTACGAGCAGACCGCCGTGATGCCCTGCTCGACCCATCTCGCGGCCAGTCGGGAGAGCGGATCGATCTCCATGGCGGCGACACGGCTGTCGGGAGGGGTGAGGCCCGCCCGGGCGCAGGCGTCGGCTGCCCCGTGCAGGCGGTCCTCAGCCATGCTCGCGAAGGTGTGTTCCACGGGCAACAGGTAGCCGATGCGGCGGTGTCCTCGATCGATGAGGTGCGCTGCTTGGGCGTGTCCCAACATCGTCATCGTGGAGGACCGTCCGGTTGTCGGAAGTACGACGACTGCCCCCACGCGGTGCAGAGCCTGGACGGTCTCCTCGTCGAACGAGCGGAAACCGAGCACTGCGGAAGCTCCCACCGCCGCGCACACGTCGGTAAGGGCCCTGCCGTGTGTACTCATCAGGTGGGTGACGAGGGTGAGGCCGTGCTCGGCCAGTGCGCCGGCCAGTTCCTCGACGTATCGGCCGAGGCTGGGGCCCATGGGCAGATCGGCGAGGGACAGGAGAACCACGTCGGTGTGGCCGGCCGCCAGTGCGCGTGCGCCGGCGTGGGGGCGGTAGTGCAGGCGTTCCGCGGCATCCATGACGCGCCGCCGTGTCTCTTCCGGGATGACCTGCCCCGGTCTGTTGTTGAGAACGTAGCTCACGGTCGTACGTGAGACGCCGGCCTCGCGCGCGACGTCGGCACTGGTGGTCCGCTTCAGAGAGCGTGTCATGATCCCCGCACCGTCCGGGCCGCGAGTGTTCTCCGATGGAGACCGCGGCGAGAGCTCAACCGTCTGTCCGCCGTACCTCAGGGCAGCTCACAAGATGATACGTGCGGTGCCACACCGTCACGGACACGCGTCATTCTGCGCGGTCGCGGCTGATGCAGACCTCCAGGCAGCGTTACCCAGCCGTGACACTCGGGCGACTTGTAGGTCTCAAGAGAGCGGAGCTTAACTACTGATGCGCGTCAGTGACGCGCATCAGTAACATAGTGTTGTCGTCATCGCCGCAGCCCGCCCACCTTCGAGACGAGGCACAGAGCCAATGAGCCACAACCCGGACGCGTTCCTCTGGGGAGCCTCCACCTCGCCGCACCAGGTGGAGGGAAACAACGTCAACAGTGACTGGTGGGTGCGGGAGCAGAACGTGGCCCGCGTGGAGCGCAGCGGCGACGCCCTCGACAGTTACCACCGCTACGAGGAGGACATGCGACTGCTCGCCGGGGCTGGGCTGAACGCCTACCGCTTCGGAGTCGAGTGGGCGCGGATCGAACCTGCCCCCGGGCATTTCTCGGCGGCGGAACTGGCGCACTACCGGGGGATGATCGACACGGCCCTCGAGTACGGTCTGACGCCTGTGGTGACCCTGCACCACTTCACCCACCCGCGGTGGTTTGCGGAGGAGGGCGGTTGGCTGGGATCCCAGGGAGTCTCGCGCTACCTCGCATACGTGCGCAGGGTGACGGCGATCCTCCGAGACGTTCCCTGGGTCTGCACCGTCAACGAGCCGAACATGCTGGCTCATATGGTGCACATGAGCCGTGCCGTCCAGTCGGGGGAGTGGCCCACTCCCACGGTCGAAGGCGAGCACGGTGTCCCGGCCCTGTCCGACCCCGACCCGGAGGTCGGCCGCTTGCTGGGCGAGGCCCACCAGGCCGCCAGAGCGATCCTCAAGGAAAACACCGATTCCGCCGTAGGCTGGACGGTCTCCTGTCAGGCCCTGACCGCGACGCCCGGTAACGAGGCCAAGCTGCGCGAGGTGCGCTACGTCCGTGAGGACCTCTATCTGGAGTATGCGCGCGAGGACGACTTCATCGGTGTCCAGGCCTACTCCAGTCAGGCCGTCGACGCCAACGGCGTGGTGCCGCACCCGCAGGGGCCGGACACCACGCTGACGGGGAACGCCTATCGGCCCGACGCGCTGGGCATAGCCGTACGGCACGCCTGGGAGACGACGGGCGGGGTCCCCGTCCTCGTGACCGAGAACGGCATCGCCACCGCGGACGACAACAGGCGCATCGCCTACACCGACACAGCTCTCCGGCATCTGTTCGCTGCGATCGACGACGGGATCGACGTCCGCGGTTACCTGCACTGGAGCGCGCTGGACAACTTCGAGTGGGGCCACTGGCGCCCGACCTTCGGCCTCATAGCCGTCGACCGGGAAACCTTCGTCCGCCTGCCCAAGGCGAGCCTGTACTGGCTCGGTGAGACGGCGCGCCGGGGACGGCCCTGACCGCCGGTGCACTCCAGGCCCCGTTCCGGTGAGCCTGGAGTGTGCCTGGAACTATCGAAATGACCGATCGGAAGGAACCATCACGTGCAAGCGCACACCGACCTGTCCGCCACCATCGCCGCACTCACGTTGCAGGAGAAGGCTTCCCTGCTGTCCGGCCACGGAGGCTGGGAGACCGCGGGTATCGAGCGCGTGGGCGTGACCTCCGTGCTGCTGACCGACGGTCCCCATGGCGTGCGGCGGATCCGGCCCGAGGCCAGGGAATTCAGCTTCGAGGCGAGTCTCCCGGCCACCTGCTTTCCCACCGCGTCCGCGCTCGGCTCGTCCTGGGACGAGGAACTGCTCTTCCGAGTGGGCGAGGCGCTCGGCGACGAGAGCCGGGCCGCCGGTGTGGGCGTGCTTCTGGGTCCGGGCATGAACATCAAGCGCTCGCCGCTGTGCGGGCGCAACTTCGAATACCTCTCGGAGGACCCGGCGCTGACCGGGCGTCTGGGCGCGGCTTTGGCCCGGGGAATCCAGAGTCGTGGGGTCGGGGCGTCGCTCAAGCACTTCGCGGCCAATAATCAGGAGACGGACCGGATGAGGGTCAGCGCCGAAGTCGATGAGCGCACCCTCCGCGAGATCTATCTGGCCGGCTTCGAATACGCGGTCAAGAACGCGCAGCCGTGGACCGTGATGGCCGCCTACAACCGCATCAACGGAGTGCACGCCGCGGAGAACCCGTGGCTGCTGACCGAGGTGCTGCGCGGTGAATGGGGTTTCGACGGTCTCATGGTGTCCGACTGGGGAGCGGTCGTCGATCCGGTGGCCGCGGTGTCGGCCGGGCTCGACCTGCAGATGCCCGGCAGCAATGACGCGACCACGGCGCGGCTCGTGCACGCGGTGGAACAGGGAGAGCTGGACGAGGCCGTAGTCGACCGGGCGGTAGCCCGTGTGCTGCGCCTGGCCCAGCGAGCCGCAGTCGGCGAGGACCGACCGGGCGCGGATTTTGAGGCACACCACACGCTGGCCCGGACCGCTGCCGCCGAGTCGGCGGTGCTGCTGAAGAACGAAGGGGCGATCCTGCCCCTCACCCCGGGCGCGACCATGACGCTGGCGGTCATCGGCGAGTTCGCACGCACCCCGCGGTTCCAGGGCGCCGGCAGCTCCAAGGTGAACGCGGCCCGTGTGGACAACGCCCTCGACGCACTCGACGAGGCGGCGGGTGACGGCGTGAAGATGACGTTCTCGCCGGGATTCTCGCTGACCGGGCAGGAAGACGAGGACGCGGCCCTGCTGTCCGCGGCGGTCTCCGACGCCCGGGCCGCGGATGTGGCGGTGCTGTTCCTCGGCCTGCCCGAGGAAGAAGAGTCGGAGGGATTCGACCGTGACAACATCGACCTGCCCCAGTCCCAGGTCCGTGTGCTCGAAGCGGTCGCCGAGGTCAATCCCGACGTGGTGGTCGTGCTCTCCAACGGCGGTGTGCTCCGTACCTCCTCCTGGGACCGGCACGCCCGGGCGGTCCTCGAGGTGTGGTTGAGCGGCCAAGCGGGCGGTGGCGCCGTGGCGGACCTGCTCTTCGGCGAAGCGAACCCCAGCGGACGGCTGGCCGAGACCATTCCGGTACGGATCCAGGACACCCCTGCCTACCTCGACTTCCCCGGCTCCGACAGCTCCGTTTCCTACGGTGAGCGCCTCTACGTCGGCTACCGCCACTACGACGCGCGGGAGACGGAGGTCGGATACCCCTTCGGGCACGGTCTGTCCTACACCAGCTTCGCCTACTCCGACCTGCGGGCGTCGGTGGCGGGTGAGGGCGCCGATACGACGGTGCTCGTAGAAGCCACCGTGACCAACACCGGCTCACGCGCCGGCAAGGAAGTGGTGCAGGTCTACGTCGGTGATCAAGAGGCATCGGTCGATCGGCCGGTTCGGGAACTCAAGGCGTTCACCAAGGTGCTGCTGCAGCCCGGCGAGTCCGTGCCTGTCCGATTCACGCTGCACGCGCGGGACTTTTCCTTCTACAGCCCTCACCTGAGCCAGTGGGTGCTGGAAAGTGGTGACTTCGTCCTGGCCGTCGGCGCGTCCTCGCGTGACCTGCGGCTGACGACCGTCGTGTCCATCGAGGCTGCGGTGCTGTCGGCCCCGCTCACCGGGGACTCCACGGTGGGGGAGTGGGTCGGCCACCCCGTCGGGGGCCCGCTCTTCCGGAAGGCGCTGAGTGAGACCAGGACCTCAATGGCCAGCGATCCGACGATCCTGCGCATGATCGAGTCCCTGCCCCTGAACCGACTGGTCCTGATGACGGGGGGCGTGCTTCCCTCGGACCTGGTCGACCGACTGCTCGGCGAGGTGGCCGACGGCACCTCGTCCTAGCCGTCCCGGAGGGCACGCAGCCGTACTTCACGAAGCGGTAGCCAGGGCTGCGTACCTGCTGATGGGACCCCGGGGCGCGTACTTCGCATCAGAGCGAGGTGCGCCCCTTTTCCGATCCGACAGCTGTCCTTTCGCCCTCATGTGGCAGGCGCGGCCCACAGGCCGACGATGGCATCGGTCAGACCAACGGTCATGTCGTGCCAGGTGGGCCAGGACAGAGGAGTCCCGTCGGCGAGGGCACGTTCACGCTCGACGCACATCTGGATGATCAGGTGCCGTGCCATGATGCCTCGGTTGGTGATGACGGCGGGCGGCAGGCCCGGCAGGCAGCTCTTGAGGCCGGTCACCAACCGCTGCAGTGACGGGGACACGAACGCTTCGTCGGCCGCGATCTGGTAGAGCGCGGGGTCCGCGAGCAACTGCGCATTGAAGCGGGCGTACCAGGTCGGGCTGCCCAAGGTCTCCAGATGCTCGGTGACGGGACGGACCAGACAGCTCACCAAGTCCCGGAGCTCGATGGAGCCTTGGGACTGCCCGATCAGCCGACTGCGGATCTCTTCGATCTGTTCGGCGTGTCTGCGGGCGATGGCACGTACCAGTTCGGTCTTGGTGCCGAAGTGGTAGTTCACTGCCGCTGTATTGCCCTGCCCCGCCGCGATGCCGATCTGACGGTTGGAGACGGCGTGCACGCCATGCTCGGCGAACAGCCGCTCCGCGGCGGTCAGGATCGCCTCGCGGGTCGCCTCCACCTTCTCCGCCCGTACCGTTCTGCCGGCCATGTTCCTCACGCTCCGGGGCTCCATGCTCTTCCTGCGGCGATCAGCCCCTTCTCGTCGTCACAGGGCTCGACAGCATCCTGCGGGTGGGCGCCGGTACCGCTTGACCGCAGGATGCCTCTCTGGCTAAATTAAATCACCGAGGTTAATTAAAAGTCGAGAACCTCAGTCCGCGCCTGCTCAGACGGAGGCCTGCTCCATGTCCGACACCCCTGCTCAGTCCGCCGACGTCGGGAGTACTGCCGCGTCGCGGTCGAACGCCGTTGTGGCGGTGCTGGCCTTCGCCGGGATCGTGGTCTCGCTCATGCAGACCCTGGTCATCCCGCTGGTTCCGGAGCTTCCCAAGCTGCTGAAGGCATCGCCGTCCGACACGGCCTGGGCCGTCACCGCCACCTTGCTCGCCTCCGCCGTCGCGACGCCCGTGGTCGGGCGTCTCGGCGACATGTACGGCAAGCGACGCCTATTGCTGGTGAGCCTGGCACTGCTGACAGCCGGTTCCGTGACCTGCGCGCTGGCCGGCTCCCTGGAGCTGATGATCACCGGCCGTGTCCTGCAGGGACTCTCCGCCGGCGTGATCCCGCTGGGCATCAGCATCATGCGTGACGAGCTCCCGGCCGAGAAGCTCTCCTCCGCCACAGCGGTGATGAGTGCCTCCCTGGGCGTGGGCGGCGCCCTCGGTCTGCCGGCCTCCGCCCTCATCGCCGACAACCTGGACTGGCACGCCCTGTTCTGGGTCTCCACAGTCTTCGGTGCCGCCGCCACCATTCTCGTACTGACCATGGTCCCGGAGTCCCTCGCGCGCACGGGAGGCCGTTTCGACCTCGTCGGCGCACTCGGGCTGTCGGCCGCCCTGGTGTGCCTGCTACTCGCGGTGTCGAAAGGCGCCGATTGGGGCTGGGGCAGCGGTACGACGCTCGGTTTGTTCGCCGTCGGAGTGGTCCTCCTGCTCGTGTGGGGCGTC
Organism: Streptomyces sp. NPDC058457; assembly: GCF_042720695.1. NCBI lineage: Bacteria > Bacillati > Actinomycetota > Actinomycetes > Kitasatosporales > Streptomycetaceae > Streptomyces > Streptomyces sp. NPDC058457. The sequence continues at coordinate 28,084 of NZ_JBHXLU010000025.1, read as the reverse complement.
TACCAGCTCCGCACGAGCCACGCCCTCGTAGACCTCCGTGTAGCGGCGCGCCGACAGGTGCTGCTCACCAACCTCGCGTCCCTGTCGTTCGGTTTCTCGATGTTCGCGATGTCCCTGGTCATCCCGCAGCTGCTGCAGCTGCCCGCGGCCACCGGCTACGGTCTGGGCAAGTCCCTGCTCGTCTCCGGCCTGGTGCTCGCTCCCCAGGGGCTGGTGATGATGGCCGTGGCGCCGGTGTCCGCCAGGATCTCCCGTGCCCGGGGACCGAAGGTGACGCTGATGCTCGGCGCCCTGACCGTGGCGGTCGGCTACGCCCTCAACACCGTGATGATGTCCCAGATCTGGCAGCTCGTGTTCATCTCGTGTGTCATCGGCGCCGGTGTCGGCCTGGCCTACGGCGCCATGCCCGCCCTTGTCATGGGCGCGGTGCCCGTGACCGAGACCGCGGCGGCCAACAGCCTCAACACACTGATGCGTGCGATCGGAACGTCGACTTCGAGCGCCGTCACCGGCGTGGTGCTGGCACACATGACCATCACCCTGGGGCCGGTTTCGTTGCCCTCGGAGAACGGCTTCCGCACCGTCATGGTCGTCGGTTGCGCAGCCGCGATGCTCGCGCTGTCCGTCGCCTCCTTCATCCCACGGCAGGATCCTCTCGCCTCCGGCCACCACACGGCCCACGAATCCGGCGAGCCTGCCACGGCACCGAGTGCGACGGACGCCAAGGCGTAACGCCGAAGCGGGCGTCAAGCCCGGTGGACCCGTCGGCCCCCCGCGAGGGTCACCCCCTCAGTGACCTATTCGTTCACTGTCCTTCCTTCTGCCTCCTTCCCCCACTCCGTACAGAGGAGCAAGAGATGAAAATCACCGTCGACGAAGACAAGTGCTGTGGCGCCGGTCAGTGCGTGCTGCTGGCCCCCGAGGTCTTCGACCAGCGGGACGACGACGGGATCGTGGTGCTGCTGGATGCCGCACCTGCGGCGGAACACCACGCTGCCGTGCGCGAGTCCGCGGCAGTCTGCCCGGCGGCCGCCATCGTGCTGAGCGAGGACGCGTGACCCAGGTCGAGAGTGTCCTCGTCGTAGGCGCCTCCGCCGCCGGGTTGGCAACGGCCGAGGCACTGCGTCGCAAGGGCTATCAGGGAGCGCTCACGGTGATCGGCGGTGAATACCACCCGCCCTACGACCGACCGCCCCTGTCCAAGCAGGTTCTGGCCGGCGAGTGGGTTCCGGAACGCGCTCAACTGCGTACTCCGGACCAACTGGCCGCACTGGACGCGGAGATCGTTCTGCAGGATCCTGCCTGCTCACTGGAGACCGCCACGCGGACCGTCCGGACCGCCTCAGGGCGTACGGTCCGCGCCGATGCGGTCGTCATCGCCACGGGGCTGCATTCCCGCGCGTTCCCGGGACAGCAGTCGCTCGACGGCGTCCACGCGCTGCGTTCCCTGGACAATGCCCTGGCCCTGCGATCGGCGTTGCAGTCCACCGATCGAACCGTGGTCATCGGCGACGGGGTACTAGGCGCGGAGATCGCCGCGACCGCGCGGGGCATGGGCGTCGACGTGACGCTCGTAGGCATGCTGGCTGCCCCGATGGTCGGCCTGCTGGGGCCCCGGATGGCTGCCCGGCTCGCGCGGCTCCATACCGACAGGGGCGTTCACATGGAGTTCGGCGTGGCCGTCGACCTCCTACAGGGGGAGCGGGGCAGGGCCACCGCGGTCGGGCTCGCCGACGGAAGGGTGTTGCCCGCCCGGACGGTCGTCGTCGCGATCGGCTCCGTCCCCGCCACCGACTGGCTGACGGACAGCGGTCTGACGGTTGCCGACGGCGTGGTGTGCGACGCGTTCTGCCAGGCCGCCGACGGTGTCTACGCGGTCGGTGACGTCGCTCGCTGGCATCACCGGGGTCTCGGGAAGCTCGTGCGGTGGGAGAACCGCACCAACGCCAACGAGCAGGCCGCCGCCGTCGCGGCCAACATCCTGGGGGAGAACCGGCCCTACACCCCCGTGCCCTACATGTGGACCGACCAGTTCGACGCCAAGATCCAGGCCCACGGACTGCTGGGCGAGGACGCCGACGTCCAGGTCGTTGAGGGCAGCGAGGACGACGGGCGTTTCGTGGCGCTGTACCGCCGGGACGGACACATGACCGGTGTCCTGGGCTGGAACATGCCCAAGCAGGCTCGCCTGCACCGCGCCGCCATCGTCGACCACTACACCGCCCAGGCCGCCCTGCACGCCTGACCCGAGGGGAAGTATCGAGATGACCGACACCACGCATACTCACGCACCGACGGCGGAGCACGCCCCCGACTTCCCGATGAAGCGCGCCCAGGGCTGCCCTTTCGATCCGCCCCCCGCCCTGCGGGCCCTTCGTGAGCAGGGCCCGCTCGTCAAGGTCCGGCTCTTCGACGGCAGTACTCCCTGGCTGCTCACCCGGCACGCCGACCAGAAGTCGGTGCTGGCCGACTCCCGGTTCAGCGCCGACATCAACCAGCCCGGCTATCCCAAGCAGGCACCCGTGAAGGGCCGCGTCCGGCTCAGCCTGCCCGGCATGGACGACCCCGAGCACGCGCAACTGCGCCGCATGATCAGCGGTGCGTTCTCCCTCAAGCGGGTGGAGGCGATGAGGCCCGCGGTCCAGCAACTCGTGGACGGCTTCATCGACGACATGCTGGCCGGCCCCAACCCGGTGGACCTGGTCGAGGCGCTCGCTCTGCCGGTGCCCTCACTGGTGATCTGTGAGTTGCTCGGCGTCCCCTACGAGGACCATGACTTCTTCCAGGTCAACAGCAAGACCATGATCCTGAAGTCGTCGACCCTCGATGAACGGCAGGCCGCCCACCAGAGCCTGATCGAATACCTGAACGGACTGCTCGGCAAGAAGCTCGACACACCTGAGGACGACCTCCTCTCCGCCTTGGCCGAGCGGGTCGGGAACGGCGAGCTGCCTCGCCAGGAGGCCGCCGAACTCGGTGTCCTGCTGCTGCTCGGCGGCCACGAGACGACGTCCAACATGATCGCCCTGGGCACGCTGCTCCTCCTGCAGCACCCTGACCAACTGGAACGGCTCCGCACCACCGAGGACCCGAAGCTGATCGTCTCCGCGGTGGAGGAACTGCTGCGTTACCTGACGATCACCCACACCGGGCGGCGCAGGGTGGCCCTGGAGGACGTCGAGATCGCGGGCGGGATCATCCGGGCCGGCGAGGGCGTGATCGCGCCCAGCGATGCCGCCAACCGCGACCCCGAAGCCTTCCCCGACCCCGATCGACTGGACATCGAGCGCTCCGCACGCCACCACCAGGCGTTCGGCGCAGGCACGCACCACTGTCTGGGCCAGCCCCTGGCCCGCCTGGAGCTGCAGGTCGTCTACGGCACCCTCTACCGACGCATTCCCACCCTGCGGCTGGCGACGGATCTGGAAAAGGTCCCGTTCAAGCACGACGGCTTCATCTACGGCGTGCACGAACTGCCCGTCACCTGGTGACCATGCCGGCACGGCACAACGAAACACCGCTCCCGTCCCGCGCGGTGGCCTGACGAGCAGTCGCAAGCCAGTCGCTTCGCCGTACCACGAGAACCAAGGAACAAGGAGTACCCGATGCCCAGTACGACAGGACTGGCAGGACTCAGCGTCATCGTCACCGGAGCAGGCGGCGGTATCGGACGTGCCACTGCACTGAAGTTCGCTCAGGAGGGCGCGCGCGTCGTCGTCGTGGACCTCAACGAAGAGGGGGCGACGGCAACCGGAAAGGAGATCGAGAACCAGGGCGGCACCGGCCTCGTCGTCGTCGGTGACCTGAGCGACCAGCGTGTGGTCGATGATCTTGTCGGCCGCACCGTCCTGGCCTTCGGCGGGGTGGACGTGCTGGTGAACAACGCCGGCATCATGGACCGCATGTCAGCGCTCGGTGAGACCGATGACGCCGAGTGGGAGCGGGTCATCCGTATCAACCTGACAGCGCCGTTCCTGCTGACCCGAGCGGTTCTGCCGTACATGCTTGAGGCGGGCCGCGGCTCCATAGTGTTCACCGCCTCGGAGGCTGCTCTGCGAGGGAGCGCTGCCGGAGCCGCCTACACCGCCTCCAAGCACGGGATCGTCGGACTGGTGAAGAACCTGGCCGTCATGTACCGCAAGCAGGGCATTCGCGCCAACGCCAGCGCACCGGGACCCACGACGACCAGCATCCACGTCGATGCCCGGAAGGACGCGCACGGTCCCAGCGTCATCAGAGAGTTCATGCCGGCCAACCTCGGCCGGAAGGGCAGCGCGGAGGAGCAGGCCGAGGCCATCGTCTTCCTGGCCTCCGATGCCGCCAGCTTCGTGAACGGAGCCGTTCTGCCCGTCGACGATGGCTGGGCCGCTGTCTGACTTTGAAGCCCTGCCCGCTGTCTTCTCACAACTCGATGACAGCGGGCAGGGCTGCGCTGTGTCCCGTCATCCACGCCTGACCACGTTTGAAACTGTTCATTACTTGATTTCGTTGGGGTGTGGCGCCGGTCATGTGACCGGGCCGCCGTGGTAACCGCGTTGTGCCGACTGTGTGCACTGCCCCTATGAAGTGAGCCGACATTCCATGGAGCCCGCATGATCCGTACATCCTTCAACGACGGCTGGCAGGTACGGCCCAAGGTCAATCCCTTCGCCGAACTCTCCGGCCGCGTCGTTCCGTTCCGGCCGGTGCGGCTGCCGCACGACGCGATGATCGAACAGGACCGCACGGCCCCCGGCGGCGAAGTGACCATGGAGTCGGCCGGTGGCGCCTACTTCCCCGGCGGTGTCTTCGAGTACCGCAAGACGTTCTCAGTCCCGGAGGAGTACCGGGGCAAGCGGATCTTCGTGGAGTTCGAGGGTGTGTACCGCGACGCGACGGTGTACATCAACGGTGACTACGCCGGCCAACGGCCCTACGGCTACTCGCACTTCCGGATCGACGCCGACCGCTTCCTGCGCTTCGGCGAGGAGAACGTGATCCGTGTCGAGGCCCGGGCCCACCGGGACTCCCGCTGGTACACGGGAGCGGGGATCTACCGCGACACCTGGCTGCTCGTCGGAGAGGTCGTCCGGATCGTCCCCGACAGCCTCCGCGTCACCACTCCCGACATCGACGACTCACGAGCCGTCGTCGAGGTCGCGATGGACGTGGCCAACGATTCGATCGAGGTGCGCACGCTCCCCGTCGCCACGGAGATCCTGGATGCCGCCGGTACTGTCGTCGCCAAAGACGTCTCGAAGGTCACGGTAATGCCGGGCGAATCGGCGACGGTCAGGCAGCGACTGTACGTTTCTTCGCCTGCGCTGTGGAGCACCGAGTCGCCCACCCTTTACGACTGCCGCGTGACCTTGGGGGACGTGGACGAAGAAGCAGTGGCCTTCGGTATTCGGACGCTGCAGCTAGACCCCCGGCACGGACTGCGCGTGAACGGGGAAACGGTGAACCTGCGTGGCGCCTGCGTTCACCACGACAACGGCGTTCTGGGCGCGGCCACTTACGCCCGGGCCGAGGAACGCCGGGTCGAGATTCTCAAGGAGGCGGGATTCAACGCGATCCGCATCTCCCACCAGCCGATGAGCAAGGCCATGCTCGACGCCTGCGACCGTGTCGGCATGCTCGTCGTGGACGAGGCGTTCGACGTATGGATCTCCGGCAAGACCGAGTTCGACTACAGCCTCAACTTCCCCGAGTGGTGGGAGCGCGACATCGAGGCGATGGTCGCCAAGGACATCAACCACCCCAGCGTCATCATGTACTCGATCGGCAACGAGATCCCGGAGACGGGCTCGCCCTTCGGCGCCGCCTGGGGGCGCAGGCTCGCCGAGAAGGTCCGTGCCCTCGACCCGACGCGCTATGTCACCAACGCCGTCAACGGGCTGCTCGCCGTCATGTCCGAACTCGGGAGTCTGCGGCAGCAGAGGCTGGAGCAGGCAGCGAAGCAAGGCGCCGGCATCAACACCCTGATGGCCGACGCCGGCGATGCGATGGGCGCGATCAACTCCTCGCAGCTGGTCACCGAGCGCACCGAGGAGTCCTTCGCCCTTCTCGACGTGGCCGGAATGAACTACGCCGAGGCCCGCTACGCCCTGGACCGCGAACTCTTCCCGAACCGGATCATTCTCGGTACCGAGACCTACCCGACCCGCATCGACGGTATCTGGGAGATGGTCGAGCAGTACGGCCACGTGATCGGTGACTTCACCTGGACCGGCTGGGACTACCTCGGCGAGGTCGGGATCGGGCGGCCCCAGTACGCCACCGAGGACGCGCGACGGCACGCCCATAACGCGCCGTACCCCTACCTGGTGGCGGGCTGCGGTGACATCGACATCACAGGTCATCGCAGGCCCGCCTCGTACTACCGCGAGATCGTCTACGGCCTGAGAGCCGAGCCGTACGTCGCGGTCCGACGGCCTGAGCACCACGGCAGGACCTGGGCAGGGTCGCCGTGGGCATGGAGCGACACCGTCTCCAGTTGGACGTGGCCAGGCTTCGAAGGCGCCCCGGTCACCGTCGACGTCTACAGCGACGCCGACGAGGTCGAGCTCATCAGCAACGGGACCTCGCTCGGACGACGTCCCGTCGGAGCGCAACACCGTTTCCGCACCGACTTCGAGACCGTCTACACCTCCGGCGACCTCGTCGCCGTGTCCTACCGGGACGGTGTGGAGACCGGCCGTACGAGCCTGCGGTCCGCCGAGGGGCCTGTGCGGCTGACCGTCGAGGCCGATCGGGAGGTCGTGGCCACGAAGGGGGGCGACCTGGTCTACGTCGACCTGACCCTCACAGACGCCCACGGCACCTGCCACACCGGTGCCGACCGAGTGGTGAGCCTGGAAGTCTCCGGACCGGGAGAACTCCTCGGCTTCGGCAGCGCCGCCCCGTCCACCGAAGAGCAGTTCGACGGCACGGAGCACACCACATACGAGGGACGTGCGCTCGCGGTGCTGTGCGCCACCGGCCCGGGGAAGATCCACCTCACTGCCTCCGCGTCCGGATGCGAACCGGTGGAGATCGTCGTCACCACTGACTGAGGCGTGTCCGGCGGATCATCTGACTGGCGGGTCGCCGCCTCGTTGTGCCCGATGTAGGGCGGGGTGATCCGACGGACGCGGAGTTTGCGCCGTGAGGCGCTGTTGGTTCGAGTGGAGGTGGGAGACCTTCGCCACCGACCCTGTCGCAGCAGGGCGGTGAGGCTGGGGGCAGCCTGATCCGGGTGGTGCCGGGGAGGGCGGGAGCGGCCCTGACGACATCGGGACGTGCCAGTACTGCCAGATGGTGCGGGTCCGGTAAGCGTGGCGGAGAGGAGTACGAGAGGAACCGGCGTTGTTACGTCCTAACTTCGTCACCGGCTCAAATCTGGTGGATATGGGTCGGGTGCGGTGCGCACGGCCGTCGTTGGGCGGCCGGAACTCCTGGGGTGTCTTATTCCGGTCGCCCGGGAGGTCATGAGGAAGGTCTGCGGCGTACTCATGGCGATGCCGCTGGGACACAGCCGGGCTCCTACTTCGCCGAGCGAACCACAGTGGACACGGGAACCACCCGGGGTCAGTTCCCGGTCGGCGGGCCTCCAGTCCGCAGACCGGGATAGGCGCATCGACCGCTGAACGGGTCGGGTGGGGCGGAGCCGCCGTAGTACTCCGAGCCGGGGAGAGCCCGGCACATGGGGAAGGGCGGCAGTGGTTTTGAGGAGGGAGGAGGCTGCAATGCCGAAAGACGCGCTGGTGAACACCAGCGCTCCGATGGGGCAGGTCCCGAGGGGACCGCGTCAGCGGGTATCGGAGATGCAGGCCAAGCTTCACCGTTGGGCGGTGGCCGATCCCGGCCGCCGGTTCGACGACTTGTTCAACCTCGTGCACGACCCGGCGACGCTGATGGTGGCGTTCGATCGGGTCGCCGGCAACCGGGGAGCGCGAGCTGCCGGCGTGGACGACCTGACGGTCGCCGGCGTGGAGGAGCGGATCGGGATCCCTGGTTTCCTGAATGACCTGCGCGCTCAGCTCAAGGCGGGCGTGTTCCGGGTGCTTCCGGTGCGGGAGAAGAAGATTCCCAGGCCGGGCGGATCGGGAAAGATGCGGCGACTGGGGATACCCGTGGTCGCCGACCGGGTGGTTCAGGCTGCGCTGAAGCTGGTGCTGGAACCGATCTTCGAGGCCGACTTCAAGGCGGTCTCCTATGGTTTCCGGCCCAACCGGCGGGCCCAGGATGCGATTGCTGAGATCCACTTCTTCGGGAGCCGTGGCTACCGGTGGGTCCTGGACGCGGACATTCAGGCGTGCTTCGACGAGATCGACCACGCCGCACTGATGGACCGTGTCCGGGTGCGGATCAAGGACAAGAAGGTCCTGGCCCTGGTGAAGGCGTTCCTGAAGGCCGGGATCCTCACGGAACTCGGGGACCTTCAGGACACCCACACCGGGACTCCGCAAGGGGGCGTCATCTCTCCGCTCTTGGCCAACATCGCCCTGTCGGTGCTCGATGAGCGCTTGCACAGGGAGTGGGAGCCCGGCGGGTTGATGTCCACCGAGAAGCTACGTGCAAGACGGCGTGCCAAGGGCCTGCCGAATTGGCGGGTCGTCCGCTACGCGGACGACTTCGTCGTCCTGGTCCATGGGACCGAGCAGGACACCAAGGCACTGCGCGAGGAGATCACTCACACGCTACGGCCGGTGGGGCTTCGGCTGTCACCGGCCAAGACCCAAGTGGTCAGTATGAGCGAGGGATTCGACTTCCTGGGGTTCCACGTCCAGTGGCGCCGCAAGCGAGGAACGAACAAGTGGTACGTCTACACCTTCGTCGCCCAGCGCCCGCTGCGGTCGGTGAAGGCGAAGATCCGTGCCTTGACCCACAAGACGTCGCAGCAGGACCTGGGCTACGTACTGACCAGTTTGAACATGGTCATGCACGGATGGGCCAACTACTTCCGGCATGCCGTCGCGAAGAACACGTTCAGCATGGTGGACAACTTCACCTGGTGGAGAATCATCCGCATGCTGCGTGAGCGGCACCACTGGAGGTGGAAGGACGTCCGCCGCCGGTTCACCACCCCCTCCGGGCACTGGTCGCCGATCACGGCGGGCGAGATCGAGTTGCGCAAGATCAGCGAGATTCCGGTGACCCGGTATCGCTACCGAGGCAACAAGATCCCCAACCCCTGGCTCCTGAAGCCAACCTGACGATAGAGACCGTGGAGAGCCCGTTGCGTTGAGAGGCGCACGGCGGGTTCGGCGAGAGGTCCGGGGAAACGGACCGGGAGCAATCCCGGCACCGCGCCCCGGGCCTACTCAGCGGGTTCGTATGGAACCGCACCTGCCGTCGTCAGCGGGACGTGGCGACTGGTGCAAAGACCATCGCATGGTCATCAACGGGATCTTCTTTCGAGTCCGCACCGGCATACCGTGGCGCGATCTGCCCGAGCGGTTCGGGAGCCGGAAGGCCGTCCATGAAACCGTAGCTCCAACGAGGGAGTTGGACGGTTCCGGGGCTGCCTGTCCTGCAAGATCCACCTCGCAGGTGCAGGCCGGATCGAGCACACCATCCCGGAGCCGAGGAACCGGCGGGCCCATCGCAAACGCCGTGGCAGCAAAGGCGGTAGGCCCGTCGGCTTCGGCGCCGACATTTACAAACGCCGCAACGAGATCGAACGGACGATCAACCGGCTCAAGAACTCCCGGGCCGTCGCCGCCCGTTACGACAAGACGGCCCATGCCTTTCGCGGCTTCGTCGTCACAGCAACCGTCAGGCTACGGCTCCGATCATGACCCGCCGGACGGGGAATCCAAGGTCTGTCCAGGCGGGATCAGCGAGACGCGAGTGCGGCGAAGGCGTCGTCGATGAGGGCGACGAGGTCGAGCCGGCCGTCGGAGTCGGCCCAGTGGTCGACGGCGGCGTTGAGGCAGTCCAGCGCTGCTGCTGCGCGGACCCAGTGGGCGAGCGTCGCGGGCTCGGTCCGGCCGGTGCGGTCGGCGAGGGCGCGGGCAAGGGCCGGGCGCCAGCCGTGCTGCTTCTCCAACTGCCGCGCACACAACGCCGGGGTGTCCCGGATCAGGCGGGTCAGGGCCAAGGCCTCATCCGGGTCCTGGTGATAGAGCTCGATGACCGTGTCGAGCGCGCGTCGCAGCGCGGTCCAGTCGTCCTCGTCGGCCGTGCGGGCGCGCAGGGCGTCGGCGACCCGCTCGCCCTGCGCGTCGAAAGCGCTGAGGACGGTGTCCTCCTTGGTGCCGAAGTAGCGCAGGAAGGTGCTGCGGGACACCCCGGCGGCCTTGGCGAGGTCGTCGACGGTCACGTTCTCGAAGCCCTCGCGACGGAACAACTCGAAGGCCACCTGTCCCAGTTCGCTTCGTACCGCGGCCCGTGCGATGTCCCTGGTGCTCGTGCGCCCTGCTGTGTTCACCACGTGAGTGTACCTCCGGCCAGAACCTCACTTGCTGTTATGCAACTCAATGCCTACTCTGACACTCAGTTTCAACATTAGGCCTTGGATTGCAATGGGAGGCGGGAGCTGTGGTCACTCGGACTCTTGGACTCATCGGCAGCGGCATGATCGGCGGCGCACTCGCCGGTCTCGCGGTGGCTGCTGGGATGGACGTTGTCATCAGCAACTCCCGCGGCCCCGAGTCACTCGCCGACCTCGTCGCCCGGCTCGGCGACCGTGCCCGCGCCGCCACACCGGAGGAGGCCGCGGGGGCCGGCGACCTGGTGGTGGCGACCATTCCGCTCAAGAGCTACGCGCAACTGCCGGTCTCGGCTCTGGCCGGCAAGACCGTGATCGACACCATGAACTACTACCCCGAGAGGGATGGCCGCCTGGCCGCCTTGGACGCGGCCGAGGTGACCTCAACGGAGCTGGTGCAGCGGCACCTGGCCGACTCGCGAGTGGTCAAGGCCGTCAACAACATCGACTTCCGCCGACTGGCCACGAGCGCCCGGCTTGCGGGTGCCCCCGACCGCAGTGCCCTGCCGATCGCAGGCGACGACCCGGCGGCGAAGGCGGACGTGGCCCGGCTGCTGGACCTGCTCGGTTACGACGCCGTCGAGATCGGTACCCTGGCGGACAGTTGGCGCAGCGAACCCGGCACACCGGTCTACGTCCAGCCCTACCTCGCCGAGCGGCCCGACGGGCTGAGCCAGGAAGAGGCACAGCGCTGGTTCTTCGAGACGCCGGGTGTCCCGGTGCCTGCGGCCTGGGTCAAGGGGCTGGTAGACCAAGCCGTACGGCGCCCGGCAGGCAGCGCTGCAATGACCGCGCAATAGCCCGCTCCGGCGGCACCGCAGGCGACGGCCGACTGTGCGGAGACAGTGATCCGAGCCGTCTAACTGGTTCGGCTCACTGTCGATGTGACGGCCGGTACCCCACCGTCCGCATGCCGACGGGAGTGGGGCCTCGTCCGTCCCAGAGGTGCGCTTTATCGCTGACCAGCCCCCTGCCTGATCCTGCTGGACGACGCTGTACGGTTCGTCGCCCGCGCAGGAGCGCAGAGGATGTTGCCGTCTACCTTCAGGAGCGGCCCCGGGGTGTCACACGCCTTCCAGTTGTTCGCAGCCTTCCTCACCGACACAGATGAGGATCTCGACGCCACGGCTGCGTTCACTACCGCCCAGTAGGCCACGACGGCGGTCCCGCCCGACGCCACTCTCAGTCACACCGACATGAGGCAGGGCTGTGAGATCGACTCGATGAGCCGTCACCGTTGACCGGTCGGTGAACTGCTACACCGGAACGCCGCGAGACTGGCAATGCGGGCTCGGTCGGGAGCGTTCAGGCATGGGTCGGCTTCTTCTTGGAGCTCTTGAGGAGGCCGGCGCCTGCTCCGAGCGAGACGAGGCCCATCACTGTGGCGACCGCTATGCCTTTCGCGCCGTCGAGGGCGAAGGAACAGGTCGTGGCCACAGCCGCGTTGAACAGGAACAGGAACCACAGCACCGGCCTGGACGCGACGAAGTCCCTCATCCGCTGCTGCTTCATGAGGATGGTGCTCGCCACGAGCGCCACGACCACCCCGCCGGCGCTGACCAGATTCTTCTCCATGCCCTCGAATACCGCTCCGGCGGCGATGGAGACACCGATACCGGCCGTGAACACGAAGAACAGCAGGACGAGGGAGAAGACCGACATCTGCTTTTTCATGGGGGTGCCTTTCAAGTGCGGGATGCGGGTGGGGAAGAGATGACTGTGAGAGGCCACTGCGGGGTTCGGCCTTGCCATGTCACTGCCTCGCAGAGACAGGTAGGGCGGCTGTGCAGGGCGAACGTGTCACCCGCGGCCGCGAAGCGACCCGCCGCGTGGGTTCCAGGACCAAGAGAGCGGATCAGCGCCACCGGAAGGCGCCGCGGCCCGATCGGCAGAAGAGGGGAGCCACGAGGCAGGTCTCCATGTCGGAATCGGCTACCGCACCAGCCTCTTAGATCGTCGGACCTGTGTCGTCATGCACGTGCACGCGGTTGCGACCGGTGTCAGGGCACGACGAGGAACGCTGTTTCCTCCTCCTCAGGTACGAGAAGCCGTCTCCCGACCCTTGGGTGAGTTCACGCCTCGTCAACGACAGGTGTCGTGGCCATGGCCGATTCGGCCAGGTCGGCTGACGCGTAAGCCGGACCTAGCTCGTGGTGTAGCCGGCTACACCACGGGCACGGGAGTACACACCCTCGTGACGATGAACGGCTGCCGGGATCGTTGTTGGGAGTTCGAAAGGGGCCTTTGCCCTGGCCAACCTGATCCCGTCCGAAGGAAAATCCCGTGCACTCGTTCCTCGCCCGAGTGAAGTCGTTCTTCGCCGACCTCTTTTTGCGGGCGTTCTTCGTCGCCGGTCTCGTCATGAGTGGAGCCGCCAAACAGGTCCTAGACGGCAGCACTGAGCAGAACATTGCTACGTACGGTGGTGGAGCCGTTGCGCTGATCGCGGGCTCGCAGATTGCCCGCAAGCCGAAGATCAAGGCATTTCTGGGGCGGCCGGGCACGCTCTGGTTTCTGTTCCTGTTCAACGCTGCCGCGGCAGCTGGCATGTATACGGCCATGGACGGTGTGAACCGCTACGTCGGCTCGGGCATGATGGGCCTGGTCTCCCTGGGCGCGCTCGGTGGCCTCATCGCGAGCAGGCGGAAGCCGCAGGTCGCGGCGACGCAGCACACCGAGCACGACAGTCCGTGGAGCTGAATCCCACAGGCGAAGGACGCTTTTCGTCGAGTCGCCGCGTCGAATCCCTCGGCAGGCTCACACCACGTGGAGCGTGGTTCTAGTAGGTGGCCCTGCCGCCACTGATGTCGTACACCGCGCCAGTGGAGAAGCTGACCCGGTCGGAGGCGAGGAACGCCACCAACTCGGCAACCTCCTCGGGGCGGCCTATGCGCCTCATGGGTATGAGACCGGTGATGTGGGCCAGAACGTCGGGTGACGTGCTGTCGTTCATCGGTGTGGCGAAGACCGCCGGTGTGATGACGTTGACCAGGACGCCGCTGGTCGCGAGTTCCTTGCCGACCGACTTGGTGAGGGCGATGACGGCTCCCTTGGAGGCGGAGTAGGGGGCCAGGTTGGGATTGCCGTCCTTGCCCGCCATGCTCGCGAAGTTGACGACCCGTCCCCATCCCCGCTCGCACATGCCGGGAACGAATACGCGCATCGTGTTGACCGTGCCCAGGACGTTCACGTCCAGGACGCGGCGCCACTGTTCGACCGTGGTCTCCAACAGGGGCTGGTTGGGGCCGACGACACCGGCGGAGTTGACCAGGATGTCCACGTGGCCGATGTCTTCGGCCACGCGCCGCAGGGCATCCTCGTCGGTGACGTCGGCGCTGACGTCGGCGCCCTTGAGGTCGAGGGTGATCACCTTCAGCCCCTCGTCCCGCAGGAGCTGGGCGGTAGCCGCTCCCAGGCCGCTGGCGCCGCCGGTGACAAGAGCTGTCCTGACGTGCATCATCTGTCTCCTTGTGATGGTGAGGGTAGCGCTGTGGACCGGTCAGGTGCCCTGCGGCCGGGTGACGGCCTCGAGGACTTCCAGCACGTGCCGGTAGGGGTGTCCGGTGGCTCGGGTCATACCGAGTTCGCAGGTGCGGTTGACCGACGCGTAGGCAGCGGCCTGGTGGTGCGACACCGCACGGGCCTCGGAGCTGGTCGCGGATGCGGTGAGCTCCGGGTGGAGCAGGCCTCGGTCACCGGCGAAGGCACAGCAGCTCCAGTCCTCGGGCTGTACGACGGCTTCGGCGACTACTCCGGCGACCCGGAGGAGCGCCGGGTTGAGTCCGAGCTGGGTGGAGGAGCAGGTCGGGTGGACGACGACGGACGGGATACGCCGGGCGGCAGGCAGCCGCGGCAGTACGGTCCGGTCGACGAATGCGACCGCGTCCACGATGTCGAGGCCCTCCTCGGCCAGCATGCGGGCGAGTCCTTCGGTGCAGGACGCGGCATCCACGACGACCGGCAGTGCGCCTTGCTCGGTGGCCTGACGCAGTACCGGGACGACCTTGTCGCGCATCACGGTGTAGCCGTCGGTGAGGCCCTTGGACTTCCACGGCGTGCCGCAGCACAGAGAGGCGATGGAGTCAGGGACCCGGATGCTGATGCCCGCCCGGGCGCACAGCGCGAGGAAGGCAGCGTGGACACCCGGGCTCGCCTCAGGATCGGCGGGACCGAACAGGGTGGAGATACAGGCGGGAAAGTAGACGGCCTCGGGGGCCCGCGTGGGACGCGGACGGCGTGGCGATCCGCCGCGGGGGAGTTCCCTTGAGTAGGCGGGCACCGTGTCCGCGTCGAGCACGGCTCGCCCCGCAGCGGTGATCGCGCTGGGCAGCGCGGCCGGCATACGGCGGGCGGCGGTCAGGGCATGGGAAGCCGCGCGGGTGGTGCCGTCCCAGTGCCGGGCGGCCGACGCCCCCAGCTTCTGCTCGACGGGACGCCGCTGTTCGGCGCGCAGCCGGCGGGTCAGGTCCCCCGTGTCGATGAGGACGGGACAGGCCGTTCGGCACATGCCGTCGACCGCGCAGGTGTCCACGGCGTCGTACTGGTACTCCTCCTCCAGACGGGTGAGCAGCTCGCTGTCGCCGACCGCCCGGGCGCGGGCGATCTCGCGGCGCAAAACGATTCTGCGGCGGGGACTGGTGGTGAGGTCCTGGCTCGGGCAGACGGGTTCGCAGTAGCCGCACTCCACGCACCGGTCCACCTCCTCCTCGACGGTGGGCGTCGACTTGAGGTGCCGGATGTGCACGCTTTCGTCGTCCGTGATCAGGACACCGCGGTTGAGGAGACCTTCTGGATCGATGAGCTGCTTGATCTGGCGCATGACGTCGTGGAGTTCGGCGCCGTACTGGCGACGCAGATAGGGAGCCATGATGCGACCGGTACCGTGCTCGGCCTTCAGCGTGCCGTCCTGTCCCAGCACGAGGTCGACCATGTCCTCGGTGAACGCCAGGTAGCGGTCGAGGAGTTCGGGCTGGTCGAAGTCCTCGTTGAGCAGGAAGTGGATGTTGCCGTCCTTGGCGTGGCCGAAGATGACACTGCCGTCGTAGCCGTGCCGGCCGAAGAGCTCGGTGAGGTCGGTGCAGGTGGGCAGCAGCCGGTCGACGGGGACGGCGATGTCCTCCAGCAACGCGGTGGTGCCTGAGGGGCGGGCACCGGCGACCGCGGTGTACAGGCCCTTGCGGATGTGCCAGAGCGCTGCCCGTCTCTCCGCTTCGCTGCTCAGGGTCGCCGGGGAAACCAGAGGGAGGTCGCTCAGGATGCCTCGGCTCTGTGCGATGAGCTCGGCGAGCGCTTCGGGGGTCCGGTGCTGGTGCTCCACGAGCAGCGCGGTGTGCCCCCGGACTTCGATGTCACGGAGTTCCGCAGTTGCCTGTGGGTCACGCTGGGCCACCCGAAGGCTCGTGGCGTCGAGCAGTTCGATGGTGGCGAAGCCTGCCTCCACCAGCTGCGGGAGGGCGCCCGTGGCCGCGGTCAGATCGGGAAAGAGGAGCAGGCCGGTGGCCGCGTGGGCATGCGTCGGCACGGTGTGGAAGGTGGCCTCGGCGACGAACGCGAGCGTGCCTTCGCTGCCGATCACCAGGCGGGTGAGGATGTCCACGGGCCGGGTGTGGTCGACGAACGAGTTCAGTCCGTATCCCATCGTGTTCTTGATGGCGTACAGCCGTTTGATCGTCGCCAGTGAGTCCGGGTTGCTGCGGACGCGGTCGCGCAGCCGGGTCAGGCCGGCGTGGATGGCAGGTTCCAAGGATCGAAGCCGGTCGTCGGCGTCCGGGCTTCCGGTGTCGATGACCGTGCCGCTGGGCAGGACCAGCACCGCCGATTCCAGCGTGCGGTAGGTGTTGAGTTCGGTGCCGCAGGCCATACCGCTGGAGTTGTTGGCGACGACGCCGCCGATGGTGCAGGCGGTCTCGCTGGCGGGGTCGGGGCCGAGCTTGCGGCCGTACGCGGCGAGTCGTGTGTTGACCGCCCGGACGGTGGCACCCGGCTGGACCCTGACCCGGGCTCCGGCGTCGAGGACCTCGATGCCGCGGAAGTGACGGCGGGTGTCGACGAGTACCCCGTCGTTGCTGGCCTGCCCGGACAGGCTGGTACCACCCGAGCGGAACGTCAGGCCCACGCCTTGCACGGCACTCGCGCGCAGCAGCGCCGCGACCTGCTCCGGATCACGCGGAGTGACGACGGCCTGGGGGACGAGCAGATAGTGCGAGGCGTCGTGGGCGAAGGACAGCCGGTCGGTGGCGCGTGCGGCAACGGCCCCGGGTACCGCCTGTTCCAGCTTGTCGAGCAGAGCGCGGTCCGCCGGCGGAAGGCGGTCGTTCGCGGGCCGTCTGTGCGGATCAGTGAGACTCACGGCTTACCTCCGAACCGCTGGAGCCGACGAGGAAATCGAGGTCGGCTCCGGTGTCGGCCTGAAGGACGTGGTCGACGTACAGCCGTTCCCAGCCGCGCCGCGGATTGGCGTACGCGGTCACTGTCGCCTCGTTGGGGGTGCGGGCCGCCCATTCCTCGGCGGGTACCTCGGCATCGATACGGCGCGCGCCCACGTCCAGGCTGACGATGTCGCCGGTGCGCAGCAGGGCCAGGGGACCGCCGGCCGCGGCCTCGGGGGCCACGTGCAGAACAACGGTGCCGTACGCCGTGCCGCTCATCCGTCCGTCGCAGACTCGCACCATGTCGCGCACGCCCTGGGCAAGGAGCTTCTTGGGCAGGGGCATGTTCGACACCTCCGGCATGCCGGGGTAGCCCTTCGGTCCGCAGCCCCGCAGTACCAGGACGCTGTCCGCGTCGACGTCCAGATCCGGGTCGTCGATACGCGCGTGGAAGTCCTCGATGGAGTCGAACACGAGAGCGCGTCCGCGGTGCCTGAGGAGGTGCGGGGAGGCGGCGGCGGGTTTGATGACGGCCCCGTCGGGAGCGAGATTGCCGCGCAGGACGGCGATGCCGCCCTCGGGAACGAGCGGCGCGGACCGGAGGCGGATCACCTCCGGGTCCCAGATCGGGGCATCGTCGAGATAGTCCACGAGGGGTTTGCCGGTGACCGTCAGCGCGTTCTCGTCGAGGAGGTCACGGACCTCGCGCAGTACGGCGAGCAGGCCGCCGGCACGGTGGAAGTCGTCCATCAGGAATCGTCCGGCAGGCTGGAGGTCCACCAGGACAGGGACTCGGGAGCCGATGAGGTCGAAGTCGTCCAGCGACAGCTCGACCCCCAGGCGTCCGGCGATGGCCAGGAGGTGCACGACGGCGTTGGTCGAGCCACCGATCGCGGCCAGTGCCACGATCGCGTTGTGGAACGAAGCCTTGGTCAGGAACCCGCCGGGCCGTCGGTCGGCGGACACCATCTCCACGGCGAGGCGGCCGGTGTTGTGGGCGGCTTCCAGCAGCCTGCTGTCGGGTGCCGGGGTGCCGGCGACACCGGGCACCACGGTGCCGAGAGCCTCGGCCACCAGGGCCATCGTCGAAGCGGTGCCCATGGTGTTGCAGTGGCCGCGACTGCGGATCATCGAGGACTCCGACCGTGTGAAGTCCTCTTGGGTGAGGCTGCCCGCCCGCACCTCCTCCGACAGTTTCCACACGTCGGTGCCGCACCCCAGCGGGGCGCCTCGGAAGGTACCGGTCAGCATGGGACCACCCGGCACGACGACCGCCGGGAGATCCACGGACGCCGCCGCCATGAGCAGCGACGGAATGGTCTTGTCACAGCCTCCCAGCAGGACGACACCGTCGATCGGGTTGGCCCGGAGCATCTCCTCTGTGGCCATCGCGGCCATGTTGCGCCAGAGCATGGCGGTCGGTCGTACCTGGGTCTCTCCCAGGGAGACGACGGGCAGTTCCAACGGGATGCCGCCGGCCTCGTACACGCCGTTCCTGACCGAAGCAGCCACCTCGGTCAGGTGGGCGTTGCAGGGGGTCAGGTCGGACGCGGTGTTGGCGATGGCGATCTGCGGGCGGCCGCTGAAGGCGTCGCCGGGAACTCCTCGGCGCATCCACGCTCGATGGATGTACGCGTTGCGGTCCTGACCCGCGTACCACTGAGCACTGCGGAGGTTCATTCCAGCCGCCTTCCAATAATTGGTACGTTGGTCTAAAGTTTGGAACACGATGGAGCATACGCAGAAGTTCGACGGATCGACCACATCCGACGACAACGAATCCGCAGACAGTGACGCAGGACGTCTGGTCGGTTCGGACCGTGTCCTGGCTGTGCTGAAGGAACTCGCCCGCTACCCCGAGGGCGTGGGCCTCGAAGAGATGACCCGTGTGATCGGCAGCCCGAAACCGACCGTGCACCGGGCGCTCAGTTCGCTGCGTCGGGCCGGTCTGGCCGACCAGAACGCACGCGGCCACTACCTGCTGGGCGACGAGTTCCTCCGCATGGCCTTCGCCCACCACGAGGCGCGACCCGAGCATGTCCGCATCCGCCCAGTGCTCGATGAACTGGCGGCTCGGTTCGGTGAGACGGCGCACTACGCCGTCCTCGATGGACACGAGATCGTCTACCGTGCCAAAGTCGATCCGCCGACCGGCGCCGTCCGGCTGACCTCCACCGTCGGCGGCCGGAATCCTGTCCACACCACCGGCGTGGGCAAACTGCTGCTCTCCCTGCAACTGCCGACATCGGCCGCGGTCGAAGAGTGGATCGGCAACGAACCTCTTGTCGCGCGTACGCCGAACAGCCTGTGTACGGCCGAGGAGCTGTACCGCGAACTCGAAGTCACTCGGGAGCGCGGTTACGCCGTGGACGACCAGGAGAACGAAGTCGGCGTCAACTGCATCGCCCTGCCCGTCTACGCAGTCTCACCCACCGTGCCCTCCGGCGCACTGAGCCTCAGCGCGCTGACCTACCGCACTCCGCTGGACGTACTCGTCGACGCGGTGGACGAGATCCGTGGCGTGCTCGGCCCACTAGGAAGGCCACACGAGTGAAGAACGTCATAGCCGCGACGGACGGGAAGTACCAGCTCGCCGAAGGACCGGTCTGGGACGCCCCCCGGCAGCGGCTGCTGTGGGTCGACATCTCGGGCGGGCTCGTCCTGGAAGGAACACTCGACGGGGACCGGATCGCTGTCACCCGGGAACACCGTTTCGACGAAATGGTCAGTGCCGTTGCCGCGGCCGAGGACGGCACTCTCGTGGTGGCTGCCCTGCAGCACCTCGTCGTCGTGCATCCGGACGGGACTCGCACGGACGGTCCCCGCGTCATTCCCGCCGGGGCGGGGCGTCGGCTCAACGACGGCGGCACCGACCCGGCCGGCCGCTTCCTCGTCGGCTCTCTGCGGCTGGACGGTCGGTCCGAATCCGAAGTTCTCGTCCGCTGGGAGCAGGACGGTCGCCTCACCCCGTTGGACAAGGATCTGACCTTGTCCAACGGCCTCGCCTGGTCCGCGGACGGCACCCTCATGTACAGCGTCGACACCTTGCGGCGGACCGTGTTCGTCCGTGACTACGACGCCGAGACCGGTAGCGTCGGAGAGCGTCGCGTCCACGTTCAACTGGACGACGGCTACCCGGACGGCATCGTTCTCGACGCCGCAGGTCACCTGTGGGTGGCGGTGTACGGCGCGGGAGAAGTCCGTTGCTACGCGCCCGATGGCACCCTTTCGGACCGCCTCGTCGTTCCGGCGCCGCACACGACCAGTGTGGCCTTCGCAGGCCCTGACCTGCACACCCTCGTCATCACCACGGCGACCCCGGAAACCGATGACCCGCGCCGGCCCGCCACCCCCGATTCGGGCCGCTTGTTCACCGTCCGCACTGCAGTCCCGGGGCTGCCGGTCGCCGCCTGGGCGCCCCCCATCGTCTGACGATCCACCGCATACCTCTGGAGATCCGCCCGTGTACCTCATGCGTATCGGCGCCCCCGGCGCCGAGAAGCCCATCGCCCGCATCGACGACGACACCTACGTCGACCTCTCGGACACCGTCACCGACTTCGACGAAGCGTTCTTCGGTTCGGGTGGCATCGACCGGATCCGTCCGCTGGTCGCTGAGCGCGTCACCGCCGGACAGGTGTCCTCCTTCGCCGGCGATCGGATCGGCGCACCGATCGCCCGGCCCCACCAGATTCTGTGCATCGGGCTGAACTACAGCGACCACGCCGCCGAGACCGGCCAGGCCGTGCCGACGGAGCCGATCCTCTTCAACAAGTCCCCCAACACCCTCATCGGCCCGAACGACGACGTGCGCATCCCCCGCGGCGCCACCAAGCCGGACTGGGAGGTCGAACTCGGCATCGTCATCGGCCGACGCACCAGCTACCTCGACTCCGTCGACGACGCCCGCGACGCCATCGCCGGCTACCTGGTTGTCAACGACGTGAGCGAACGCGCCTTCCAGCTGGAACGCGGCGGACAGTGGGCCAAGGGCAAGTCCGCCGAGACCTTCAACCCGGCCGGGCCCTGGCTGGCCACGGCCGACGAGATCGGCGACGTCCTCGACCTCGACATGTGGCTCGACATCAACGGTACGCGCCGCCAGGACGGCAACACCAAGACGATGATCTTCGATCCGTACTTCATCGTCCACTACCTCAGCCAGTTCCTCGTCCTCGAACCCGGCGACCTCATCAACACCGGGACCCCGCCCGGTGTCGGCATGGGATTCAACCCGCCCGTGTGGCTCCAGCCCGGCGACGTCATGGAACTGGGTATCCAGCACCTCGGCCGCCAGCGCCAGAACGTGCTGGCCCCGCAGTGAACGGGAACTCGATGCGCGCCTTCGTCCTCACGGGCCCCTTCGAAGGATCGGTTCAGGAAGTCCCGGTCCCCGTCGCCGCTGCCGGCGAAGCCGTCATCGACGTCGAACGCGTCGGTGTGTGCGGCACCGACGTCGAGTTCTACACCGGCGAGATGGCCTATCTCACCGAGGGGCACTCCTGGTATCCGATGAGGCTGGGACACGAGTGGTCCGGCCGAGTGGCCGCCGTCGGCGAGGGCGTGGATCCCTCCTGGATCGGCTGCCGGGTCATGGGCGACACGATGCTCGGCGACGGCACCTGCCGGCGTTGCCTCCGCGGACACCAGCACGTGTGCGAGAAGAGACAGGAAGTGGGCGTGCGGGGTGATCGTCCCGGCGCCCTGGCCGAACAGCTCGCCGTCCCCGTGTCCTCGCTGCACCGTCTGCCCGACTCCGTGGACGCCGCCCTCGGAGCGCTCGTCGAACCGGGCGGCAACTCCCTGCGTGCCGTGCAGGCCGCCGAGCTCACACCCGAAGACCGTGTCCTCATCCTCGGTCCGGGCACCATCGGGCTGCTGGCGGCCATGTTCGCCCGTGCTACCGGCGCAGAGGTCCACCTCATGGGCCGTAGCGAGAGGTCCCGGTCCTTCGCCCGCAGCCTCGGCTTCGAGAACACCTGGTCCGAGGATTCCCTGCCGGACCTGCCCTTCGACGCGGTGATCGACGCGTCCAACTCCGTGCATCTGCCGGCCCGAGCCGTGGAGCTCGTTGAGCCCGCCGGGCGGGTTGTCTACGTCGGGCTGGCCGGAGAACCCAGCCTCATCGACACTCGGAACCTTGCCCTCAAGGACGTGGCAGCGGTGGGCGTGCTGTCTGCCTCGCCCGGCCTTGAGGACACCATCCGCGCGTATGCCGAGGGAGTGGTCGACCCCCGCCCGCTGGTCGCCGCGACGGTCGCCCTCGACCAGACGGCCGGGACGCTGGCCGGAGAACGCCCGGACGATGCCGGACCGGGCCCGAAGATCCATGTGGATCCGCGCCTCGTGTAGGTGCCGCATTTCGGTGCGAGGCACGGCGCCTCGGTCCGCAGTTCACCGACCGGTGCCGTGCCTACGCGCACAACAGGTCCCGCCCATGTTCGCAGAACCGTGATCAAGGAGTGAACCTTCGATGTCAGAGTTCCAGGGGCTGGCCGCGCTCGTCACCGGCGGCTGCAGTGGAATCGGCGCGGCAACCGCGGCCCTTCTCAGGGCGTCGGGTGCACAGGTGGCTGTCCTGGATATCGCCATCGACCATGCACCCGATGACGTCCTGGCCATCCAGTGCGACATCAGCGATCCGGGAGCCGTCGACGAGGCCGTCGCGACGGCCGTCGAGGAATTGGGCAGGCTCGATGTCCTCGTAAACAATGCCGGGATCGGCGCGGTCGGTGACATCGCCCAGAACGAGGACGCGGAATGGGCCCGGGTTCTCGACGTCAACGTCACGGGGATCGCCCGCGTCACCCGCGCGGCACTGGACGATCTCCGCCGTTCACCGCATGCCGCTGTCGTGAACCTGTGCTCGGCGGTCGCCTTCATCGGTGTGCGGCAGCGAGCGCTGTACAGCGCCAGCAAGGGCGCCGTGCACGCCCTGACTCTTGCGATGGCGGCTGACCACGCGGCCGACGGCATCCGTGTGAACGCCGTCGCCCCGGGCACGGTCGATACACCGTGGGTGGGTCGGCTCTTGGACGGAGCCGAAGACCGTGAGGCGACGGCTCAGGCCCTGCAGCAGCGACAGCCGCTGGGGCGCTTGGTCTCTGCCGAAGAGGTGGCCCGTGCCGTCGTCGGACTTGCTTCCCCCGGCGCTGGCTCGACCACCGGTGCGGTGCTCCATGTAGACGGTGGCATGGTCAGTCTGCGCCTGTGAGTTTCTCCGTGTCTGAGTGCACCGTGATGGTCAGGCCGGCCGGCAGGCGAGGCCGATCAGGCTAACGAGCGAGGTCCGGAACGAAAGAGCCGATGAAGGTACGAACGGTCGCCTCGATACGTACGGTGTCACGGTCGAAGAACCACTGTTCTTCGAGCCCTTTGATGAGAGCGACGGTCATGATGGCCAACGTCTGTGGGTCCATGTCCGACCGCAGGTCGCCCTGCTCCGCGAGAGCCGTGTACGCGGTGGCGTAGAAGTTGCGCAGGCCGCGGTAGCGCTCGGTGAAGTAGGCGTGGGCGGGATGTTCCGGGGTGGTGGCTTCACCGGACGTGACGCAGTACAACGCCATGACGCCCGGCTGTAGTTCGAGTTCGGCCAAGACAGTGAGCATGCCAACAAGTGCTTCGACGGGTCGCGTCCGCGGTTCCAGTGCCCAGGCCGCTTCCCGAAGCGGAGCGGTTTGTTCGTCACGCAGGTGCAGCACCGCTGCGAGCAGGTCTTCCTTGCGTGGGAAGTGGTGACGCAGACCGGTGTGGCTGATGCCGGCGCGCTGGGCGATGTCCTTCGTGGAGGCGCCGTAGAAGCCAACCTCCCCGAATACGTCCACACAGACTTCGAGAATCCGCTGTCGCACCTGCGCCGACTTCGCGTACGGGCCACGGGGCGGCGCCGACATGGAGTCTCCTTCTGTCTCGCGATCGAGGTCGAAGTTTATCGATTTCCAAAACAGCATCATAGTGCTGTTTTCATGTTAGTGTGCGGCGGTCTCCCGGCACGCGCCCAGGCGTGTCCGCGCGTAGATCGCCTGATCGCAACCGAAGGTGAGGAATCATGACCAAGTTCCGCTGGGGTGTCGTAGGACCGGGTGGGATCGCGATCCGGTTCGCGGAGGCGATGCGCCTGTCCGATCAAGGCGAGATCGTCGCCGTGGCCTCGAGATCGCAGGAACGGGCCGACGCGTTCGGTGATCGTTTCGGAATATCGGCCCGCTATGACTCCTACGCCGCGCTGGCGGCCGACCCGGAGGTCGATGTCGTCTACGTGGCGACGCCGAGCTCCGAGCACGAGGCAAACACTCTTGAATTTCTGAGGGCGGGCAAGCACGTGCTGTGCGAAAAGCCCTTCGCGATGGACGCGAACCAAGCCAGGGGCATGGTGGCAGAGGCTCGTGCCCGCGGGCTGTTCCTGATGGAGGCGATCTGGAGCCGATTCCTGCCCGCCTACCGCTCCATGGTGGAGATCATCGCCGAAGGCCGAATCGGTGAACCCCTCCAGGTCGAGGCCGACTTCGGCGTCCGCATGCCGAAGGATCCGAACGCCCGCCTCTTCAGGCCCGACCTGGGCGGGGGTGCGCTGCTCGACCTCGGCCTCTATCCGGTCCAGCTCTGCCAGATGGTGCTCGGTGCACCGGAGTGGGTTGTCGCGAACGGGGTCATCGGTGACACCGGCGTCGACGAGCAGATCGCGGCAGTGCTGCGGCATCCCGGCGGCCGGCTCAGCGTGGCCACCGCCGGCGTGCGGGTTCACACGTCGCGCACGGCCCGCATCTCCGGCAGCGACGGCTGGATCGATCTCCCGGCCTACATGCACTGCCCTCAATCGCTCACCGTCAACATCAAGACGGGGAGGGAGTACAACGCGGAGCACATCGACGCTTCGCACGAAGGCAACGGGATGCAGTTCGAAATCGACGAGGTGCACCGCTGCCTCACCGAAGGCCTCATCGAAAGCCCGACCATGCCGCTGGCGGACACCATCGCCATCGCCGAGACCCTGGACGCCATCCGTGTTCAGGTCTACTCGACCACCGGTCATTAGACGGAAGGAACCGCTCGCGTTCCGATCGGTGGAGATATGCCCGGGACCTGGGAAAGACGTTGCTGCGCTTTCCCGGTGCAGGGTGTGGACGGAGCAGCCG
Organism: Streptomyces sp. NPDC058457; assembly: GCF_042720695.1. Taxonomy (NCBI): domain Bacteria; kingdom Bacillati; phylum Actinomycetota; class Actinomycetes; order Kitasatosporales; family Streptomycetaceae; genus Streptomyces; species Streptomyces sp. NPDC058457. The sequence continues at coordinate 3,128 of NZ_JBHXLU010000025.1, read as the reverse complement.
ACGAACGGGAACGGCATGCACGCGCGGGTGTCGGGCGAGGGGACGAGCCGAGAAGCGCACCGCTTGGCGCAGAGGGCGGCCGGAAACGGCGGGGCGGTCTCGGCGTGCGCGACTGTGTCGGCATGCCGGCGCAGCGGTCGAGAGGCTGACCTGGCCGTGGCGTTTCCGGGGCTCGTGCTGTGCGACCGCCGAGCGGGCGGGCCGCTATCTGCAAGACCGGTCAGCTCGGGAGTGACGGGACGATCAGTCCGATAGGGCTCTCGCTGGATGCCCATGGCGGAGACGAACCCGAATTTTGCTGATGCGCCTGTACGAGCCGTACGACACCAGCCGCCGAGGCGGGCCCCGCCTCGGCGCCCGCAGCCCCGAGGAAACTGCTGACACGGGGCCGGAGCAACCACGATCGCCGATCGGACGGGTGAGCCCCGCCCGGTCACGCCAGTGGAACTTCGAGCGGCGCTTTCACTCGGCCCACCAGGGCAGCTCGCTGTCCTGACATGGCACTGGATGCGAGGACAGCACTATGGGCGACTGGAAGGCCAGTACTCCAGGCCGGCCCGTACCGCGCCGTCTACGAGGTCTGCGGAGCAACCGCCCACCACACACTCTTCCAAGGCCGAGTTGGTTACTGCCCCGCCGCGAGCAGGAGATCTCATACCTGCCGCAGCCAGGCGACCACGGGCGTCGACGGTCGCCCGATGGGCCTCCTGCTGAGAGGACCGGCGTGCCCGCCTCATACCTGAGGAGGAGGAAGCCGCGTCAGCTTTGGTGCTCTGCCAGGAAGTGAACTGCGTGGCAGTGCACGACGACATCGGGTCGCCGTTCGAAGAGGCTTGAGCGGTACCCGACCGTGATGTGGAGATTCCTGACTCGTGGCTACGTTCCTTTATCGCTTGGGCCGTACCGCCTTCCGGCGGCGTTGGTCCGTTCTCTTGGTCTGGGCGGCGGTTCTCGTCGCCGTCGGTGCAGGCGCCGCCTCAGCGCCCTCCGCCGACGAGAGCAACACGTCCTTCATGCCGGGGATCGAGGCGCAGAAGGCCTTCGACCTGATGCAGCAGCGCTTCCCCGGAACGAACGGCAACGCGGCCAACGCCCGGATCGTCTTCGTCGCTCCCCACGGAGAGAAGGTGACCGCAGCCGACAACCGCGCCGTCATCGACGAATTCGTGACCGAAGCGGGGAAGGGCCCGCAGGTGTCCGGCGCCGTGAACCCGTTCAAGGCCGCCGCCGTGAGCAAAGACGCCTCCATGGCCTACTCCACCGTCACCTACAAGGTCACGGCCGACGACCTCACCGACGCCGGAAAGACGGCGCTGACGCACGCCATCGACACGGCGCGCAAGAACGGCATGACGGTCGAGGTGGGCGGCACCGCGCTGGCCACTCAGCCGTCCGCAGGTGGTGCGTCCGAGATGATCGGCATCGTCATCGCCGCCGTGGTCCTGGTGATGACCTTCGGGTCGATGGCAGCCGCGGGTCTCCCGCTGCTCACGGCCATCGCCGGAGTCGGCATCAGCATGGCCTCCATCACGGCGCTCTCCAGCACCTTCAACCTCTCAGCGACCTCCGGGACGCTGGCGACCATGCTCGGCCTCGCGGTCGGAATCGACTACGCCCTCTTCGTCGTCTCGCGGTACCGCGAGGAACGGGCCAAGGGACACGACCCGCAGGAAGCGGCGGGCCTTGCGGCCGGCACCGCGGGGTCGGCCGTCGTCTTCGCCGGTCTCACGGTGGTCATCGCCCTGGCCGGCCTGTCGGTGATCGGCGTTCCGGTGCTGACGAAGATGGGACTGTGCGCCGCCGGCGCGGTGGTCGTCGGTGTTCTGATCGCGCTGACGCTCATCCCCGCTTTCCTGGGTTTCTGGCCCAATGCAGTCCTGTCACGCAAGACCAGGAAGAAGGGCATGCGGGCCGAGACCCGCAAGGTCGACAGGGGAAGCCGCTGGGCCCGGCTCGTGCTGCGTCGGCCTGTCATGATCCTTGTCGCCGGAGTGATCGGCCTGGTCACCGTTGCGATACCGATGATGCACATGCGCCTGGGCATGCCGGGCGACGAGTCCAAGCCCACATCCACCACGGAGCGGCGTGCGTACGACGACCTGTCCCGTGGTTTCGGCGCAGGGTTCAACGGGCCTCTGACGATCGTCGTGGACGCACAGAAGGCCGACAACCCCAAGAAGGCCGTCGCCGAGATCAGTGACAAGATCAAGGCCACCGACGGGGTCGTGACCGTCTCCGCCGCCCGGTTCGACGCGGCGGGCGACACGGCCATGATCTCCGCGACGCCGGCGACCGGGCCTACCGCCGAGCGGACCAAGGACCTGGTTCACACCATCCGGGGGGAGCGCGCAGGTCTGGAATCCGCCACCGGGGCAACCTACGAGGTCACCGGCAGTACGGCCATGAACATCGACGTGGCCCAGGCGCTCCAGGACGCGCTGATTCCCTACCTCGGCGTAATCCTCGGTCTTGCTTTCCTCCTGCTCATGGTGGTCTTCCGCTCGATCCTTGTCCCGATAAAGGCAGCTCTCGGCTTCCTGTTGTCGGTGCTGGCGGCCCTTGGCGCTGTCGTCGCGGTCTTCCAGTGGGGCTGGGGCGCCGATCTCCTCGGTATCGAGCAGCCCGGACCGATCATGAGCCTGATGCCCATCCTTCTGGTGGGTATCGTGTTCGGGCTCGCAATGGACTACCAGGTCTTCCTGGTCTCCCGTATGCGTGAGGCCTATGTCCACGGCGACCGTCCGGCTGAGGCGATCGTCAGCGGCAGCCGCAGCAGTGCCGGGGTCATCGCGGCGGCGGCGGTCATCATGATCGCGGTCTTCTCCGGGTTCATCGGAGCCAGCGAGTCCATGATCAAGGCAACCGGGTTCGGACTCGCGATCGCCGTGCTGTTCGACGCGTTCATCGTGCGCATGGCTCTGGTACCGGCGGTTCTGGCTCTCCTTGGTGAGCGCGCCTGGTGGCTGCCATCCTGGCTGGACAGGATCCTGCCCAGGGTGGACGTCGAGGGTGAGGGACTGGCTCGACGTCCGGCCTCCGGTGTCCTCGACAACGAGGCTGGGGTACAGGAGCCGGCCCGTATCTGAGCAGTCACAGTCGGCGGTTGGGCGCCCCGCTCACTGCGGGGC
>NZ_JBHXLU010000024.1:76024-121436 GCF_042720695.1 Streptomyces sp. NPDC058457 | reverse complement strand
GCGCCACCGATACATCGGTGGCGCTCCTCGGCGTTCGGCTGTGGCCAGCCGCGTGCGCTCTACTCGGCAGCCCGCCCCGGAAGTCGGGATCAGCCTTCGGGAAGACGAAGGCCGCCTTGGTCAGGCGGTGGGTGCTGAGCCGGACGGTGGGCGGGCGAAGGCCAAGACCGTGCGCAAGGACCTCGACATCGGCCGCGACGGTGAACAAGGCAACGGCGCAACGGCAAGGCCGCCCCTGCCTGATCGGCGCGGGGCGGCCTTGCGCGTTCTCGGTCAGATTCCGGCGAGGCTGTTGGAGAGGTCGAGAGCGTCGGTCGCGAAGGTGAGGGCGGCGCTCAGACCGATCACCTCGTGGACGGTCGGGCGGACCAGGCGCGGCCAGTCGTCCGGGGCAGCGGGCCAGGAGGCGAGATGAACCTCGGTGGTGGCCAGGCCCAGGTGGGCGGTGACGTCCCAGCCAGCGAGGGAGGCGGGCTCCCAGTGCAGACGGATGCGACCGAAGGGGAGTCGGGGCGATCCGACGGCGAGCCACGTGATGTCGAGTGGGCCATCAGGCCGGGCGGAGACGCGCCGTACCAGAGCGCCGCGCACGCTGTCCGGCATGGGGCGCACGGCGAGGCCGTGCAGGGGGAGAAGAGGCGAAGGGTGGGAGCGCGACGAGATGGCAGCCTCCGTGGTGTTGGGGGAGTTGGTCAGGCTCAGGCGAGGGCGTCGCAGGCCCCCACTGGGAGGTAGCCCTCTTGGCCGTCGTCAGCGATGAACGCCTTGCCATCGCGGACGACGACCTTGGCCCCCACGTAGTGGGCGAAGGGGAAGTCGGGGTTGATGGCGAGGCGGACCGGCAGGTTGGGGTCCAATCCTTGGAGCTGGCGGATCAGGTGGCCGACGGTGAGGTACCGGGGCAAGGGAGCCTCCGAAAGTGGTGGGTGAGGACGGGGCTGGTCTGGCCCGAAGACGTTGGAGCCGGAGGGGCAGCCGGTAAGAAGCTGGTTCGGCGGTCAGCGCGAGGATTGGGTGACCAGTGTGGTGAGAAACCCGGCGACGGCCTCGGAGGGGGTGTAGAGACCGAACTCCTGGACCCACGGGTTACCTTCGGCGGGTTGCACCCGAACGTGCCAGACGACGTCCCGCCTCCAAGCGGTGGCATCCTCGGGGAGCCAGCCGACGTAGACGCGACCGTCCGGGCTGGTCGCGTGGACGTTGGCTTCCGGGGTGTCTACGATCGCCCAGCCGAGCGCGCCCAGGAGGTCGAACACCGGGCCCGCGCAGTGGTCGGAGGAGAGCCAGTGGATGTCGCCCACTGGGGGGCGGACGGCGGCGGGCACGAGGGCGGCAGAGGTGTTCACGGTTGGACGATCCCTTCGTTGACCTGCGCGTTTCCCGACACCTGTACGTTGGCATGGCCATTGCCGAAGTGCGTAGTCGTTGCTCCACAGGTGATGTCTGCCGTGGGCGAACTGGCGGTCGCCAGCAGGTGGCCGGAGGCCGGGGAACGGATGGGCCAACGGGGTGTCGTCCTACGTGGGTTGTGGCGACGAGCCGTACGGGACCGTAGGGGCGGCGTACCGGCACAGCACTGACCGTGCGAAGCGAGGCTGGCACCGATGCTGCACCTCGTCGTGTGCCGATCGAAGTCGGCGGGCCGGGCTTCGGCCTCGCCGCAGGCCGGAACGGTCAGGATGGGGCGGTCGCCGTCGATGCCCACCTCGGCCGAGTGGGCGCGGCATCCCGGAGAGGCAGCGGCCGGAAGTCAGCGGTTGTGCCCTGGTGCCGAGGAGCTGGCCGATAGCCGGACGGTGGCTGTGGGCGCGAGGCTGTCCGACCTGTGTTGCATCGCACCCGCGGAGCGGATTTGAGCGGCCATCACCCGGAGATCGGCGGCTGTGCGCGGAGCCCGCGCGGCACGGTGGACGGCCTGGGCGACCGCCGTACGGCGCACGTCGAGAGGGGTCGGAACTCGGGAGACCGATGGCTCGGCGGCCGACGTGACCGACACGGCCTGGGCGACCGGAGTCAGCGTGACCAGGTGCTCTACTCGTCGGTCGAGCTGGTGCCGTTCGCGCATCACGGGAGCCGACTCCGCCATGACGGCCGCCGTCGCGGCGATCAGGTGAGACGGAGTACGGGCGGTGAATACCGCCTCCGACCGCGAGCCCCAGCCCGGTGGACCGGCCCAGAGCGTGACGGTTTCGTCGTCCCAGCCGGAGAGACGGTTGTCGATCAGGACACCGGCTTGGCCGTCGGGGGCGACGATCTCGACGGTGCCGCGCTCGGCGCCGCCGTCGCGTGTCCAGCCGGCGTCGGTCAGTGGCCGGACTGCGTCGGCCCAGCGGTAGGACGACTTGGCCAGGAAGCGTGCGCTGCTGCCGTAGGCGTCGGACTCGGCGTAGTCGCGGGCCAGAGCGGTGGTGAGGCCGGCAACGATCTCGGGTGGGGTGACGTGGTTGAAGGTGGCCGTCCAGCAGGGCGTGGAAACGGCCTCCTCGGCTGCGGTGATCTTCCACGACTCGAAGTCGTCGCCGAACCAGCCGATCCGAATCCGGTGGTCGGGCGAGGTGACGACGAGCTGGCAAGGGCCCTCATCGAGGTGGTGGTGCGGCCAGTGAGTAACCGGGGCGAAGCTGGCGTCGGCGGTCCCGCCCATACCAGCCAGGTACATGGGACTGACCAGCACCTCTTGGTATCGGTTCGGGTCATCAGGGGCGTGCATGGTCGAGACTCCGGGCGTGAGTGTGGGGAACGCGCCCGCGTGCGCAGCAGGGCGAGCGGCTGGAGCGCACGCGGACGCCGCGACGGCGACGAGGTGGCTCTGGCTCTCACCACTCGGATCACCGGCCCCGGCCCGGTGCCGACTGGGCTGCCACGGTCGCCGGCACCCGCGGTTGCGGCTGTGGCGCGTGGCTGAACAGGGCGTTCGGCGCGGTAGTGCTCCGCCGCAGGGCTACCGAGGCCCGGGCACCGTCGGCCCCCAGTGGGACGCCGACGTGGGTGCGCGTGGCCGCCGCTGCCGGACGTGGGGCTGACGAGGCCCTCCGCAGAGCGACAGGCTCGCTCCAGTGCTCGACACTCGTGAAGACGGCCCCCAACGCGTGGCCGGCATCGGTCAGCACGTAGGGATCACCGTGTCGTGAGCCCGTGCGGGCGACCAGGCCGTCGGCCTGAAGCCGGAGAAGTCGATGCCAGGTGATGCCGCTGTCCAGACTGGCCTCCTCAGCGATGTGCACGAACCGCATCGGGCCACCTGAGTCGAGGACCTGGATCACGGCAGTCGCGTGCCGAAGATTCAGTCGGCGCAGGGCGTCCTCGACACGTTCGGCCTCTGCCATCCGGCCGAGCGGCAGATAAGCGCGGGACCAGTCCGACACGGTGCGAAGCACGGGAGGCAGGGAGCCGCCGAGCGCGCTCAGTCGGTACGGGGCTCCGCGACGGTCGTCGTCTCGCACTACCAGTCCGTCAGCGTGCATCGTGGCTAGCCGCTTGCCGACGAACTGCTCGCTGACGAAGGGGAGCTGGGCGGCAACGTCGCGCACGCGCATCGGGCGGTTCTCCCGAGCGAGGATCATCGCCGACCAAGTGGTCCACTTCGGCCCGATCCAGGCAAGTGCTTCCTCGACGCGCTGAGCGTCGATCGAACCGATGGAGAAGGCGGGGGCCTGTGCGGGGGTGGGCATGGAAGCGTCCTGTCGGGAAGGGGCCAGCGGGAGCGGGAGGACGTGCTGTGCGTCCAGGCGACGGGCACGGCGGCTGGGCGGGCGAGGGTGCCGCAGGTCGCCGGAGGTGGTGCTGCGGCTGAGGGCAGCGGAATGACGCGGCGTCGTCTCCCGCGCATCACGGAGGGCGGCTTCGCCCTGCGGCGTCAGCGAGAGAAGCTGTCCAGGTTGGTACAGGCCCTCGCTCGTGTCCTGGTGCAATAGCCCGTCCGCGACCAGCCGTTGCACGGTTTGGGGCCAGATCGCAGGGCCCTGGCGCTGGGCCTTCTCCCACGATACGTACAGGTCCTCGCCGATCGCGGTCCGGCGGAACCGGACGCCGCCGGTCTCAACGGCTTCGAGAGCCACGAGCCAGCGATCCCCCACGACGGCCCAGTGGTCGTCGCGACGAGAACTCAGGTCTTGGGAGCGGCCGACGGCCGTCGGGTACTCGGCGGTGAGGATGTCGGAGACGCTCTGCGCGCCATCGGTGAGCAGGTTCGCCTGCTCCGTACGGGTCAGCGGGGTGCCGTCGGGGGTCATCGCTGGGAAGCCCTTCGGGGATGAGCAATCAAGGGGGATGCCGCTGCTGGAGGAGTTGCCGGGTCCGCTGTCGGCTGGTCTACGGCGAGGGGCGAGCGGGACCGAGCGGCCTGCACGCGGGCCTCGGCTGCGGGGTCGATTTCGACGTTGTGCCGGGGACCGGTACGCAGGTGGGCCGAACGGTAGACCGCGTAGTCCTTCCGGCTGCCGGCGGCGACGAGGTAGATCTCGCGCTTGTGGGCCGAGGTCGACGGGGCCCGGCGGAACTGGATGACCATCCGGTAGGCGACGGAGGGGTCGACGTAGACCTTGTGAAAGCCGGCAAGACGGCCCTTCAACGGCAGGCAGTCGTTACTCCCTTGAACCAGGTTCTGCAACTCCAGCAGCGCCAAGTCGCGTATCTCGTCGGGAAGTTCGCGCAAGTCAGCGATGGCGTCGGGGTGCGCGGCGAAAGCGAAGCGGGCTCGGCTCACATCAGCCTCCGCTGCACCGGTTCCGCTGGGGTGGTGCGGGGCGCGTGGAGACCGGCCGTCGGTGTCCCAGAGGCACCGGCCGAGCGGGCGAGCGCAATGCGGGCGATGCGGGCCCGGACGACGGCACCGTCGTGATCGCTGTACTCCGGCGGCTCGGGCAACGGCCCGCTGCGCTCCTCCAGCCAGGTCTGGGCAATGCCGACGTTGGCGAAGGCGCCCTCGCGCATCGTGTACGTACCGGCGTAGTGGTCCCACTCCTCGTGGAAGACCCGGACCGGTGCCTGAGTGGCACGGGAGTCGCGGGCCAGCGTCCACGTCTCGCTCGGGTCGTACTCCGAGGTGTAGGTGTCGAGGACCTCGTAGCGCGTGCCCGACTGCCGGATCTGCTGCTCCACCTGGACAGTGAGGTCGTCGGCGGGTTTGACGTAGTCACCACCGCCAAGAGCGATCCGCTCGGGCGGGCAGCCGCGTTCTACGAGCCAGTTCTGGGCGAAGGACGCCGTGGCGTGGCGGCTCGTCTCGAACCTGAACGTGGACCGGCTCAGATCCCGTATGACCGCGATCGCAACGAGTTGCGGGTCGCCGGGTATCCCCCATGTGACCGACCGGTCGTGGGCGAGGACGAAACTGTGCGAGCCGCTGGGGGCGGCGTGGTGCTGGGACAGCACCGTCAGATCACCGGCCCAGAACGTCTCCATCGCATCCTCGGACGCGTCGTCGGCGGGCGCGAGGCCGTCGAGGTCGAAGTCGAAGGCGTTCACGCCGGCACCCCAGCCTGCTCGGGTGCCGGGGTGGTCAGCAGTCGATGGTTGGGGCGGTTCGCGCTCGTCGTGCAGGCTGCGAAGGGCCCGTCGGGGGCGCGCAGGTGCGCCAGCGTCTGGTCCAGGTGGTCGCGGTGCCAGGTCGACGGACCGGACAGGCCGGCCTCCGTGTCGGTGAACTGCTGCCAGGAGAGCCAGAGCGCGTGGAGCCGTGCGACGGCTTCGAGGTGTTCATGCCACTGGGCGCACCACGGACGGTTCGTGCTGATCTCCCGGCCGTAGACCGGGAGGAAGAGGTAGTTCACCCAGTCGCTGAGGGCGGCGAGCTCGACGGCGTACGCCTCCCCGCCCAGGGCGAGGATGAACACCGACGCGGGGCCGTCGGCCTGCTTGTCGGCGGCCGCCTCGGCTTCCGAGGCGCTGTCCGTCTGCTGGCCGACAGCTGGGGCGGGTTCGGGCTCGGAGCCGAGGCGGTCGAGGATGACGCCGTGTTGCCTGACCTCGGCCATGGTCTTGGCGAGGGTGCTGGCGAGGTCGTCGAGGTCTCCGTCGGGGACACGGAACGGGTCGGTGCCAGCGGCGGTGGTCGGGCTGGTGTCGGACATGGGGGCGTGCTCCATCTGTGAGACGGCGACATGCCCGAGAGGATCCGGAGGATCCGCGGTTTGGTCCGGCCGGAGAATCCGGGTAGTTGGGCGCTAACGGCCTGCGCAGCGAGGGCAGCGCGGGAAAGGTGGGGCCAGCAACTGCAGTGCGCGAGCCGCTTGTTGGGGAACAACGCCGTTGCCGAGCGCGGTGAGCTGAGCCGGTCGTCCGAGCCCTGGGGTGGCGGTGACCCAGCCGACGTCGAGGCCCTGCATCCACTCCACGAAGTCGACGCGGAGCCGACCGGCCGCGTCCGTGGGGGCCGGGGCAGGACGGGTGAGCCTCTCCCATCGGGTGATGGCGGCTTCGTACGCTCCCCATCGTCGGTCTGCTGCTCGGCCTCCGGCGACTCCTTCTCCCAGAGCGGCAGGACCACCGTGGACAGGGGAGGACGCCGCCCCGTTGTGGGGCGTTGGCCTGGTGCGCCCATGTCGGTGGCCCCAGGCGGGGGCAGCAACGACGCCGCCGCGCTCGGCGGATTCATGTCGCCATTGCCGTGCCGCTGATTCGGCGAGCCCTTGATCCCGTCCGACGCCTTCGGCGTCGGCAGCAGAAGCCACTCGACCTCGTCGGCCAGGTTCGGCCCGTGACCCCCGCTCTTCCTCTTCGACGGATGTTGCGAACCGCCGTTCTTGCCGATGTTGCTGGTCGGCGTCTTGAGCAGGGTGTCCGGCGGGCCAGGCGGTGAGGAAGGTCCGCTCGCGGCGGTGTGGGGCCCCGACATCGGAAGCGCGAAGCACGAGCCACTTCGCGTCGTACCCGAGGTCGGCCAGGGATCCGAGTACGGCACCGAGTGCCCGCAGAGCAGGCTGACCTGCGATGTCTCCCAGACACCACGGGCAGGGTTCCACGTCGCCAGGGGAACCGGCGGGGGAGGTGAGGAGGCCGCGCACATTCTCGATCACAACCAGGCAGGGTCGGAGGGCCTCGACCGCACGGGCGACGTGCAGCCAGAGCCCTGAGCGGGTCTGGGAGTTGAGTCCGGCCCGGCGGCCGGCGACCGAGACGTCTTTGACACGGGAAGCCCGCCGTCAAGACGCACACCCGGGCAACGGTGGCCCAGTTGACGGTGGTGATGTCGCCCAGGTTGGGGACGCCGGGCCAGTGGCGGGCCAGGACGCGGGAGGCGTTCGGGTCGACCTCTGCGTGCCAGGCGAGCGCGCCGCCGAAGGCGGCCTGCACACCCAGGTCGAGGCCGCCGTACCCCGAGCAGAGCGACCCGATCAGCGGAGGACGCGCGAGGGCGTCGAAGCCCGACATCGTGGCGCGACGGTCCAGGGCATCGAGGGAAGGGGTGTCAATCAAAACGAAGTCCAGGGGAAGTGCAGGGAGATGGGCAGGGTGGTGAGGCACGTCAGGGATGGCCGCGCGAGGGCTGTCGGGCGGCGGCCGGCGCGGAGACGGGTCCGGTCGGCGTCGGGGGTGATGCGGCTGGGTGTGGCGTGCTGCGGGCGCGGGCGGCCTGCACCCGGGCCGAAGGCGGTCCGCCCGCTGACGGGGCGGAGGCCGTCGGCATCGGAGCCTGGCTGCCGTTCGCGGTCAGCCAACGGGCACGCACCTCGTCGAGTGGGCCGAGTGCGTGCAGGGCGTGGTTGATCAGCCGACCGGGGCCCAAGACCTCGTCCTCAGCCAGGGTCTGGATGGCGTGCGCGGAGGCAGCTGCGGTGCGGGTGAGGGAGGTACATATCACCCGGTGCCCGAACCAGTCGGCGCTGCCGGGGACCATACCGTCGCAGATGGCGGTCAGTTGCTGGCCCGAGAAGGTGCCGTCGGCCAGGAGGCCGCGCCGTTGGGCCTCCCAGAGAAGGGTGATCCGGTCGATTGGTTCACCCCGATGGTGCAGCGCCCCCAGGCACCTGTAGAGCCGCCCGTGGGCCGGGTCGACGAAGTCCCCCGGCCGCAGCCAGGCCACCACCTCATCCATGGCTCCCGGCTGCTCGGCGAGGACGGCCAGGAGGAACCGCTCGTCCTCGGCGACCTGGTCGGAATGGACCGGCTGCGAGAGGGCCGCGGCGGTGGCCGGCGCAGCGGTGGGAGCGACCGGACGGGGATCGGTCCCCCAGCGACGCGCGAGATCGGTGAGCACTCCGTTCAGGACGTCCGCCGTGCGCAAGGCTCCCTCGACCAGGCCCTGGACGGCGTCGGCCCGAGCCGCCTGGTGAAGGCGGATCGCGTGCTGGGCGACGGTGCGGTGAATCGCCCCCTCCAGCACCATGCGGCCGTACACCGGAGCGTGCTCGGTGCGTGGACACGCCTGGATCAGGGTGTGGGCGTACGCCGCGGTCAGCCCTCGCACGTGCAGGCCGGCCTCGTCGACCACGTCGGTCACCCACGACAGCGGCAACGGACCATCGGCCGAGAGCGCGGGGTGGCCGCCGCTGCGGAGTTTCCGGAATGCGCCGAACAGCGCCTGGTGGATGGGCCGGTAGAAGTGATCCGGCGTGAGCCAGTCCAGGTCCGAGAGCTGGTCGGGGTCGAGGAGCACGGCGCCGAGGACCGCTTGCTCGGCACTCAGCAGCGGGTTCATCGACGGTCTCCCGGATCAGGTACGGAGGGCTCGCTCTGCCGGGAGCGGAGGTCGGCGACTGCACGGTCGGCGGCGGCCATCGCCTGGGCGAAGTCGTCCAGGGCGGCGGTGAAGGTCGGATCGGAGGCGGGAACCGAGCCGGCCCTGCCGACCAGCCACCACTGGCCGCCACGCAGAACGACCGGAGAGCGAGGCGGCCGCCGGGGACACGGCGTGGGCACGCTCATGCCGCCAGCCGGAGGTCGTCGTGGCCGGTGCTCTTCGCGAGGGCCCGCTCGGTGATTGCCTTCGTGGCGCGGGCGGAGGCCGGGCCGACCGCCTTGGCGGAGGGCTCCTTGTACCAGGGCTTGAGGTTGAGCATGGCGACCCGGATGCCGGTGGCCAGCAGCAGCACCTTGCCCTTGGGCAGGGCGCGGATCGCGTCGGGTGGCAGGATCCGCTCGGTGCGCATGCTCACCGAGGTGGACTTGCCGCCTTCGCTGGTGGATACCGAGGTGGTCTGGACATCGTGGTCGCCGACCTGCCTGCTGAGGCGGTCGGCGAAGTCGGCGTCGTCGATGCCGCTTCCGATGATCTTGACGGTGGCGGCGGAGTACAGGGCGTCCATGCCGACCTCGCCCCAGCACCGTTGGCCCTGCCGGTAGGACTGCAGGATCGTCATCGGGATGACGCCCCGGCTGCCCAGGTGCGAGTACAAGTCCGGCAGGTCACTGATGCGGCACACGTTCGCGGCTTCGTCGAGGACGCACAGGGCCGGCGGGTCGAGCCGGCCACCGGAGCGCTCGGCGACGACCACGGCCGCACGCATCACCGCGTCGGCCGCCGCCGCGATGATCGCGCTCGCACTCCCACCGCCGTCTTTGCTGAGCAGATAAAGGGTGTCGTGGGAGGTGGCGAAGGCGAACGGCCGGAACTCAGGGAGGTCCTCGTTCGGCGTAACCCAGGCGGCGACGTCGGGGTCGAGCAGGCAGCTCGCGTACTGCCGTGCCGTCTCGTAGATGCCGTCGCGGGTTTCGGTCGCGCCGGAGACGGTGCCCTGGAGCTGGGCGGCGACCGCGTCGTGGCCGGCGTCCGTGAGCAGGTCCACCGGGGTGCGGTCGGCCGGCATGGCGAGCCAGGCCAGGACCTCGGTGATCGGTCGTCGGTGGCTGGCGGCGGCAAGGAACAGAGCGCCGAGGGTGTTACTCGCGGCGGTGGACCAGAAGTCAGAGCCGCTGGACTCGTCCACGCTCGCGGTGACGAAGTGCCCGGCCAAGCGCTTCGCCCCGGCCAGGTCACGGGCGTCGGCCAGGATGTCCCACCACATCTCGCGGGGGTGGTGGGCGATCTGCTGGGGATCGAGGGTCCAGATCGTGCCGACCTCGGCACGGGCCTCCACCGTGGCGGTGAAGGCGTCGTTCGCAGCCTTGTTGCTGGTGAGCAGGACCGGCCCGGGGGCCGAGAGGATCGCGGGGATCGCCAGCCCGGACGTCTTGCCGGAGCGCGGGGCCATGATCGCGACGATCACATCCTCCCAGGACGCGCGGACCTCGGCACGACCGGGGTCGAGGGTGCCGAGCAGGATGCCGCGGTCAGCGGGAGCGACCTCCCTGCCCTCCCGATCGCAGAGGGACGGACGCAGGCTCTTCGCCTTGGCGACCATCTCCTTGTCCAGCAGGGGTGCCAGGTCGGCCTTGCGGGCGAGGCCGGACTCGGCGCCGACCCGCCAGCGCATCCACAGCACCACTCCGGTGGTGACCAGGGCCAGGGTGAAGAGGCCGGGGACAACGCGGGCGCCGAACAGCAGCGCGGTGGCGTTCAGGGCCGGCCACAGCACGTCGGGATGCAGCAGGGCGTCGGTGGCGCGGAAGGGGGCCCACGGCCCATTGCCGATGAGGGTGTTGGTGAGGTTGCCGGTCAGCCAGGCAAGGGAGCCGAAGGCCATGGCGGCGCCGAGGACGCCGAACAGGAGGTAGAGGAGCGCGTCCGACCCGGTGGTGGTCGAGGGCGCGCTGGTGCGCGGGGAGGGCACAGCAGTTCCTTGGGTGTGCGAGCGGGCAGGGCGGGGCGCGCTCGGCTCTGGTGCAGCTCACGGGCCTACTCCTCGGGGCTCGAACAGAAACGATTCAGTGGGGGCGGGTAGCGGAGCGTGCCGCAGGCGGTGACGGCACGCTGGGCGACGGGGCGGCATCGGTGCCGGTCTTGGCCGCGAACGCGGAAACCTGGCGGGCGGCGGACAGACGCCGGGTCTCAGGACCGGCGGCCTCGCCGACGGCCATGTCCGGCACGTCGGAGTCCCGATCCCGGACAGAAGGGGATGCGGCGTCCGGGCCCGCCCCAAGGACGTCGTCTGGCAATTCCCGGGTCCGCAGGATGTTGACCCTCTCGTGGTGCCGGGGGTCGGTCCGCTCTGCCGGGCACGCGGCGACCCCGTCTTCGGCAGCCTCCAACTGCTCGCGCACGTCCTGGAGCATCACGTGGGCGGCGGCCAGCCGGGTCCAGGTCTCGAAAGCCGGGTTGTCGTGCGGGTCGTCGAACGCGAGACGGACACGGGTCCAGTCGGCAGCAGCTGCGACGAGTTCGGTCAACTGCGCCAGCGCGCCGACGACCGCGCCGTTGACCTCCCCAAGAATTCCCGCGACCTCGTCGGGCGTCGCGCTTTCCGTGAGCCGGGCGACCATCCCGCGGACGGAGTACGGGGCGACGGAAGCACTCGGCAAGTGCTCGGCCCGCAGTGGCTGGTCGGAGCTGGGAGCCACGCTGCGGTGGGCGAGCCGGATGTTGTGCTGCATGGCTGCGCCGACGGCCTCGCCGATGCTGGAGTAGTACTCGGGCATGCTTACTCCTCGGTGCTTGTCCCGGACGGCAGAGCCAGGCGGGAGCACGCGGCAGACTGGCGGTCGGCGCTGACGAAGATGGCCTGGGTCACCGCCGGGGGCCCGCGACGCGCGGCGGGTGTACGGCGGCGTTGGACTCAGCAGTTTCGGAGCCGGAGCCTGGGGAGACCTTGGCCTTGGCCGCTGCGGGTGACGTGGCCAGAGCGGCGTCCCGGTGGTCGGGCAGCGTCGAGGACCGTTCCGGTGCCATGGCGTGACCCTCCGACGCGGTGCCGACATGGCGCAACTCGGCCTCGAAGCCGCTGAGTTCGGACTGCGCCGAGCTGACGAACTCCGAGGCGAAGCCGAACCGGTCTGCTAGTGCGTACGCCTCCTCGTCCAGGTCGTTGACCTGTTCACCCGCCGTCTCCAGCGCTTCCCGGACACGCTCAAGGGCACCGTGCTCGGGGTGAAGGAGGTGGTCGACCGCCCGCTGAAGGTCCTCTCCGTTTTGGGCCGCCCGGATCCGGTCCGTGATCCGGAGGATTTCAGATCCTGCGGTGTAAGGCCCCAGGGGGTGTTCCGGAGGGCTCGTCCGGGCCGTGTCCAGAGAAGGAGGAAGATCGACTTCGTAGCGGGCGGCGCGGAGCATCTCGGCCGCGTGGGTGGCGATGGCGACCTTGTCGGCGAGCGGGGTGGTGGTGGGAAGGCGATGGCGCCGGCCGTGCCAGTCGTCGATCTGCTGGAAACCGGCGTGCTTGAGGATCTGGGCGGAGAGGTCGTCGGCGGCGCCTTTGGCGACGACGCTGCCGCTGAACTCGGACGTGATGGTTATCGAACGGACAGACAAGTGGGTCTCCTGGGCTTGGGGGATCGGGTCGGGATCGGCGGGCAGGTGTCCCAGCTCGGCGGCGATGCGCCGGCACTCGGTCTGCACGCGAAAGGCGTCGCGGTAGGTGTTGTGGAGGCCGCCGTCCTCGTGAGCGAGGGTGGCCACGACGTGCACCTGCCGGGGCTGGTTGCGCAGGGCAATCCACCGGCAGGCGTCGGGGTTTCCGTCCGGGGCGAGCCCGACGGCGGACACCAGGCGACGGGCAACGGCGGCCCACTGCGTGTCCGTGAGGTCGGGCCGACGTGGGTCGGAGCGGACCGAACAGGCCCACGTCGGCCGCCCGGGGGCGCGGACTCCGAGTCGCTCGACAGGTGCGTCGAGCGCATGGGCCAGGTATGGCAGAGAGCCCGGCTCGGCGAGCAGCCCGATCGGGGCTCCGTGAGCGTCACCCGCGATCAGCCGGGGGACGGCGTGGTTGCCGCGCTCACCTGGCCCGTACAGGTACGCGAGCAGACCGGCGGTGTCGCTGACGCGCTGCAGATGGGCGATCACGGTGTCTACCTCGAAGGGGATCGGCGGAGGACCCGGACGGTCGGGCTGGCAGGGAGAGAATCCGACGAATCCGGGATTTGGCCCGGCTGGAGATCCCTGGTAGAGGCCGCAGGCCGCTCGGCGTCCGAGCACGTCGGCAGCGGAAGGAGACCGGGGCCCCGCCGCAACGGGGCACCCGGCCGGTCAGAAGTAGGGGTTCTCGGTCGGCCGGTCGGCCTCTGTGGCAGCCTGAAGTAACTCGGTGAGGTCGTCAGGCTGGAAGGAGCGCTGGTCGATCCACCGCCTGGCGCGGGTGACGGTACGAGCGCTCTCCTTGATCCTCTCCCACTCCGCCCCGCCGGTTTCGCGTTCGGTGACCAGGGCGGTGTAGGCAGCAGTCAGGATCTGGTGGCGACAGCGCACACCCCAGGCGACGGCCCGCTCGGTCCCTTCCAGGGGAGGCATTCGGTACTGCTCGGACCAAGCTTCGGACTCGGCCTGTTCCTCCGCGCGCATGGCCTGGAGCCAGGCGGCCTTGTCCTGCTCGTCGCCTTCTTTGGAGGCGTGTCAGCAGTCGGTGCATTCCTGCTTGGCGAGCCATTCCGCGAAGCCCGCTCGCCGGTCGGCCGGACAGGTCACGGTCGACCTGCTGGCCGCAGGTGTGATTGATTGCTGCCGCTTTAGAAGAAGCGGCGCAGAGTGTCACCAGCCCAGGGTCGGATCGGGGAGGAACCTACGGCGAACACGCTTGCCGATGCGAACAACTCGAACGTTTGGTAGTTCAGCCCATGTCTCGTGGACAGAAGTGATGACGAACTGGCAGCCCTGGGCGACAAGCTCGTTGATCGGCTCGAAAATTTGGTTGCGGGCTTGGCGATCAATAGATAGCGCAAAATCGTCGATTAGGAACAGGCGATTCCTTCCCTTCATGTCGTCCAGCAGGGAAATCCACTGCTTGACCCTACTTTCCACGCCGGACACTTTCGGGTCAGAAGGGCTTCGGTCGATATGGCCGTCGTCTAGATAATAGGTGGCTTCTGGTGTACGCCGCGCGTTCCACACCACCTCAAGATCTCTGGCCAATTGAATACTCACGGAACCAGTGTGGCGAGGCGATGGAATTGTGACGGCCTTCGGGGCCAGTGACGCCAAGGCGGTTAGCATGACTGTTTTACCTACGGCGTTGTCGCCCACCATCAGAGTCACGCCGCTATCGAATTCGATGCCTCGACGCAGAGTGTCAAACAAGGGGAGGGGTTGGAGTTCGGTGTAGTCGGGACGTACTCGCATGGCGACAAGGAGGCTGTTGCTCCGTTCGGCTCCTTCTGGTCTTTCAGTATCGGGATTCTGATACGCCGCCATTCCTTGTTGAACTGCCCAGCGTACGGTCGCCGCCGTGTCGTGTCCCAAGGCGCGGAGGGTGGTGTGGGCGACTGCATCGTCCGACCAGCTGTCAACTAGACTTTCTGCAACGGTCATACGGACACGCGGACTGTCGTCCTGTGCAAGCGCCCGGACGGCGTCGCGGGCGGCCGTGTCGCCCGCCCACCCTTGGGCCAGTCCCTCTACGGCGGTTTCTCGAACATCGGGACCGTTGTCGTGGGTGAGGTCGATGAGGGCGTCGCGGGCAGCCGTGTCGCCCGCCCATTTGGCTGCCAGAAACCATGCCGTCGTGAGTCGGATGGCCAACTGCTCATCGTGGGCTAGCCGGACGAGAACATCGCGAGTGTCGGGGTGCACGGGCCAATTTTTGAGAAGCGTACGGAGAGCAGTTCCGCGGGTTTTGGCATCCCTGAGTCGAGTCGCAGACACCAGAATGGCCAGTTCATCGTCCGGCTGTAGGGGGGTGTCGTCCGTGACGCTGTGCTGCAATTCTCGGGTAGTACGCTCTTCCGTCTCGTTGTATTGCTGAATTTTCCTCAAGGCGTTGGCGATGTCCGTGAGTGCGGGTTGAGTCAATGAGTCGTTCGGTAGGATCTGCTGAGATGGTAGTGCGGGGCCGTCGGGAAATGAGGTTGTATTCGTGAAATCGGCATGTATGGCCAAGCGTTGCGAGGTTTCATGCGCTTGATCCCAGAGAGTCTCTAGCAGGCGACGTCGTTGATTGGCTTGGTCGAATTGAGCCTCTGCAGCAATCTTGTACGACCTCGCCTTGGTTCTCCGTAGTTCCGCCAACTCCTGAGGGCTTGAGTCTTCGGTGCCACGCGGCGACCGAGCGAGTTGAGTATCAAGGTCCACGATAATGTCCCGTAGTGCACTGATGATCTTTAGGAGCATTCCCATCAATGCCTGAGTATCGCTCAAGGCCCATCGGAGTCTGTCCTCGGTTCGTTGAGCCCGTTCCAGATTAAGTTGCATCTGGAGGGCGGCAACAGTCATCTCCGTGGGTACGTGTGGTGGCGAGGTCAAACTAGCTGTACGGCGATTTCGTTGGCTTCGGTGAGCAGTAGCCAGAAGGTCTTCTGCACGTCGGCATAGTTCTCGGTGCTTCTCGGGTCGGATTCCAGAAGTGCGACTTGTCATCTCCAGAAATATCCTGAGAAAGCGTTTTGATGGCAGGGAGGCCATACCTTTGTAGAGTCGGTCGAGGTGCGACTTAGAAAAGCTCATCTCGCTCATCAGGTCAGCTGGGGCATCCGCTCCGTCTGCGATTCTCGCCGCCTCTTGGTCGGCAAGCTCCTGAAAGCGTTCCGCAACGTCGCGCGTGCGCAGGCCAGCCAAGTTGGCTTGCATCTGTAGGAACTCGCCAAGTGAAACGGCAGGTTCAGGTCCGTGTCCTGCGGATCCGGTCATGTCCGACCTCCCACGGCTTCGTGTCCCAGCGTCCCGGAAGTGTCCCAGGGATGTCCTTGGGGCACAGCCACACATCGTGTCGCGCCCCCATCGAATGCGGTGACGCACCTCAGGTTGTCCCTGATCGCCCCTGCGCTCGTTGGGGACATCAAGCACGCTCCGCATTCTTTCCACTGTGGCTGACGGAACCCAGGTTTGCCACGACTAGTTGAGGAGCGGGACGAAGACTATGCCTGTAGACAAGTTTCCGCAGACGTTGAGCGACGCCTGTGCCAGTCAGATCAGCACCTTTCAGGACCTGCTACTTGCATCGGTGCCGGAGTTCACCGGTGGACTCTCGACGGCTCTGGTCATCTCAGTGGTGACGTGGAGCGTTCGGAAGCGACGTCGGCGCCGTGTAGCAGCGGTGCTGGCCAGGAGCGATCAGCGGAGCTGATACATCGCAGAGGGAGTCCTTTCTTCAGGCCGGCCGGACTCCCTCTGTGCGCCGCATGCCAGCGACCATGTGAGGCCCTTCCTTACGGGAGTTGGATCAGCGGTCGCGGGAGTACGCGATGCCAGGGTCGACCGGCCGGACCGCCGCTGCGGGGGCGAAGTGGGTCGGGACCGGTGCCTTGCCCGGGAGGCTGGCGCGGGCGGGGCTGGCGGCGAGCGCGGTCGCGCTGATCGGAGATGGACGAGGGGTGCCCTGGCCGCGTTCACGGGACGCGGCCGGTACGGGAGCATGGCGAGCGCGGGCTGCTACGTCCTGAGCGAGGCGGGGCTGCACTGCGACCTGGACGCCGGACTGGTGCAGGGCCAGCGTGGCGCTGGCGACCTTACCCAGGGCCTCGTCCCGGTCGGTGGTGACGGGCAACGTGTAGATGTCCAGGCTTGAGTTGTGCCGCCAGCCATAGTCCACCAGGGCGAGTCCTGTGAGACCGGAGGCGCGGTCGTCGATGGCCGCGACGATGCCGAGCTGAGGATGTTCTGCGAAGGCGACGTCGGGTTCCGCGAGGGGGCCCCGGTCGCGAAGGGGCGCTGCTGCCGGTACTGGCGAGGGATCGAGCGAGGCATCCACGTCGATCCGGTAGCCGGCCCTGCGCAGCAGTTCGACTGCTCGGATCGTACGGCGCTGTCCGTCACGCTTCTGGTCGGCCAGCGCGTACAACGTCGGCTGGTCGGAGACCGGGTGGAAATCGAACCCCTTCAACATCCACTTGCTGGCTGAGAGGTTCTGCGGGACCGCGGCGACGATGCCATGGACGGGGTGGTGGCCGAAGGCCAGATCGGGCAACCGGTCGTCGTGGTTGGGCATGGCTGATCCATCCGTGGTGGGGTCGGTCGCAGGACTGGGCGAGGGATGAATCGCTTCCTCTGGTGCAATACACGAAGGGCTCCAAGACGGTGGTGGTCAGCGACCGGGGACGGACGAGGGGACGTACGGTCGGCAGCGCGCTACTCGCGGACGATTCCGCCGGCAGACCGGCCGGGAGCGAGTACTGCTCGGCCGACGGCGAAGGGGCAAGAGCGGCGCTCACCCGGGACGATGCAGAGGGCGAGGGGAAAGCCCTGCTCGCCTGTGCCTTACCGGGGTGGACGGTGTGGCGATCGGCCAAGTCGTTGCGTATTACCTGGAGCCTGATCGCGCAGGAGTCCAGGTCCTCGGCGATGAGACGCAGGTGGTTCGCGTAGTGGTGGTCGGCTGTTTCGCCGAACCCCTCCCACCAGTCGGCCGTCGCGTCGAGGATCTCGGCGACCCGCTGAAGAACGCCGTCACCGGGAGCGGTCAGCTCGCTCAGCGGGGCGATCGCCTCGCTCGTGTGCGTGGCCGCCTGGACAGACCTGGCCAGGTGCCCGAGACGGTCGCCGAGGCCTATCTCGTGACTCCGTGTAACAGGGATGCCGGGATCGAGGAGGGCAGGGTCGCCGGCGAGGTGGAAGCCTTCGGCCTGCAGTATGTCGAAGGCCCGGGTCACAGCCTGACGCTGTTCTGCCCGGTCGGTCATAGCCGAGGGCAGTCGGTAGTAGCGGGCACCGTCGACCCCTACTGCAGGGACGAATCCTGCGCGGTAGAGCACAGCGTCGGCGGCGCGCTCCTCGGCGGATCGTTCGTGCTCCTGGCGCGGCGGCACGCTAAGCCGGTCCAAGTGGGCGTCGACGGCGGTGAGCAGATTCGGGACGCTGCCGCCGTACCGGGCATCTGGGCCGTCGGGCTCCGAGTCGTAGACCACCTCGTACACCGCGGGCTCGGCGGACCGGTGACGGGTCACCATCCAGCTCTCGGGGGACTCGGGGTGCTCGGAGGGCGGTTCCTGCGGTGGCGAGATGATCAGCGAACTCCCGTCTGGAAGGTCGGCGTGGACGATGTAGTCGCTGAGGCCGTACTCGACGGTGCACTTCAGGCCGCGCTGACGGAGGGCAGTGGTGAGGGTGGCGTACCGGTGGGCCTGTTCGGAGGCCGCAAGCGGGAAGGACGACGTGCTGATCCAGGCGAGGACGCGCGAGCCTTCCTGCTCGAAGGTGATGAGGGCGTTGTCGGGGTGCATGGCGTCTTTCCGTTGCCGGACGCCCTGGCCTGACAGCTTGGGCCGCAGGCGTGTGGGGCTGGGAGGGGTGCGGTGATCTGTGGGGATCCGTCGATCGGTCGGTTTGGCGCTGCCGCGACTCGGTGCTAATGGCATCAGCGGGAACGGCCGGGAGTTGGCGGATTCGATGCCGAAGGGACGGCAGACGAAGCGGGCGGGACGCTGCGGGTGCCATGAGCGGACCTGGTGAGGGCCACGCGTGCACGTTCGGTCTGCGAGGGCCGTTCGGCGTCCGCTCGGTCGGCCAGGTACTCGCCGGCCCGGACCAGCGCTGGGCCTTGGTAGGACAGCTCGTCCGCGTAGTGCCAGCCCTCGGTATTGCGGTGCTCCTCCGCGCGCTCCTGATAGAGCTGGAGCGAGCCCGGCTGCGAGCCGTCCATCAGCGCCATGATCTGGTCCCACTCATGTCGGAGAGCCTCGGCTCGGACCAGGGTGGTGTCGATCCCGCGCAGTCGGCGCAGGTCGTCGCTGATCGGCCCCTGGACGTAGTCGGGGCCGGTGGCGGCGGCGCGGACCCCGGCCAGTACCTCCGGCGCATGGTCGAGGAACACCTCGGCGTGCTTCCACGCCTCGGCGTCGCGCTTGACCTTGCCGTCCGCGTAGACGTCCTCGTCGAGGGGCCAGCTGTCCGCGTCGCAGAGGGAGTCCGAGACCGCGTCCCACGCGTTGGACGCCTCATGGATGCCGGCGGCGGCCGAGGCCAGTGCCGGGAGGTGCCGCCGCCACGCCAACGGGTCGGTGCCCTCCGACGGCTGGATGTCGCCGGAGGCGGGAGAAGTGGAGGAAGCAGACATGATCGATCCTTTTTCCCGTGCTGTTCGTTGGGTTGGGCTAGGCCGCCATGCGGGCGTCGGTGTCGAACAACTGGCGCTCGGCCGGGTGCAGGATGTGCTGGGTGATGAAGGAGCGGCCGGCGACCTTCCACAGGCCCCGGCCCTTGGTCAGGGCGGACACCGCTTGGGTTTCGATGCCAGTCAGGCCGAGCAGGGACGCGGCGGCGGCGAGCTGGTCGGGCTCCTGGCGGTAGATGATGCGGGTGGAGCAGTCGGCCAGGAGTCCCTCGGCCAGAACTCGACCGCGCGAGCCGGCGTCGCCCGCCGAGAGCAGGTCCGACAGCCGGTGGATGACCATCAAGTTCGCGATGCCCAGGCCCCTGGAGAGCTTCCACTGCGACTGCATCCGCTCCAAGAGGCCGACGTGCCGCATCAACCTCCAGGCCTCGTCGTAGATCACCCAGCGTCGGCCGCCGTCGGGGTCGGCGAGGGCGGACTCCATCCACGCGCTCGCGCACGTCATCGCGAGGACCAACGCCGTGTCGTCGCCGGAGCCGCCGAGACGGGAGAGATCGATGGACAGCATCGGTGCGGTCGGGTCGAAGGACACCGTCGAAGGGGCGTCGAACATACCGTTGAGGTCGCCGTGCACGAGGCGGCGTAGGGCGTGCGCGAGGTCCTGGGCGGCCGACCCCAGGTGTCCTGCCTGGTGGCCGAGGGCCCGGTCGAGGTGCTCGGGGGAGCCGAGGGTGTGCGCGATCTCGCCGAGCAGTGGCACCGTGCCACGGGCGGCCGCCGCGGCGACGACCAGGTCCAATGCGAGGTCCAGTGCGGTGTGCTCCATGGGAAGCAGATCGCGCTTGAGCACCGTGCGCGCCAGGCCGGCCAGGAGCAGCAGGCGGCGCTTTCGCACCTCCGTCGTCCAGTCCTCCTCGCTGACGGAGGCCGGTCGGACCGGGGCGTCCAACGGGTTCAACCTGCCCGGGAGCCCCGGGCCCAGCGCGATGCTGTAGCCGCCGAGAGCCTGTGCGACGTCGGTCCACTCGCCCTTGGGATCGCACGGGATGTAGATGCGGTACCCGTGGGCAATGGACCGGGTGGCGATGGACTTCGCCAGGGCCGACTTGCCCATGCCGATGATCCCGGCGAGGACTGCGTTGGGGTTGGTGAAGCCCTCGATCCGGCCGCTGCTGTAGAGCGAGAACGGGTCGAAGCAGAAGGCGGCTTCGGCGTGGACATCGCGGCCGATGAACACTCCCTCCGCTCCCAGGCCCCCCTCGGCCACGAAGGGGTAGGCCCCCGAGGCCGTGGCGGTGGTCATCCGGTGGGCGGGCAGACCGAGCTTGCCGCCCCGGGCAGAGGCCGGACCAGGGCGACCGGCCAGCGGGTAGGTGGGCCGCAGCTCCGGGTCGAGGGTCTGCTCGGCCCGGTGCTTTGGCGGGGTTCCGGCGAGGCGGGCCTGGCGGCGGGCCTCGGCGAACGCGACTCGGGCGGCCCTCTGTTCGGTGCGTGACGCCTTGCGGGGCACGAACAGGGGGGTGGCGCTGGCACGGGTGCGGGACATAAACGCTTCTCCAGACAGGGTGGTGGTTCAGCGGCGGACGAGACCGGTGAAGGGTGTGTGCAGGTCGGCCGGGGTGGTGCGGCGCCGCACCAGGTGCGCCGTGCGCTGGTGGCGCTGGCAGATGGTCAGCTCCGGCGCGCCTTCGGGCAGGCCGGCCCGGCACGCCTCGGGTTCGGGTACCTCGCCGGTGTCCTGCCGGGGCGCCGCGTGGTAGGCGGCGTGGAGATGCTCGGCGGCCTGCCAGACGCGGGTACGGGCGGTGCGGAGCTGGTCGCCCTCGGCCGCGACGAGCTGCCCGGTACGACCGGCGTGGGCGTCAAGCAATCCGTAGAGCGAGACCAGGTGAGCGTGAAGGGCGTCCAGCTCAGCGCGGGTGGTGACCAGCGGGCCGCCCGGGACGTTGAGTGCACGGTGGAAATCGAGTGCCGCGGTGGCGAACGGCACGAAGTCCTGTGCGGTCGGGCTGGCAGTGCGGGACATGAGGGGGCTCTTTCGAAGGGAAGGGTGCCGGCGTCAGGCGGCGAGCGCGAGGGGCAGGGCGGCGGCGGTGAACGCCTCGGCCTGCTGCCAGGTCAGCGGTCGGAGATCGAGCTGGGCACCGACGGCCGCGGTCTCCACCACCGCGCAGGCGGTGCGCAGTTCGTCCTCGGAGTCCGCCGAGACGGTCAGCAGCCCGGTCAGGGCGACATCGGCGTGCCCGGCGATGAGCTGGCGCTCGCGCGCCTTGATGTCCTGGTACTCGATCGAGTCCGCCTCGGAATCGACCTGGCCGCGTCGGGCCCGCTCGGCGGCGTCAGCGATCACGCTGGCCTTCTTGCGCTGGACGTCCCGCAGGGCGGCGTCCAGTCCCTTGGGCTCGTAGGAGAGTGACAGCGTGCGCCGGACCCCGCCGGTGAACAGGAGCTGGTGCAGGAAGCCGGCCGACGTCTCGGTGCGGGGCCAGTTCTCCACCCAGTAGGTGGCGTGGACGGCCGAGTCGGTCGCGATGTGATCCGCCTTCTCCACGACGACGACGGGTCCGGCTGCGGCGGGCTCGGCCTCGGGACGGCCAACGATGGACCACCGGTCCAGCGTCGCCAGCGCCTTCGGGTCGTAGGCGGTGCGCACCACGGCGGCGATCTCACGAGCGGTGAGCCAGCCGGTCGGGGTGAGTCCGGCGGTTCGTGCGGCCTGGTCGAAGGTGGAGGTGAGCTGCGCCAGGACACTGAAAGCACCGGTGAGGCCGCCCCCGGCCTGGTTGATCAGGCGCCGCGCAGCCTTGGTGTCCAGGGACACCGCGACGTACGCCTCGTGCGGGGCGGCCGCCGGGCCAGCGCTCTGGATCAGCTCGTTGTAGATCGTGCCGGCCATGGGGGCGCCGGGCTGGCCGTGCTCTTCCCAGTAACGGCGAAGCGCGTCACCGGAGTCGGGGATGGTGCGCTCGATCACCTGGATGCGGGCGATGTGCCCGGTGCGGGCAAGTGCGGCCAGCGTGCGTCCCCAGCCGCCTACATTGGCCTGCTGGGTGCCCGGGTCGAGCAGGGCGTAGGCACGGGAGGAGACCTTGACCACTGCGTTCAGCGTGCCGGTGTGGGGATTGTGGACCGCACCGTAGCTGCCGTCGGGAGCGGTGGCCACGCGCAGGTTGGCAGCGCTGCCGGGCAGGTGGAGAAGTCCTTCGCGGGTGGGCCGGCGGGACGGCCGGGTCAGCCAGACGAGCTGGCCGCGCATCCGGCGCAGGGCGTAGCGGGCGACGATCGGAGCCCAGTCCGCCAGGGCCCGGCCTCGGTGGCGGACGAAGACGATGAGGGCGATGGCCGCCCACAGTGGGATGAGCTGGAGAGCGCCGACCACACCTCGGGTGAGGATCACGGCGAGAAGGAGAAGGCCGGTCAGACCGGTGACGATCAACTGCGGGACGGTCAGGCCGAGCAGGACGCCGCGCCTGCTGCGGTGGGGGAACTTCACGGTGGGGGTGGAGGGCTGGTGCCTGCCGGACATGGTGGTTCCAAACGGTGGGAGCGGGCGGAAGACGGGGGCACGGCGCTCTTCTGGACGTCACGGTGCAACCTTCCTGCTGGTCGGGGGAGGCGGGGGCGGGCCATGGAGTGCGGCTCGCCCCCGGAGATGTGGTGGGTCAGGAATCCGACGGTGGTTGGGTGGGGTACACCCAGTTGGTCGGCGTCGGAGAGCCGGCGGCCGACGGTCCGGACGCAGACGCCGGGCTACCGGAGGCCGAAGGCACGGGACCGACAGGCGGCATGGACGTCATGGCACCGCCCGGGGCCGATGCGCCGGCGAGATGACCGGTGCCGCCCGCACCGCCTTGGACGGTCACCCCGGACCCTTCCGGTTCGTCCCCGCCGGGACGCGTGACCAGCGGCGGGATCCCCGGACGCTGGATCAGGGCCCGGCCCTTGTCGCCGCTGGCGTTCGGGTCCTCGCCGTACCGGAAGCGGGTCTGCGGCTTGGGCGGGCCGGCGTCGATGCCCTCCTTGCTGAGGTTGCCGCC
Source organism: Streptomyces sp. NPDC058457 (assembly GCF_042720695.1). Classification (NCBI taxonomy): domain Bacteria; kingdom Bacillati; phylum Actinomycetota; class Actinomycetes; order Kitasatosporales; family Streptomycetaceae; genus Streptomyces; species Streptomyces sp. NPDC058457. The sequence goes on along the minus strand of NZ_JBHXLU010000024.1, from coordinate 98,452 downwards.
GGAGGGGTTGATGCCGGAGGCGACGCCGTCGATCCCCGCACCGGGGACCTGATTCGGACCCGCCGGGGCGGGGGCGCCGGTGCCGGCTCGCAGGGCGAGGCTGCCCGCGGTCTTCGCCGCTCCGGCGGCGACCGCCATGCCGGCGACGCCGGTGCGGTGCATGTCGTCGTGTCCGCCGCCGTCGCTGGCCCAGTGGACGAACTTGTACGTCGCGTACGGGCAGAGCAGCACCAGGACCATCACGACGATGCCGGCCATCGCGTCGGACAGGGCCGCCATCCCGTCGCTGGCGTCGCTCTTGCCCATGGCGGAGACGCCGATGAGGAAGACGACGGTCATCAGGAGCTTGGAGACGATCAGGGTGCCGGTCGCTTCGATCCAGCCGCGCCGCCACCGCTTGGCGACCTCCCAGCCGCCGCCGGCCCCGGCGAACACGGCGAGCGCGACCATGATCAGGACGCCGACCTTGCGGGCGACCATCACGCCCCAGTAGAGGAAGGCGCCGATCGCGCACCCGAAGGCGACCAGGGCGGAGACGCCCCAGCCGAGGTTGAACATCGCGCCGAACTCGTTGACCTTGACCACGCGGCGGATCGCGTCGTCGATCGAGGTGTTGGCCGCTTGGAACAGTCCATCGGACAACGCGTCGACCACGGTGATGGCGACGGTGGTGAAGGCGATGGCGGAGAAGCTGAACAAGACGCCGGTCATGGTGCCGAACGCCGCCTGGGCGAGTGCGCGTTCGTCACGACGCCAGGCCGCGGTCATGAGCTGGATGCAGAAGATGCCGACAGTCAGGGCGAGGCCGATGGGCAGCAGCAGCTCGTAGTTGTCCCGGAACCATCCGGCGTTGAGGTCGATGGCCGTCGTCTTGTTGACGGCCTGCGCGGCAAGGTCCGCCGCGCTGGACGCCAGTTCACCCGCCGACTTCGCGATCCACGCCCCGAGACCGTCGGTGACGGCGCCGGCGGGGTTGGTGGCGAAGTCGACGGTGTCGCAGACCTTGTCCATCAGCGGGAAGTCGCAGACTCCCATGGGTCGTACCTCCTTCCGAGACGGGGGTCAGGGCGCGACGGACGGCAGGACGCCGACCAGGGCGCAGGGGCGGTCGGGTCGGCACTGGACCGCGAGGGTGGCGGAACGGCTCTCCGCACCGCCGGCGGGTGAGCCCTTCCAGGCGATCGACTGCTTGCCGGAGACCGTGACGGCGTAGATGTACGCCTGGGTGATCGCCCCAGGGTCGGCCTGGAGGGCCTGGGTGAAGGCTTGCGGGAAGTGCGCCTCGTTCACCTTGGCGGTGGCGAACTGGCCGTTGGCGGCCATCTCCCTCCACAGCACGGGCGAGGGGACCACCTTGTCGACGGAGGCCGGGTCGGCGTACTTCGACTCCTTGGTCAGCCAGCCCCGCAGCGCCTTCCGCAACTCGGGTTGCGAGTACGCGCGGGTGTCATACGACCACAGCACTGCGGCCGCTGCCTTCCCGTACTTGATCGGGTCCCGGGTCTCCGGCGGGACGGGAAGGGCACGGGACCCGGTGTGCGGGCGGGACGGCGCCGCGGGCGAGGAGGACGCCGTGGGCGAACTCGATGGTGCAGCGGCAGCGCCGGAGGGGCTCCGGCCGTCGCGGGTGAGGTACGCGGCCAGGCCGGCAAGGGCGACGAGCACCGCCAGGACGACGGTTCCGAGGAGCGCCCGGCGGCGCACGCGAGATGCGCCGCCGGGGTGGGGGGAGTGCTGAGCCATCAGTGGACCTGCGTCCCGAGCGTCGAGAAGAAGGTCACCACGCCGTTGGCCGCACCGAGTAGAAGGGCCGCGCCGGCGCTCACCAGCACGCCCTTCTTCCCGTTCGCCTCGGCCTGGTGGCCGCCGGAGTGGTGGCCCCAGGCCCACACACCCGCGCTGACGGCGAGGGCACCGACCACGGCGATGAGCCCGAAGAGGTTGATCGAGCCCATCACCTCCTTGAGGACAGACAGACCCGGCAGACCACCCTCGTTCGGCCTGATCCCGGGATCGTAGGCGAGCTGTATGACCTGGTCAGCGAGATACATGGGGAACTCCAGTTTGATTTAGTGCACGTCAAAGCTCGGGAGAGCGAAGCGGCGGTGCGAGAAGAGGGAAGGGAGGGAGGGGGAGCGCCGGTCAGACGACTCGGCGGGCCGCGAGAATCCGCGATTTCCAGGACGCGAGGGTCGTGATCCGCACCACGTCACCGGTGTGTGGGGCGTGGACGACCAGGCCATGCCCGATCGCCATCCCGACGTGCTCGGGCACGGCGGCCGTCCCTTCGGTGAAGAGGAGATCTCCCGGCCGGAGGGCGTCGACCGATACGGCCTTGCCCTCCTTGACCTGCGTGTAGGTGGTACGCGACACGGTTACCCCGGCGGCCTTGTACGCCTGCTGCATCAGGGACGAGCAGTCGCAGCCGCCCATCGCGTCCTTGCCGTGGGAGTCGGTGCAGCTCCCGCCCCACTGGTACGACGTGCCCAGCTGACCCAACGCCCACCGGATCGCCGTCTTTACCTTCGTTGGAGCAGTGTCGGGAATCTTGTAGTCGGCCGGCAGCGCGCCTGCCGGGATGGTGCCGAAGCCCGTCCCGTCCCCGTCCGCTGAACAGTCGCCCGCGGTACTGAGCGACTGAGCGCTGGCGTCGGTCGAGCCGGACGGCGAAGGACTCGGCGACGGGCCGCCGGCCTTCTGCAGCAGGGGCGCAATCGCCTCTTGCAGGGCGGTGGCCAGCGGTTCCCACTTGGCGTACGCCTCGGGGAAGCCCGACTTCTGTACTGCCTGCGCGGCCTGGGCAATGGACAGGGACTGCCAGCCGGAGACCTTCTCGAGCCCCTCGTAGAACTTGGTGCTGGCGTGCACCGGGTCGAGGATCTCGTTCGCCGTGCCCCAGCCCTGCGACGGCCGTTGCTGGAACAGGCCCAGGCTGTCGCGGTCGCCGTAAGTCAGGTTCCGCAGGCCGCTTTCTTGCAGAGCGGTCGCCAGGGCCACGATCTGCCCCCGAGCGGGGATGTTCATCGCGACGCCCGTGGCCTGGATCGTCTTGGCGTTGGGCACCTGATCGGCCGCCTCGTCCAGGCCCGGTACGGAGACCGAGCCCTTGCCGCCTCCGGCCAGGATGGCCTTCACCTGCTTGGCGACAGAGGAGGCATCCACACCCCGTGCATCGCTGGTCGGGCAAGAGGCCGAGGCAGTCCCGGCGCTGATGGCGAGGATCGGAAGGGCCAGCAGCAGCGGGCCCGTCGCGCAGAGACCGAGGAGGCCTCCGGTCGTCTTCTTCACCTCCGCCGCCGTTCACCGAGACGGCGGTGCCGGCCAGGTGGCGGCGGGTCGGGGCGCGGGTCTATCAGGGCATGCTGCATCGCAGCGGCTCCTTGTGTTGGCAGGAGGCGCGGCGCCGACTTCTCGTGCAAAGCCGTCGGCACCGCGCCGATGTGTATCCGCCTCTCGGGCGGGCCCGGGTGAGAGGAGTTGGTAGCTCCCGGACGCCGTTTTCAGATCCGTGCGGCAGCCAGCCGCACTCGTAATCTCAGACAGGTCACCGAGACCTCCGAACGGCGCTCGCGGATACATGGGCAACGTGCCGTCGATGCCGCTCGGTTGGACGAGACAACATGGATACACGCAGGTCAACGGGGGTAGAGCAAGCCTCCTGCCCGGTGACACGGTGAGACAGTAGACCGGGATTCCGGCCGCGCCAAACGACTCCCGTCCGGGAGTTCGTAGCGGGGGACACCTCGTTGGGTGCGGCCGGAATTCGCCGTTACGGTCCGGTACGACCTCGCCCGAGATGAACGCCGTTGAGCGCTGTCCGGAGCAGGTCCAGATCCGCGCCGTGCCCGAAGAGAGGCCCTCCCTATGAGCTACACGCTGCACCGAGGCGACGCCCTAACTGTCCTGAAGTCCCTCCCCGACGAAAGCGTCCACGCGGTGATCACCGATCCCCCGTACAACTCCGGCGGACGCACGAGCTCGGACCGCACCGGCCGCACCGCGCGGGCCAAGTACGTCACCGGCAACAGCGCCCACGACCTCGCCAACTTCCCTGGCGAGAACCGCGATCAGCGCTCCTACCGCTCCTGGCTGACCGAGCTGCTGACAGAGGCGTATCGGGCCTCGGCTGAGCACGCCGTGGTCATGGTCTTCTCCGATTGGCGCCAGGAACCGACGACGACCGACGCGCTGCAGATGGCGGGGTGGACCTGGAGCGGCACGATCCCGTGGATCAAGCCCGCCAGCCGGCCCCGCAAGGGCGGGCCCAAGCAGGACTCCGAGTTCATCCTCTGGGGCGTCAAGGGCTCCCTGGACAACACCCGTGACCTCTACCTGCCCGGCCACTACATCGCTTCCCAGCCCCGCAAGGGCCGGGTCCACATCACCCAGAAGCCGGTCGAGGTCATGCGACAGCTCGTCCAGGTCTGCCCCGAAGGCGGCGTCGTCCTCGACCCGTTCACCGGCAGCGGCTCCACGGGGGTCGCGGCCTTGCGCGAGGGACGCCGCTTCGTGGGCATCGAGCTCTCCGCGCACTACGCCGACGTCGCCGAACAGCGGCTGCGCGCCGAGCTGACGAAGAACGACTTCGAGCTGGCCGGACCGGAGGCATGAGCATGAGAGCGGAGAGCCCGGGGCCGGCGGCCCGCAGACGCCGAAGGGCGGCCGGCGCATCGAGAAGCCGATGCACCAGCCGCCCTTCCCGTTGCGTCAGGCCGCTTCGAACGCCCGCCGGATGAGCGGCGCCACCTTCTCCAGGTCGGCCGCCGAGACGACCCGTACCTCCAGGTCTCCGGTCCCCAGGTGCCCGATGCCGCGCATATCCCGGGTGAAGCCCTCCTCCAGCTCGACAGAGTCCGGGTCGAGTCTGAGATACACGAGGATCGCCTCGTGCTTCGGACGGAAGATCACCGAAGCCACGTTCACCAGCCGCCGGTAGGCGATGTAGTGCCGCAGCGCCGCGACCTCGACCTCGCCCCACGCTGTGAGCGCCTCATCCAACTCCCCGTACAGGCCTCGCAGACACTCGGGAACGCGGCTGGCACCTGTGGGCGAAGGAACCACTGGTACCGCCGAAGCGCCGTCGACCACCGCGTCCCGGCCCCGATTCCGCCTGGTGGGAGCGGTGCTCGGCGAGCCGGGTGAGGAGTCGACGAGCAGCAGGCTCAACAGGCCGCCCTCGAAGACCCGATAGCGCACTAGGTCGATCCGCTCGGGCAGCCACTGCACGGCCACGCGATCGTGGTGGGAGAAGCCAGCCGCGATGCAGACCATCCGCGGTCGACGCCAGTCGATCGACTCGGAGGCCTCGCCGCCAAGCACCTTCCGGACCAACGCCTCGAACTCGTGTTGCGCCGAGCGCAGCCAGGACAGATACGAGACGGCCTGCGACAGCACCCCGCTGTCGGAGCCCTTCTTGAACTCGATCACCACCGGGCTGCCGTTCTCGTCCAGCCCCAGAGTGTCGATCCGCCCTCGGTGCCAAGGACCGGTCGCGTACTCCGACGCCACGAACCGGATGCCCAGCATCTGCTCCAGGCCAGCCTCGACCCGCCGCTGCAGCTCCACCTCCAGCGCCACCGTCGAGCCGGACAGCTCGACGTCCCGCCCGTCCGAGTCCTGCCGGAACAACATCAGTTCGGCCACCAGCGCCCCCTCCCGTGATCTTTGCAAGGAGACCAATCGAGCGAACGCGCTGGTTATTCCACTTGCAGGCAGTCCGAAGAGCCGTGTGGCGGCAGAGGTGGTCGACCACGAGCAGTTCCTCCTGGCCGACGGCGACTTCGTCTTCGCCGCGGAGTTCGCCCTGCCCGCCGTCGAACCGCTCGCGGAGGGTGTGTCGATGCGAGTGTGGCGGGCCCGTAACCCAGTCAGCGCCCTCGTCTACGGCTACGGCGGGCTCAAACTGATCCGCCGCTCCTCGCTGCGGGAGCTGGGCGAGGCGGTCGACGTGCTGGCCGTGCTGCCCGGCCGGATCGAGTTCACCGGCGACGTCGCCGGGACCACCCGACCGCGGACCGGTGCGCACGGTGATCTTGCTACAGCAGGACGGGCGCTACGCCCGGGTGCGCTTGGACTGGGGGCTGTAGGAACCGGGGGTGTTCGTCACCTCGGTGGACGCTCGCGAACCGGTCGCCGCCGATTTCGTGGCGGACCACTTCGCCACCGCTCGGCTCAATGACAGGTGGATCGTCGAGCTAGAGAAGGACACGGCCCGGGTTCTCGTCGACTGCGAACGCGGTACAGCGCCGGCGCCGTTGTAGCCCGATGGCAGGCTGGGCGCCGGACGGTTCTCTGCCCCGCTCCGAGCTGAGGCGGACGTTGGTCAGGTGCCCTCGGTACGCGACCGGGGGTGAGGGGACTTGGGGTTCCGGACGCCGAATGCGTGTCGGCCGGCCCCCGGCTGGCTCCGCGCGCAAGGGTGGCGGGGGACGCACACCGGCACATAAATGAGTGGGTGTATCTACACGCTGAGGCCCTGGCCTGCGGGTTTTCCGCAAGCCAGGTCGGCGGCTTTCTAGGGTAGATATCGCGGATTCCGCAGACTTATCACTGACGCCGGTCGGAAAGGGCCCGTTGCCCCTGGCGAGAAGGCGGTGGAGTACCGCCGATAGTGTAACGTTGCGTTCAATACCTCCTCGGTACGCCCGGGTGGCTCCAGCTGGTCTACCCAGCGAGAGGAGGTGTAGGTGTGCTCACCGGAACGAGCCCCGAAGGGGGTGATGATCCGGTGTGGGTGAAGCTTCTTCGCCGGGCCACGGATGTGGCCCGGTTCGTGGGAGCCGTCCTCCAGGCCGCGTACTTCGGCCGGAAGGACTGGTGACCTGCGGTTAGAGAAGCTGATGGGCCCTAACCCCCGGCCAGGGGCGGGCCCATCGTCGTCCAACACCGGTTGCTAGACCGTGAGGCCCCGCGCACTGCTTCCAGGCGAGCGTGGGGCTTCGCGCGTGTAGGACGTTGTTACAACGACTCTTGGTCGTGTGTCTACACTACCACGACTTTGGAACTATTCTTAAGTCTTCCAAACTCCCGTTTCCGGCACGATTTCAGATGCGTGAAATCAACTTGCTGATATTTCTGTTTTTGATTTTGTGGTTGGCGCCAAATCACGTTCACCAAACGTGATTCAGCTGTTGGTCGACTGGCTTTCATTCCAGACGACTCTTCAGCGTGCTGTGGTCCCGGAAGCGTGGTCGGCCGCAAGCTGGGCTCCCCCGGATAACGGGCCTGGCCGGCGGTGCCGGGACCGGCCCGATCGGGTGAAGGCAGGAACGGGGACTCGCGTCAGGGGGGTGCCTCGGTCAATGTGCGGTCAACCTGGCTGGTTGCCCGGAGGTCAAGGGGAGGGTCCTCGGTGGGGATGTCGCGCGCAATCGTGGACGTCCCGAGTGCGGACACGGAGCAGGCCCGTCTACAGATGCGCACGGCCGTGTGGAGTGCGGTGGACGGGCGTCCACCGATGTATATGGGTGGTGGACGCCGGTGGACAGGTCGCGGACCACGGCAAACGTGGTCGTGGAAGCGGGTGGGCCGTCGCGCGTGGAGCACTGGTGGACATCGGTAGACGGACCGTGGAGCGGGGTAGACGGGTTGTCCACCAGGGTGTTTGCTGGCGCGCCCAGAGGCAATTGACCGCCATCTGGACGGGGTTGCGTCGGTCAACCTTGACGGGTTGGCCATGTGGCCACGGGAGTTGACTCTCGGGTTCCGCCATCACCCGTGCGGCCACCCTGCTCGGCGACACGGGTGTGGGAGGGCTACCTCGTCGGCAGCCAGGCCCGTTATCCACTGAGCGTGGGCATGTCAAGACGTGGGGGCACCTACAGATGGTGATGCACCCTCCGTGATTTCGCTCGACCGGCTTTTCTCTGCTGGTCGGAGCGCGGTTCTCAATAACCTGGGGGAGTACGCGGGGCTAACTGTACCGGGAGGCACTGCCTGATCCTCTCGCGCTCGGCGGGGATCGTTACTGGTCCCCGCCCCATGGTGGCGTTCAACGGTTCAACTACCCGTTGGGAACTGGCGGCCTACGTGTACCCCTCGCATGATCTGACGTTTGTCACGGCCGGATGGACCGCGCGAAAGGGGCCCACGACCGCCCACGCGACTACAGCACACTGTGCAGGGCGTTCTCCTTGAAGCCGTCGTCGTCCTCGTGGTAGCGCCGGCCACGGCGTCTGGGTTGTCGGCGCGGGAGGACTCGGTGACCAGTCCGCGGCGGGGCCAAGCCCGATGGGCTGGACATCTGGGCGGTGCACGGACGGCGGCCCGCCATCTTCTTGGCCGCCTCCGCCTCCGCCTTCGCGGTCGTCTTCGTCTTCGGCTTGGGCAACTCGTGCACCGCGGCCTCGTTGGTCGACTCGCCGCGGGAGGTCTTCGTCTTCTGCGCCGACTCCTGCAGTGCGGCCAGGTCGAGCACCCGTGTCCGCTGCTCGACGCCGGGTCGGGGTAGCCCCGTCTGTTCCCTGTCGGCCGCATACTCGAAAGCAGATGTGCAATTTGACTGTGATCAACTAAAGTGATAGCAATGCCGTCGCGCTTCGATGTGAAGCCCTCAACCGAAAGGGTCGGTTGCATGGACATCCCTGTTTCCGCCTGGGCCAGCGAGTTGTTCACCGACGAGGGGACGGCTCGGACCGTCCGTGACCGAATCGGTCAGGCACTGGTCGACATGCAGGCCAACGCGCGCGCCTCGCATCTGGAAGCGGATGTGACCTCCACCCAGGTGCACGGCATTGCCCGTTACCGCGGAGCGTTCGAGCGGGTCAGTGAGCAGCTGGCGGACCTCCCGGGCGCTCAGCTGGTGAAGCCCAACGGTTTCCAGTTCGACCTGGTCCGGATCGGCAACGGACTGCTGTACCCCTTCTGTTTCGCCAAGAAGGACACCAACGTCCGCGCGGCGCGGATCCAGAACGTCTGGTCGGTGATCCGCGAGCTGTTCGCCTTCGCTCCGCCCTCGGAGCAGGCGGACCTCTTCGGGGAGTACGCCTTCGACCCGAGTGCGGTCGTCCTGCGGCCGAAACTAGCAGCCCTGCCGGAGGGTACGCGCCTGGTCCTCGTGCCCTTCGCCTGCAACGCGTCCGGACTTCTCAAGCCCTACTGGGGTGTTGCGGCTCTGGCGGACGAGAGTGGCACCCTGGAGTGGGTCATCGACCCGGAGTCGCTGCCCTTGCCGGTCGCGCCGACTCCGAAGCTCACGATCCCGCAGCAGATGGCCGACCACCCGGGCTTCGACGAGGGCGAGCAGCCCCTCGTCGCCCTGGCTCCTCGCCCTGACGCGGAGCGGAAGCTCGATGTCGCCCCGGTGAGCGAAGTGGCCCCTATTTTGCCTCTGAACAGCGAGAACGATGAAATCTGACCACCCCGTCCTTCCGGGACTGGAGGACCGCGCAGCCACCCCTCGGGCCGTGGCCGACGCCTTCGACCCCGCCCGGCTCACCCAGGCTCGGCGTCTCGCCGGGATGACCAAGAAGGACGTGGCCGACCACCTCGACGTGACCCCGGCGGCGGTCGGCCAGTACGAGACGGGCGCTTCCCGCCCACGCCCCGACCTAGTGCCGCACCTGGCGAAGGTTCTTGACGTGCCGGTGGAGTTCTTCATCGCCGGCAGGCCGAGCCAGCGCCTCGACTCCTCGATGGCCCACTTCCGCAGCCTGCGCAGCACACCGAAGGCCCAGCGCGAGCGGGCCCTGGCGTTCGCCGAGCAGGTCTGGGAGCTGACCTACGCGCTGGAGCGCCGGGTGCAGCTACCGCCCGTGGACCTGCCCGGCTTCGCCGGCGGCGAGGTGCACCCTGGTATGGCTCTCCCGTCGGAACCGACCGCCGCCGCACAGGAGTTGCGGCGTCAGTGGGACCTCGGGGACGGTCCGGTTACCCATCTCGTGCGGCGCATGGAGGCGCACGGCATCGTGGTGGTCTTGCCGACGGAGGCCGATGCCGCTGCCGCGACGGTCGACGCCTTCTCCTCGCGCTCGGCACGCCCGCTGGTGGTGCTCACCCGCAACCGTGCGAACGACGTCTACCGTCACCGCTTCACCGCGGCCCACGAACTCGGCCACTTGCTGCTGCACGGCGAGGCCACCGGCGACAGCCGGCAGGAACGGGAAGCGGACGCCTTCGCCGCGGAGTTCCTCACGCCACAGGCCAGCATCCTGCCCTTGCTGCCGCGCCGGATGGATCTGGGACATCTAGTCGGCCTGCCTCGGACCTGGGGGGTGTCCGTGCACTCCCTCGTGTACCGCTGTCGCGAGCTGGGCGTGATCTCCGACGCCACGGCGAGCCGTACCTACCAGCGGCTACGGGCCTTGGACAACCAGCCCGGCTTCGCCCCGGAGCCGGTCACCGGCTACCCAGGGGAGCAGCCGGTCCTGTTGTCCCAAGCGTTCGACCTGGCGACCCAAGAGACGGGGCTGGGCGTACGAGAACTGGCCCAGGAACTGGCCTGGCCGCTGTCGCGGGTCAGGGAACTGCTGGGGATGCCGGACAGCCGGCCGGTACTGCGGCTGGTGTAGCGAAGGAGCTCTCACCGCCGTGACCCGCGGCGGGCATACCAGGCCCCGGACGGCTCGCCGTCCGGGGTGCCAGGCCTACACAGCACGCCATGCGGGGCGTTCTCGGTGAAGCCGTCCTCTTCCCCGCGGTAGCGGCGCATCACCTTGGAGCCGGGGGCCCATCCGCCCTGCTTCTCCGCCACGGCGTCGGGGTTGCCTGCGCGGGAGGACTCGGTGACCAGTCCGCGGCGGGGGCTGTGCCCGGTGGGCCGGATGTCCAGCTCGGCGCGGGCGCCGATGCGGGTCAGGATGTCGCCGACGGTCACGGGATCGATGCCGCCTGGCAGTACGGTATTCCATCGATTGTGCACGGCGCGGAACGCGAACGAGTCGGGATCGACGTCCTCGCCCAGGTCCTGCTTCCAGCGCCGCCAGGCGCGCACGGGACAGAGGTGAGCGCGGGAGCCGTAGGGGATCTCGACCTTGCGCGGCTTCACCGTGGACACCCGGATGTCCACGATGAGCCCGCGGCCCTCGGGGTCCTCGGCGATGTCGCGCACCCGGAGGTGGGCGAGTTCGTGCTCGCGGCCGGCGATGGCGAAGTGCAGCGTCATCAGGGGGAGATCGCGCACGCCGAACCGGTTGTTCGGGAGGGCGGCGGCGACCTTCTCCATGTGGCGCACCGGCAGGGCGGGCGCCGGGCCGCGGCCGCGGGTCTCCCCGTCCTTCTCCACCTGCTTGACCTTCGCCTTGAGCAGGGCGCGGGCCTCCTCGGCGATGTCCTTCTGCAGCTGCAGCTTGAGCTGCCGGCGGGCGGTGACGACGACCCCGGACAGGCGGCGGTCGATGGTGGCGGGCGCGGTGAGCTTGCCGGGCGGTTGTTCTCGACGTGGGCGGTGGCCTCGTGGTCGAGCTGGGTGAGGCGGGCCTCGGTGTCCGGGTCGAACTGCAGGGGACGGACGTCGGGGTCGGTCTGACGGGTCATGGCGCTCGCAGTGGCCGACAGATCCGCAGTGGTCATGATCTCCCCTGACCGCCCGTCATACCCGTTTTTCCGTACCGTGCTTCGTCGCATCTGGATTCCGGATATGTGAGCGGTGGCGGCCACGGAGAAGCTCGGTGTGCAACAACCGATCGGTTTGTGGGCACGCGGGGGCAGCGGCTGCAACAGCCTCGACCCGGTGTCCAACAAGGGTGTCTAGCGTGCGCAGGGCAGATGAATGAGACCGTTACGAAACTCTTCTCCCTACTCCACAACCCAAGTGACCTGCTCAAACAAGGGGATTGACGGGCGATCAGGGATGTGAGACGCTCCCTCCCGGGACGCTATTCGTGCGTCCCGCTTCTGTTTGAGGCTCTCCTTCTCGTCGAGAAGCGGGAGCCTTTCTCGTTTCCGACCAGGCCCTCGGCGCCACGCCCCGGGGGCCTTTCTCGTTCCTGGAGGCTCCCGCCTTGCTGTCCGCTCTCTCTCCCGGCACTGTCTTCGGCGTGCCGGTCTCGCTGGCGCTCGCCGCCGCCGCTGTGCTGGTGTCCATCCTGCTGCTGGTCGGGGTCGTGGCATGGGTCGCCCTGCGCCGGGTCGACCGGGCCGACCTCCCGGTCGTTCTGTTGGGGCTGGCCCATGTAATTTCCGCGCTGTGCGGGCTCCTGCCGTGGGGGCGGCCCACGCCACCGCCGGCACTACCGCAGCAGTCAGCCGGGGAGACGGAACCCGTGGCCGGGTCGACCGTAGTCCTCATGCGTGCCGAGCCCTCGGAGCCCGCTGTCGTACGGAGGGAGGAACGATGAAAGAGCGTGTGTCAGGCAGCAGATATGTCGACCGGCCTCGCGTCGAACGCACTACCGTGCTGGCGGAGGTGCTCCGCGGCCTCGGCAAGGAGCGCGCGATCATCTTCCTGGCCGTCGTGCTCTACAACGCCTCGGACGAGTTGGTGGCCGAGAAGCTCCAGATCGATCCGAAGCGAGTGCGCCTGTCCTTCAGCAAGACTGTCTCGGCGTTGCGTCATCCTTCGCGGGCCCTGGAGCTAGCGGACTACGCATACGAGATTGATGCGTTTGATCCCACAATCCTGATTGATAGTGAGTTGCGCTCGCTCATCCGGGAATGGCGAGTAGAGGAGATGTTTGAGCCGCTTTGTCAGCAGTGCTGGCGCCCCATGGACGTCCCGTGGTCCGCTCGCGGGCCGTCACGAACGGGGCGCCCGCGCCGGTACTGCTCCAATGCCTGCCGCCAGAAGGCGTACCGGACGCGCCACCCTTGATGCCGCTACGAGGTGCGCGCCCTCAGGGGCGGCGGTTGGTGGTGTTGGCGAGCATTCGGCGGACGGTCTCCGGGTCCCAGCGCTCCCCCCGCTTCGGGCGGATCCCCTCGGCCTCCAGGATTCCGGCGATCTCGCGGTAGGACAGTTCGTCCTCGTCTCGGAGTTGGCGGGCGCGGGTGCGGCCGGCCTGCTCCATCTCCTCCTCGGTCAGCTCCTTCTTGTGAGCCTGCCATCCCTACGGCGGGGGGCCGTAGGCGTACTGGCCCTTCTCGCCCTTGATACGGCGGCCGCGGCGGAGCTTGGCCACGGTCATGCTGCGGTCGAGCTGGGCGAAGACGCCCATCATCTGGCGCATGGCGGTACGCATCGTGTCCTCGGGGTCGTCGGGCAGAATCTCGCCCTGGTCGGCCATGAACGCGCGACCGCCGTGCTTCCAGCACTGAGCCAGGTTCGGGGCGACGATGCCGTGCACCCTCTTCTCCTCGACCCACAACAGGGCGCCGGCCAGCTCCGGCCGCTCGTCCCCGGCGATTGTGCCGGACTGCGCCTTCTCGATGAACGTGGAGGCGGCGTATCAGCTCTTCGGCGGGGTGCACGCCCTGGCCGGCCTCGCCGACGACGCCCCCACCCGGGCCCTGCGCCAGACGTGCATCGACGTGCTGTGCGCCTACCTCCGCTTGCCTTACACCGCCGAGCCCGACCTTCCGGCGGACGATGCGGAGGCCCGGCACGCCTACCGAGCCCTGCGGGAGGTCCGGCACACCGTCATCCGCCTCATCCGCGACCACCTCCGCCTTCCCTCCGAACACCCGCACTCCTGGCAGGGCCAGGACTTCGGCCTGACCGAGGTCACGTTCGACGGCGGAGACTTCTCCGGCGCGAAGTTCCGCGACAGCAGGGTCACCTTCGACGGCGCGCAGTTCTGCGGCAGCAGGGTCACCTTCGCTGACGCCCAGTTCTTCTTGGGCAGCAGCTCCTGGTTGATCCGTACGTTGACCGTGGCGTGCGGCTGGCCGGTGACGCGGGCGAGCTGGCCGACCAGCGTGTTGAGGTAACCGCGGGGGTTCGGTCCGAGGTCGACTTCATCCTCGACCGGGCCGAAGTCGTCGCCCGGGAGGGCGCTCGGGCTGGTGCACGGGGTACCGACGCAGTGGTCACGCGCCGTGCAGAGGATGCAGACGTGCTCGTCGCAGCGGGCGCAGGAGACGATGGCAACTGTCGCTGTGGTCGTAGGACCGTCCGGGGTTCTCCCGGTCCCACTGGTCGGCCAGGGTGATGCACTCCCCGGTGCAGGGCCTCGCCTCCCGGAGTTCCTGCTCGGGCACGGACTCGCCCCGGGCCAGCAGCTCGGCGCGCATCTTCTCGAACCGTTCGCGGATCTCTGCGTTCCGGCGGGCGCGGGCGGCCTTGCACTTCTCGCGCTCGTCGCCGGTGAGATGCTGCCAGCAGGCTGCCACCGGGACCGGCATGCCGTCGTACGCCCGGCCAGTCCGTGATCTCGTGGCGGCACGGCCACCGGGCGCGGGTGAGACGGGTGCAGAACATGCTGGGCCTCCGGTGGTGCGGGCGCCGGCTCATGCGCGAGACCCACACCTACGGGGGAAGGCAAGGGTCTCGGTGCTCCGGGCCGTGCCATGCCCGAGGTGGGTTGGACCGAGCACTGCCCATCAGTCCCTGGGGGCGGCGAGGAGGGTCGCCTTTCTCGCAGGGTCTCGCACGACCAACGAGGGGGTAGTCGCGACGTCACGCTCACGACGACGGAGTCGTGCCGAACTCGGCGTGGACAACGGCTGGTTCGTTTCGCGAGCCAGGGCGCTCGGAACTTCTCGTCAGCTCTCCGCCTGGCTTTCGATACGCGTGACGTGTTCGGGGCCGGGGTGGTCGACGCCGGGAACCATGGGGTTTTCGTAGTCGAATTCCACCTTGCCGAAGGAGTCGCTGGTAATGGGCGGGGGGTCGTTGTCGGCGATGATCAGTTGGAGGCGGTCTCCGTAGGCGTCAGCCAGCGTCCTGAAACGGCTGTAGATCTCAGCCGCACGTTGCCGGTCGGAGTCGTTGTTTCCGAAGGCCTTGCGCGGTGAGTCGATCACGAGAAGAGACGGGACCAAGACGTCGGCGTGGTCGAGGCCGAAGGCGAGGAGGGTAAGGCTGTAGGCAAGGTTGACGGAGGTGGCGATGCCGCCGCCGGAGGCCTGCAGGCTTTCGAAGGGTTGTCCGTCGACCACGGGCAGGTAGCTGTCGCGGTCGATGACGGCCGTTTGGATCCACGGCAGGTGCCAGCTGGTGAGCAGGCGGCCGAATTCGGTGCTGAGGTCGCCGAGCAGTGTCTGGCTGGCTTTGAGCTGCTCGGCTTTTTCCTTGATGTCCTTGTTGACTTGCCGGCGCTCGGCCTTGATGTCGCGGATGTCCTTGTCGATGGCGCGGACACGCGCCCAGGATTCCCGCAGTTGGGTGATGGCATCGATGCTGGCTTTGAGCCCGGCGACGCGGGTGCTCGCATCGGCGATGGCGTCGAAGCGCGGTGCGACCGCATCGCGGGTCTGGGCGTCGAGCTGCCGACGCAGGCTGGTGACGGTGAAGTTGAGTTGTTGCGACTGCTGCCGTGAGGCCTGCAGGTGCGCCTCGTCGGACTGCTCGACGTGCTGCGCGTCCTCAAGCTGTTGCTGCAGGACTGTGCGTGTCTCTTCGATGGCCGCCGGGTTGACATCGGCCTCGACGGGATCGGGCTGGAGGCAGACGACGCAGTGCCCGTCCTGAACGGCCCGTGTGGTCAGCGACTGCATACAGCGCGGGCAGACGACGAATTCGAAAGGGGACAACTGATCGATCGCGGTGGCCGACCGCGCGAGACGGGAAAGGTCGAGCTGGACCTGGGCGACCACCGCCCGTCGTGCCTCCACAAGGTCGGCGGAAGCGGAAACTTCCTCCTCGGCTTGCCGGGCGGCGTGGATTGCGGCCTGCAGTTCCTCCCGCAGCGCGGTGTCGGCCGCCGTCTGTTCCTCCAGCTCGGTGCGGAGGCTTGCCAGCGCGGACTCGGCCCGTCCCAGAGTGTCGCGCAGCTGCACGAGTTCGGCCCGTAGCTCGTCGTCGCTGCGGGGATCGGAGGCCGCGAGGAACTGGCCGACGTTGTCGTGCTCGGCGGATCGGGCCTTCAGCCTGTCCGTGAGCCGACTCGCGGTGGCCTTGAGCTCCAGCAGCACGCTGTCGGTTAGCGCGAACATCAACCGGAAGAGCTCTTTGCGCTTGGGCTCGAACCAGGAGTCCAGGTGTCCGACGACTTGCCGGTCGATCTCGCGGGCCTGGAGATAGACGTAGGCGTACAGGTCGTTGAAGGTGAGGTTCTGCGGCCGTGCTGCTCCCTCGCGGCGCGCGGCGATCTGTACGCGGGGAAAGCCCAGAGCGTCCAGCAGGTGGTCGGAGAGCGTCGTGCCGCCGTTGTCCGTGCTGCGCAGGGGCAGGGTGCGCTCAAGGGCGAGGGAGTGCGGGTCCAGAAGGTCGACGGTATTGGCGGTCTCGCCCCCGATGGTGCGCCGCAGGACGAGGCGTTCGGTACCGGCCACGACCTCGGCCTGGACGGACAGGACGTGGTCGCGGACGGCCGGGGTGAGCATGGCGGCCCCGCCGAGGGCGTGCTTGAAGAGCATCAGCAGACTGGACTTGCCGGTGCCGATGGGGCCGGTGATCACGGTGGCCGGGCGATCGAAGCGGTAGGTCTTCTCCGTCTCTGCGGTGGTGACGGTCAAGGCGAGGACGCGCAGGTTGACGGCCATGTCAGATCTCCGTCCGCCAGGGCCGGTCCACCGCATCGGGCAGACGGTCGTAGATGAGGTTCTTCAAGGCCGATCCTGTTTTGTTGAAATGCTTCTTGAGGAGCTTGATCCGGCTGGCGACGACGGACCATTCCGGGGTGGAGGCCAGGGCGGACGCAGCAGCGGCGCCCTGCTCGGTGACGCGGAACTCAGCTCGGGCCGTATCGCCGTAGGTGATCAGGCCGCGGGCGGCGAGGGAGCCCAGAATGCTGTAGTAGCGCTGATCCCAGGGCCCGTACTTGTAGCGGGTCATCCGGCTCTCCACCGCCAGCCGCTCCTCCGGGGACGGGGCGGTTCCTTCCGGCCAGGAGGCTTGACCGGCCGGCAGGAGACGCTCCAGCATCGCCGGGTAGCGCAGCAGGAAGTCGAGTTTGGCGAGCTTGGTCAAACCGGTGAGACTGCTCTTGGCGGTGGTGAACTGCGCAATGAGCAAGAGAACCCGCGCTTCGTGATACTGGCTCTCGCGCTGCTCGGCCTGCCGCCGCAGGGTCCGCATACGGCCGGCCGCCGCCTCGAAATCGGCGCCCGGCGTCATGACGCTTCACCGTCGGCGTCGAAGTTCTCGGAGAAGTAGAAGAGGCACTCGTCGCAGAGCTGATATGCCAGCCCCAGCAGATGCTGGTCTTTCACCAGGAACGGAGGCGGCGTGGACAGCCCGTCGACCTTGAGTCGCTGGGCGATCAGGTCATTCATCATGCTGCCGTACGCGCTGCCGTCCTGGATCTGCGAGCGGGCGTGGCGCTTGCACTCGAAGACGACTTCCAGGACATCCGTGGACAGGTTCAGAAGATCGGTGTCGTCCCCGGTGAGGCCGGAGCGTCGCTCGGACCACGTGGCGTACCACGCCGAGCGGAGCCGTTCCGCGAACGCGGCCTCGTCCGAGGGGACCAGGCCGCGCGACAACTTGCGCTTGAGCCTGGCACCCCCCGGCGCTACCAGGGGGACCTGGCCCCGTGGGAACGTGGCTAGTTGGACTGACGTGTACGCCATCTCTGCACGGAGGACGTCGCGGGTGATGGTCCGTCGCGCGATGCGCTGCCGCATCTGCGTGCTGTAGCGGACGCGGCTCGGATCGGCGAGGTACGCGGCGAGCTGGCCGCGATCACTCTCGTCACGATTGGCGCGCTCGATCCGATCCACGATGTTTCGGTAACTGGCCGCCATGTCGACATGCGTCAGCTGCAGACGCTCGACCGCGGGCACCAGCAGACTCTGGATGTTGACGTCCGTGATGTGTGCACGCTGGGGAGGATCGCAGGAGATCTCCAGGACCGCGAGGAACTGTCTAACCCTCTCCGCAAAACCTGACGGTATCTGGATGTCCGCGAGCGGCACTTTGGGAGTCTCGGGGACGTTGTCGTAGGGCTCGTCCCAGCGGACCTTCAACATTTGGCGGGCGACCGTGTCGACCATGGCTGACAGGCCGTCTGTGATCTCGGGATCCGGACCGCACATCCGAGCCAGGGGACCGGCATTGGCTGGATTCATAGCCGCGTTGGTGGCCAGCCTGAGCCGCACGTTTGCGGCGCACCCGCAGGCGCACCAGCGGTCGAAGAGGTGGGTAAGGCCGCCGGTCTTGCACAACTTGACGAGCGTCCAGGTGCCTTGGTTCTCTTCGCGATGCTTGACCGAGACGAGTTCCACGGCCCCGTCTGTGAATGCCACTACGAAGTCTTCGTGCCATTCACAGACGACGAAGTCGATCCCGTCTTCTGTGAGCATAGCTAGGCAGTCCCGCGCGGCTACTTCCGCTTGGTAGCGGTAACGGCCCAACGTCTCCGAGCCGCTGTCTTCGCGCGGGGCGAGCCCGAAGATCGCGTGCGGCGAACCGTCCGGGCCCGTGGCAGTCTCAGGAGCCCCGGCACTGGTGGCTCTGCCCGACGCATCGACCATTAACGTCCCCCGCCCCGGCCCCGTATGAGAGCGCGTACTCTTCCGCCTCCGCTCCGCCAGCGGACGTGAAGATCTCTACCCGTATCACACTCCAGGGTCGTCACGTAACTGTCCGTCGCGGGATTGATGGTGTCGGTTGGAAGCGGCTCGTCTTGGGCGGCGCTCTGACGGTCGCACGCTTGCCATCGGTCGCCTTGGGCGATGCCACCTTCGGGGTCTGGACAGGCTGCGTCGAGGCGGGGCTCCTCGCGCGGGTCGGATACGCGAGGAAACCGGCGACGGCCAGTAGCGCGGCGAGCACGAGGCCACCCAGCAGAGTACGTCGCAGTACCGAGGAGAGGGACTCGTAAGTGCGTTCCTGCGCGGATCGGGAACGCGTCTTCGACATCAGTGAACTTGCGTTCCCATCGCCGAGGAGAACGCGACGATGCTGTTGGTTGCACCGAGCAGTAGCGCGCAACCGGCGGCGACTGTGCTCAAGGTGCTCGACTAGGCATCCCCGTTCAGTGCTGCTCCTCGCGCGCAGGGATGGTTCCTCTCCGGCGCGCCAGAACGAGCTGGTGACTGGCTGTTCCCCGCGCCCGCGGCGATGGTTCCTGCTTCGCGATCACCCTGGACGGGTATGCACCCTGCTTCCTGTACCCGCAAGGATGGTCCCCAGCGCGTGAGCTGTGCGGTGGAGGCGAGCTTCGGAGCGCTGCCGGGCGAACCGCTTCTGAGGCACTGCCCAGTGATACGGCGCCCGGGAGTGCCAAGCGCTGGGTTTGTGGAGACCCCATAACTGGGACTGCGGTCAGCATGGTTCCTGCAGGGCAAGGCGATTTTCGCTGCCCGCGGGAAGGGCCGCCCGCAGGCGACTCGCAGTGCGAGTCCGAGAACGTCGAGGTGAGTGTGGCGCGCGAAGCGAGGACGGAGCCCTCCCCAGCGGTGTGACTACCTGTCAGTAAAGTCAGCATTGGGTCAGCATCAGTCCGATCAAAGCTGACTACGGCTGGCGAAACCTGCACCTTGAGGTGCGGTGGAACGAGTGGTGTGACAGGGGTTTGCTCTTGCTGTCTGTGCGAACCGGGCGGGGTGTGTTTCACCTCGCCCGGTGCTGTGTGTGTCAGGTTGTGAAGTTCCTGCTCAGCGCACTCGACCCCGCGGTTTCAGCGGCACCGGCGGCAGTTCGGGGGCAGGCAGAGGTGCTCCGTCATAACCCTTCACTTCCCCAAATCGCGACCCGCTCATCCAGTCCTCGCGAGCCTGTTTGATATCGTCCTGGGTACGCCCGACGAAGTTCCACCACATGATCAGCTCCTCCTCGAACGGCTCGCCGCCCAGGAGCATGATCGACGCGTCCGACTCCGCGCGCAGCGGGAGTTCGGTGCGGCCGCAGCCCAGGTAGAGCATCGAGCCCGGGAGCACCGGAACGCCGTCGACGTGCACCTCGCCGGACATCGCCAGGACGCCGTACTCGAAGTCGGGCTCCAGGGGCAGGCGCAGGTCGGCGCCCTCGGCGAGGGCCAGGTCCGCGCCGACGATGGGGGTGAACGTCGTACCGGGGGACGTCGCGCCGTCGACGGAGCCGAGGATGACCGTGGCGGTCAGGCCGGGGGCCGTGACCGTCGGCAGATCGGGGTGGTGTTCGAACCTCGGGTCCGTGTGGCGGTGGGAGTCCGGGAGGGCCACCCACAGCTGCGCGCCGTGCAGGTACCGGGCGTGCGACTTGGGGCTCTCCTCGGAGTGGCTGATCGCCCGGCCCGAGGTCATCAGCCCCAGCTCGCGCGGGCGGATCGTCTGGAGGCTGCCGGTGGAGTCGCGGTGCAGCACCTCGCCCTGGTGCAGCCAGCTGACCGTCTGCAGCCCCATGTGCGGATGCGGCGGGACCTGCATCCCGGGCTCGTCGGCGATGTCGTCGGGTCCGTAGTGGTCGACGAACGCCCATGCGCCGATCATGCGACGGCCGAGGTTCGGCAGCAGCCGGCGCACCTCGGTCGACTCGCCGAGTTGCACGTGGCGGGGGCTCAGCAGCTCGCGGACGGGTTCGGCGACGACGAATCCGCGGCCGCCGCACACGCTCGGAACGGGCGCGCGGTCAAGGTTGCTCATGCCGGACAACTTAGCGGCCGAAGGTCCCCGTTGCCGAGCGGTCAGCCGGTCGTACGGAATCCGTCCCTCACGTTGTCGAAGACCGGCCGGTAGGTGTCCCACTGCGCGTCCGGCGCGGAGAGGTAGATGTCGTACTCCCGGCCGCCCTCCGTGCCGTAACCCAGGTCGATGGCGCGGAAGACGCGGGCCCGGCCCCGGAAGGTGAACTCCCAGATCGCGGCCGGCTGCCCGCGGAAGGCGGTCCGCTGCATCCGCAGCCTGCGGTAGGTCGGGTAGTTGACCCTGGTGTTGGCCTCGATGTCGGCGAAATGGGTGACGGGGTTCGCGCCGGCCGGTTCCACCACGCCGATGGTGACGCCGGCCAGGCCGGTCGGGTCCTTGTAGGTGACCTCGTCGGTGGCGCGGGTGCCGGCGGTCCAGTCGTCGGGGACGGGGAAGGAGACGCCCAGGCTCTTGTCGGTGACGAGGTGGTAGCCCTGGGGGAGGGGAGACGGAGAGGGGGCCGAGCTCGCCGTCGTCGTCCTTGGCGTCGTCGTCGGGTGTTTGTCGTCGGGTGTGCGCGGGAGCACGAGGGCCGCCGTGACCGCGGCGGCCGCCGCGAGGGTGAGCGCCCCGGCCGCCAGGACGACCCGGCCACGCCGGGCGCGCCGCCGGCGGCGACCCGCACCGGCGGCCCCGCGCACCGGCTCGGCGTGCACCGGCTCGGCGTGCACAGGCCCGGTCGGCTGCGGCTCGGTGGCCGTCGGCCCGGTCGGCTGGGCCCCGGCCGGCACCTGCTCCGTCCGCGTCGGCTGCCGCCGTGTCGTCGCCTCCGTCACCGCTCCGGACCGGGTCGCCAGCAACGCGCGTTCCGTCTGCTCGGCCGAGGGGCGGTCCGCCGGGTCCTTGGCGAGCAGCAGCTGGACGAGCGGCTCCAGCGGGCCCGCCTGCTTCATCGGCTCGACGGGGTCGGTGACGATGGCGTACGCCGTCTCCATCGCGGTCCCGCGCCGGAACGGCGGCCGGCCCTCCACCGTCTGGTACAGCGTGGCCCCCAGCGACCACAGGTCCGAGGCCGGACCCGGAGTCAGGCCGCGCAGCCGCTCCGGGGCCATGTAGGGGATCGAGCCGACCATCTGGCCGGTCTGGGTGAGTGTCGACGAGCCGGCGGTCAGCGCGATGCCGAAGTCGGTGAGCACGATCCGGTCGCCGGGGCCGAGCAGGACGTTGCCGGGCTTGACGTCCCGGTGCAGGACGCCCGCGGCGTGCGCGGCACGCAGCGCGCCGATCATGCCGAGGCCGATCCGGGCGGCCTCCTCGGGCGGGAGCGTCCGGCCGCCGTCGAGGAGGTCGGCGAGGGTGGGCGCGGCGACGTACTCCATCACGACGCAGGGGCGGCCGTCGTCGTCCACCACGTCGTGCACGACGACCACGTTGGGGTGGACGACCCGGGCCGCGCTGCGGGCCTCGCGGCGGGTGCGTTCGTAGAGGGTGGCCAGTTCGTCGTCGGACAGGTGCGGGCGGGGATGCAGCTGCTTGAGCGCGACCTGCCGCCCCAGCACCTCGTCCTCGGCCCGCCATACGGTGCCCATGCCGCCGCGTCCGATCCGTTCGGTCAGCCGGTACCGCCCGGCGACCAGCCGCCCCTCGTCCGACACCGCCCGTCCTCCGCCAGCTCTGTCCGCGTTCGATGAGTCCGGTCACGATAACCGCCCGTTGCTGGTCACCTGTTCTGATCTGTCGGCTGCCGGACCTGTGGTCCTGGGAAGATGAGGGAGGCCGGGGCTTTCCGGCTGTGAATCAATCGGAAAGTGCCGCGCGGGGGGGCGAATAAAACTAGAACCCCCCCCCCGCGGTGGTCGGGGTCAAGTCGGGATAACTAAACGGGCCGGCCGGTTTCAAACGTGG
>NZ_JBHXLU010000024.1:0-76014 GCF_042720695.1 Streptomyces sp. NPDC058457 | reverse complement strand
GCTCGTCGCCCCGCGCGGGTGTGCTCGGGTTCACTGCGGCATACGTCAGCGTGCCGTCAGTTTCCACAGGTGGTCGGCGGTGCCGTTGTCGTCCCACTGGAGGACCTGGGCGCCGGATGAGGTGCTCATGTTGTTCACGCCGAGCAGCAGTCCGCTGTTGTAGTTGGCGATCTTGTAGTAGCCGTCTCCGGAGGGGATCAGCTGCCAGAGGTGGTCGGCGGTGCCGTTGTCACCCCAGATCAGGGCGGTGCCGCCGTCGCCGGTGCCCGCGTTGGTGATGCCGAGGAGCAGTCCGCTCGCCTGCTGCTGGATCTTGTAGAGGCCGTTGCCTGCGGCCACCAGCGTCCAGTTCTGGTCGGTGCCCGTGCTGGAGGTCGCCTGGACGACGGCGGTGCCCTGGGCGGTGCCCGCGCCGCTGGTGTCCAGGGCGAGGCCGCTGTTCCTGTTGGTGATCTGGTAGCGGCCGGCCAGCGAGGTGGCGGTGCCGCTCGGGGTGATGGTCAGGTGGTAGCCGTCGGAGGCGTTCATCGTCACCGGTACGGTGATCGAGCCGCCGCTGACCGGGTAGTCGGTGTCCGAGATGGTGACAGGCCCGGAGACGGCGGTCGTACGGCCCCTGGACG
Organism: Streptomyces sp. NPDC058457; assembly: GCF_042720695.1. Classification (NCBI taxonomy): domain Bacteria; kingdom Bacillati; phylum Actinomycetota; class Actinomycetes; order Kitasatosporales; family Streptomycetaceae; genus Streptomyces; species Streptomyces sp. NPDC058457. Next base: position 75,391 of record NZ_JBHXLU010000024.1, on the reverse strand, counting down.
GGGTGTACTCCAGCTTGACGTGCACGGTGCTGCCGAAGGCGGACAGCGACGACAGTCCGTTGACGGTGACGGCACACGAACCGGTGCAGCCGCCGGTCACCACGCTGATCTGGTTGCCCGCGCCGTTGCGGGCGGCGAAGCCGTCGATGCCGGTCTGCGCCGGAGGCGTGGTGACCAGCATGTTCCCGGACATGTCGCCGTACCACCTGTACAGCCAGTACGCGCCGTTGGCTGAGCCGCCGGTGTCGGTGAGGGTGTCGCCGAGGGTGCCGTAGTGGTTCCAGAAGGCCAGTTCGGCGTCATGGACCCCGGCTCGCTCGAACTTGGCGACATAGCTCGCGAGCGGTCCGGGGACGCCGACCTCGCTCGTGGTGCCGTACTCCTCGATGGCGATCGGCCGGGCGCTGATGCCGAGGCTGGTCTCCAGGGCGCGGTAGGCGGCGACATGGGCGGCGATGTCCTGCGAGCCCTGCAGCTCGTGCCAGGAGACGATGTCGGGCACGGTGCCGCTCGCCTTGGCGTCGGTCAGGAACGTGGTCATCCAGCTCTGGTTCCACGCCGAGTAACTCGGGCCCTGGACCGGGGTACTTGAGTCCTTCGCGCGGACCTCCCGGTACGTCGTCGCCCACCCGGAGTCGAAGCTGCCGGCCGCCGAGGTGTCCCAGGTCCAGTCGGGTTCGTTCCACAGCTCGTACGCCGCGATGTCGGTGGCGCCGGAGGACTTCACCGAGGCGACCTGCTTGTCCACGGCGGACAGCCAGTCGCTCCAACTCACCCACTTGTAGGGAAAGTTCGGATACCAGTCCGGCATCCGTACGACGACCTCGGCGCCTGCCTTCGCCGCCTCGGGGGCGACGGTCAGGGCGTCACCGCCGGGGCTGGGCTCGCCGTTGGGCAGCTGGCTGCCGCCGGGCGCCATCTGTACGAAGGTGTTCGGCTTCAGGGGTGAGACCAGGCTGTCCGCCGGCACGCTCGCCGTGTCCAGGCCGTAGAGGCTGCCCGAGGCCACGTGCGTGACCGAGCGCAGGGTCTGGTTCGCGCTCACCACGAGGGTGGTGGCGGAGCTGGGCGCGGCCTGGGCGGGGGCGGTGGTGCCGAGCGCGGCGGCGACGGCCACGGCACCGAGGGTGAGTCTGAGGGTGATGCGGCTCATGGCATGAATCTCCTCAGCGAGTAAGGGGAGCGGGGGGAGTCGGGGTGTGCGGTGGGCGGTTTTCAGTGGGTGGTGTTTCAGTCCTTCACCGCGCCCGCGGTCACGCCCGCGGCCACATAGCGCTGGGCGAGGACCAGGAGTACGGCCGCGGGGACCGACGCGACGACGGCGGTGGCCATGATCGCGTTCCACTCCTGGTTGTTGTTGCCGATGTACTTGTAGATGCCGAGCGTGATCGGCTTCCAACTGCCGCCGCCGTCAAGGGTGTTGGCGAAGACGAAGTCGGACCAGGCCCACAGGAAGCCGAACAGCGAGACGGTGACGACCGCGTTGCGGCTCAGCGGGAGGACGACCGACCGGAAGGTGCGCCAGGTTCCGGCGCCGTCGATCCGCGCGGCCGAGAGGAGTTCGCCGGGGATGCCCGACATGAACGCGGTGAAGATCATGACGCCGAAGGGCACGGCGATGGTGGAGTCCGCGACGATCAGTCCCCACCAGGAGTTGAGCAGACCCAGGTCCAGGAAGATGCCGTAGAAGCCCATCGCCATGACGATCCCGGGAATCATCTGCGCGATGAGGAGGGCCAGTTCGAGTGCACCGCCGCCGCGCGGCCGCAGCTTCGCCAGCGCGTAGCCGGCCGGGGCGGCGATCAGGAGAGTGAGGGCGACCGTGCCGATCCCGATCAGGAAGCTGGTTCCCAGGTAGGGGAGTTGGTCGTCGAGGACCGCGCGGTAGCCCTCGAAGGTCGGGTGCAGCGGGAGCAGGTCCGGCGGGTCCTTGCGCATGTCCTGCTGCGGGGTGAGGGACACGTTGAGCATCCAGTACACCGGGAACAGCATCAGCGCGGTGAGGCAGAGGCCGATCAGGGTGTGGCCGCGCGACTTCATGCTTCCTGCCTCCTCTGGACGCGGATGTGGAGGAGGCCGAAGGCCAGGGCGATGAGGATCAGGATGTTGCCGACGGCGGCACCGGGACCGAACCTGGGCAGCAGCGTGCCGAAGCCCAGCTGGTACGACCAGGTGGCCAGGGTGGAGGAGGCGTCGCCGGGGCCGCCCCTGGTCATGATCCAGATCAGGTCGAACACCTTGAGGGTGTAGACGAGCCCCAGCAGCAGGGTGATCGCCGACACCGGGCGCAGCAGCGGGAAGGTGATCCGGCGGAACTGCTGCCAGCCGCCCGCCCCGTCCAGGGCCGCCGCCTCGTACAGCTCACCCGGGATGTTCTGCAGGCCGCTGTACAGGATGACCAGGTTGAAGGGGATGCCGATCCAGATGTTGGCGACGATCACCGAGGTCAGCGCCCAGTCCGGCGAGGTCAGCCAGCCGACGGGGGCCACGCCGAAGAAGTGCAGGAAGTAGTTCACCACCCCCGACTCGCTGTTGAACATCCACGACCACGTCGACGCCGACACGATCAGCGGCAGCAACCAGGGGATCAGGAACAGCGCCCGCAGCACGGTCGACAGCCGGAAGTGCCGGTTGAAGAAGACCGCGAGGGCGAGCCCGATCACGTACTGGAAGGCGATCGACACGAAGGTGAAGACCATGGTGTGCCGCATTGCCGGGCCGAACGTCGGATCGTCCAGCACCGTACGGAAGTTGGCCCAGCCGGAGAACGGCGCGTCGCCCGCCACGAAGGAGCGCACGGTGTAGTCGCGCAGGCTCAGGTCGAGGTTGCGGTAGAGCGGATAGACGTAGAAGGCGGCCAGGTAGGCGAGCAGCGGGGTCACGAAGGCGAGCGCGGTCAGCCGCCGTCTGCGGCGCAGGGAGCGGGCACCGGTGTCGTTCGCCCGTGCCGCGGCGGCCGGTGCTCGCCGCGGTCGGTCGACCCGGGCGACGGTCATGCCGGTCCTAGCCCTTCTGCGCGCTGGACTGAGCGGCGGCCAGGGCGTCCTGGGGGCTCTTGCCGCCGGAGAGCGCCGACTGGACGGCCGTCCACAGGGGCTGCGAGATGGTCGGGTACCTGGTGCCGAGACCGCCGCTGGTCCGGCCACGCGCCGCCGCGACCGCCGCCACCCACGGCTTCAACTCCGCGTTCTTCGCGACCTGTTGGGTCTGCACGGCGGAGGTCGGCGCCACGTACATCAGCGTGGTGTCGGTGGCCAGCAGGTTGGTGGCGCTGGTCAGACAGCCGACGATCTTCTTGCTGACGTCGTAGCGCGAGGTGTCCTTCTGCACGGGCACCGTGACGAACTCGCCGCCCGTCGGCACCGGCGCCGAACCGCCGTTCTGTGCCGGGATGTTGATGACGCCGTAGCCGAATCCGGCCTTGTCGGCGTTGCCGAGCTGCCAGGTGCCGTTCTCGCCGAACGCGTAGTCCCCGGTGGCGAACTCCTGCCAGCTGGTGGTCTGGGTGTTCTGCAGCACGTCCTTCGGCGCGTACCCCGCGTCCACCCACTGCTTCCACAGCGACAGCGCGGCAACTCCCTTGGCGGAGTCGAGCTTTGTCAGGTCGCCGCCCGCACCCCAGAACCACGGCAGGAACTGGAAGCTGCCCTCCTCGGTGTTGATCGCCGAGAAGGTGATCCCCTTCTTCCCGGCTGCCCTGACCTTCTTCAGCGCGGCCGTGAGCGACGCCCAGTCCCTGACGGAGGCCGGGTCGACGCCGGCCGCCGAGAGGACCTTCTTGTTGTAGTAGAGCGCGAGGGTGTTGGCGCCGATCGGGACGCCGTAGGAGGCACCGTCGATCGTGCCGGCGCCGATGACGTTCTGCTGGATCGACGAGGTGTCCAGGCCGAGGTCTTTCGTCTTGTTGAGGATCCCCGCCTCCACCAGCGTGGAGACCACCGGGTTGTCGACCAGCATCACGTCCGGCGCGTTGCCCTGCTGCGCGGCCAGCAGCGCCTTGTTGCCCAGGTCGGTGGTGTCGTACGCGGTCCGCTTGAGCTTCACCCCGGCCGCGCTGCCGCACGCGGTGACCCGCCTGCCCCAGTCAGAGGAGGCGTCGAACTGCGGGTACGGGTCCCAGAAGGTGTACGTCCCGCCGGCCGAGGACGACGATCCCGAGGAGCCGGAACCGCCACCGCAGGCGGTGAGCGGGAGAAGGGCGGCCGTGGCGACGGCCATGAGGGTACGGCGGGTGGGTATCACGGGGTGACCTCGTTGTCGTAGTGCGGGGTGTCTCAGGAGGTGGGGAGCCAGACGCGCATGCTGCCGTCCTCGCGGTTGGCCCAGACGTGGTACGGGATCGCGGTCAACTCGACCGGCTCGCCGTCGAGTTCCGAGGGAACGTCGTGGGCGGGGGCGTAAGGCCACCAGCCCAGGTCGGGGATACGGCGCCGCCGGCCCGCGGCCACCACGGTGGTGACACCGCCGAGCAGGTCCGGGCGGTGCTTCACGGCGAGCGGACGGGACAGGTCGAGGACGATGTCGTCGAGGCCGCCGCCCGGATGGTCGACCTGCTCCAGGCAGTGCACGAGCGGCCCGCGCTCGATCGCCACACAGCCGCGTACGGCGTCCACGCGCGGGTCGGCGGCGGTGAGCCGGGGTTCCATGGAGAGTTCCAGGACCACCCGGTCGCCCGGCGTCCAGATCCGCGACAGCCGCAGCCAGCCGTCGTCCACCGCGGGGTCGTACGTCTCCTCCCCGCACCGCACCCGGAACTCCCGGCACCACTGCGGGATGCGCAGCGAGAGCGTCCAGGGGCCCTCGGACGGGGTCTCCTCGACGGTGAACGCGATCGTGCCGTGCCAGGGATAGTCCGTCTCGGCGCGCACCCGGACCCAGTCGGTCGCGTATGTCCCGGTGACGAACTGGTGTATCTGCAGGCCCTGTTCGTCGCTCGACGCCAGATAGTGCTCCAGACTCGCCAGCAGTCGCATCACGTTGGGCGGGCAGCAGGCGCAGCGGAACCAGTGGGTGCGGCGGGCCGACTGGTCGCCGCCGGTGTCGGTGTGGCCGTCCCGGACCTGCAGCGGATTGACGTACAGCCAGCGCTCGCCGTCCAGCGAGACCCCGGCCAGGAAGCCGTTGTAGAGGGTGCGTTCGATCAGGTCGGAGTAGCGGGCCTCGCCGGTGAGCAGAGCCATCCGCCAGCTCCACTGGACGGAGGCGATCGCGGCACAGGTCTCGCAGTAGGCACGCTCGTTGGGGAGTTCGTAGGGGTCGCCGAAGTCCTCCTGGTCGTGGTGCGCGCCGAGTCCGCCGGTCAGATGGGTCTTGGTGGTCGTCATGGCGTGCCACAACCGCTCGCCCGCTGCCCGGAGTTCGGCGTCCCCGGTCTCCGCCGCCAGGTCCGCGGCCGCCGCCAGCAGGTACAACTGCCGTACCGCATGCCCCTCGACGTTCGTCGCCTCGCGCAGCGGGACCCGGTCCTGGCAGTAGGCCTCGCCGCCGAGCAGGCCGTGGCCGTGCCGGTCGACGAAGTAGCCCGCCAGGTCGAGGCAGCGGCGCTCGCCGGTCTCCCGGTACAGCTCCACCAGGGCGGTCTCCACCTCCGGGTGGCCGTCGATGCCGTCGACGGGCCTGCCGCTGCCGGGGAGGCCGAACACCGAGTCGATGTGGTCGGCGAACTTCCGTGCCACGTCGAGTAGTTCGGTGCGACCGGTGGCCCGGTGGTGGGCCACGGCGGCCTGGATCAGATGACCGGCGCAGTACAGTTCGTGCCCCCAGCGCAGGTCCTGGTACCGCTCGCCGCCCTTGACCAGCTGGAACCAGGTGTTGAGATAGCCGTCGGGCTGCTGGGCCGCGGCCACCAGGTCGATGATCCGCGCCACGTCGGCGGCCAGTGCCTCGTCGGTGCCTTCGCCGGTGTCGCGGGCGAGGTGCCAGGACGCCGCCTCCAGCCACTTGTAGACGTCCGTGTCGACGAACGGGTACGCGCCCTGGAACGCGCCGTCGGCGGTGCCGGCCGCGAGCCGAAGGTTGTGCAGGTTTCCGGCGGACTCCAGCAGGTCCGGGCCCTGAGGGAGGGAGACACGTGCGTTGGTCGTCCGACGGCCGTGCCAGAAGCCGCCGTCGACGGTGACGGCCGCCGGGCGCAGCGCGGTGCGGGCGCCCGGAGTGAGGCGGACCGGGCCGACGGGGGAGGGCAGGGCGGAACGGGTGCGGGGCATGGCTCTCCGGGGTGGGGAGGGGCGGGGTGCCTGGACACGCGGTTTCGAAATATCGAACGCTGTTTGGGAAGCCGATCGCACGGAAGTGAGGAACTGTTTTGAGCAATCGTTTTCTCGCCGAGAAGTACAGGGCAACCGGAGAAAGGGGTCAAGACGCCCGGCGCAGTTTTTTCAAGTTGTCGACCAGGGCTGGCACTTCGGGAGGGCGGCTGCGACGATGTGGGGCGGCTCTGCCGTCGGAAGGCCGGCGGCGGCGCCGAGGACCCGTCCAGGAAAAGGTTTGCCCGTGACCTCTGCCCCAGGCTCCCCGCCCGCCAGCCGGGCAAGGCTCGCCGATGTCGCCGCACTCGCCGGCGTCAGCGTCGGCACGGCGTCCAAGGCGCTGAACGGCGCCGGCCGGATGCGCCCGGAGACCCGGCAGCGGGTGCTGGACGCCGTGGAGGCGCTCGGCTTCCGGCCCAACCAGCATGCGCAGAGCCTGCACAGTGGCCGCAGCTGGACGGTCGGCCTGATGACGACGGACGGCATCGGCCGTTTCAGCACCCCGGTCCTGCTCGGCGCCGAGGACGCGCTGGGCGCCGGGAAGATCTCCGTCCTGCTCTGCGACACCCGCGGCGACGCCATCCGCGAGCAGCACCATCTGCGCACCCTCACCGACCGCCGGGTCGACGGCATCATCGTCGCCGGCCGCCGCACCGACCCCCGCCCGCCGCTGACCGGCATCGACCCGGCGATCCCGGTCGTCTACGCCCTCTCCCCGTCGACCGACCCCGCCGACACCTCCGTCGTCACCGACGACCGCGGCGGCGCCCGCCTCGCCGTCGAGCATCTGCTCGCCACCGGTCGTACCCGCATCGCCCATGTCACCGGACCCGAGCACCACCAGGCCGCCCGGGACCGCGCCCGGCACGCCGTCGAGCACCTGGCCGAGGCGGACCTCCGACTCGCCGCCGGGCGCGTGCACTTCGGCGAGTGGAGCGAGGCCTGGGGGCGGCGCGCCGCCGACGCGGTGCTGCGGACGGCACCCGACACGGACGCCGTCTTCTGCGGCAACGACCAGATCGCCCGGGGCGTCGCGGACGCGCTGCGCGAGCGCGGCAAGGACGTGCCGGGGGACATCGCCGTGGTCGGCTACGACAACTGGGACACGATGGCCCTCGCCTGCCGGCCGCCGCTCACCACCGTCGACATGAACCTGGCCGAGATCGGGCGGATCGCCGCGCTGCAGCTGCTCCAGGCCATCGACGCGGAGCCGGAGCCCGGGGTGCACACCGTGCCGTGCCGCCTGGTGGTGCGCGAGTCGAGCTGACGGCGGACATACCCGAAATCCCCGCCCCGGACGCCGGGGTGGCCGTCGCGGGCGCCGACATCCACGACCACGACATCAACTCGCCCACTCCGGGGCGTAGTTCGCAGGAGCGCTCAGCCTTGCTCGGGCTGCCGGGCCGCCCACAGGCCGCGGACATGGCCCAGATGGCGGGTCATGATCTCGTGCACGGCCCGCTCGTCACGGGCCAGCAGGGCGTCGAGGAGCTCCAGATGCTCCTCGGCGGAGGCCTTCAGACGTCCCGCCGCCACCAGCGCCGTCAGCCCGTACAGCCGCGAACGGCGCCGCAAGTCCCGTACCACCTCGACGAGATGGTCGTTGCCCGCCAGCGCCAGCAGCCCCAGATGGAAGGCCAGGTCGGCCTCGACGTACGCGATGAGGTCGCCCTTCACGGCCGAGGTGACGATCTCCAGGGCCACCGGGCGCAGCGCCTCCAGGTCACCCGGGTCGGCGGTCGCCGCGAGGGCGACGGTCGTCGGAATCTCGATCAGGGACCGGACGTGCGTGTACTCGTCGAGCTGCTTCTCGGAGACGGCGGTGACCCGGAACCCCTTGTTCGGCACGATCTCGACCATGCCCTCCTTCACCAGCTCCAGCATCGCCTCGCGCACCGGGGTCACGGAGACGCCCAGACGGGGGGCGAGCCCCGGCGCCGAGTACACCTCGCCGGGGCGCAGCTCACCGGCGATCAGCGAGGCACGCAGGACGTCCACGACCCGTTCCCGGAAGTTCGGTTTCCGGCCGCCGAGCGACGGAATGGCGGGAGTGACGGTGGGCGGGCTGCTGGGCCGGTCGGCCATGGTGGAACTCCTGGAGGGTCGTCGAGGGGATCAGAGTACGAAGCCGGCCGGGAACGGGTCGGTCGGGTCCAGCAGATACTGGGCGGTGCCGGTGATCCAGGCACGGCCGGTGAAGCTGGGCAGGACCGCGGGGAGGCCCGCCACCTCGGTGGTGCCGAGGAGCCGGCCGGTGAACCGGGTGCCGATGAACGACTCGTTCACGAACTCGGTGTCCAGGGGGAGTTCGCCGCGGGCGTGCAGCTGCGCCATCCGCGCGCTGGTGCCGGTGCCGCAGGGGGAGCGGTCGAACCAGCCTGGGTGGATGGCCATCGCGTGCCGGGAGTGGCGGGCCGTGGCGCCGGGTGCGATCAGGTGGACGTGGTGGCAGCCGCGGATGGACGGATCCTCGGGGTGGACAGGCTCCGCCTCCGCGTTGATCGCCTCCATGAGGGACAGGCCGGCCCGCAGGATGTCGTCCTTTCGGGTGCGGTCGAAGGGGAGGCCGAACTCGTCGAGGGGGAGGATGGCGTAGAAGTTGCCGCCGTATGCCATGTCATATGTCACCGACCGCCCGTCAGCGAGCACGATCTTCCGGTCCAGCGCGACGGAGAACGACGGCACGTTTCGCAGCGTGACGCTCCTCGCCGCGCCGTCCTCCACCGCCACCTCCGCGACGACCAGGCCGGCCGGGGTGTCGAGCCGGATGGTGGTGACCGGCTCCACGACCTCCACCATCCCCGTCTCCACGAGCACGGTCGCCACGCCGATCGTGCCGTGCCCGCACATCGGCAGATAGCCGGAGACCTCGATGTAGACCACACCCCAGTCGCAGTCGGGCCGGGTCGGCGGCTGCAGGATCGCCCCGCTCATCGCGGAGTGCCCGCGCGGCTCGTTCATCAGCAACTGCTTGATGTGATCGCGGTGTTCACGGAAGTACAGCCGCCGCTCGTTCATCGTCGCGCCGGGGATGGTCCCGATCCCGCCGGTGATCACCCGGGTGGGCATGCCCTCGGTGTGCGAGTCGACGGCGTGCAGGACGAGTTTGCTGCGCATGACGCTCCTGGTGGGTCGGGGAACCGGGGCACGTCGCCGGTCACGCCAGTCCGGCCGCGACGGCCTTCTCGGTGGCCGCTCGGACCGCGGCCGCCTGCTCGGGCAGCAGCGGCACGCGCGGCGGGCGGCAGGCGCCGCCGTGCCGGCCGACGATGTCCATGGACAGCTTGATGGCCTGGACGAACTCGACCCTGGAGTCCCAGCGCAGCAACGGATGCAGCTGCCCGTACAGCCGCCTGGCGGTGTCCAGGTCCCCGCCCACCGCGGCGCGGTACAGCTCGACCGACGCGGCCGGCAGCGCGTTGGGGTAACCGGCCACCCAGCCCTTGGCACCCGCGATCGCCAGCTCCAGCAGCACGTCGTCGGCCCCGATCAACAGGTCGAGTTCCGGGGCCAGTTCGGCCAGCCGGTAGGCGCGTCGGACATCGCCCGAGAACTCCTTGACGGCCTGGACGTACCCCTCGCCGTGCAGCTTGGCGAGGAGCTCGGGCACCAGGTCGACCTTGGTGTCGATGGGGTTGTTGTACGCCACGATCGGCACCCCCGCCCTGGCGACCTCCGCGTAGTGCGCCAGCACCGAACGCTCGTCGGCGCGGTAGGCGTTGGGCGGCAGCAGCATCACGGCCGCGCAGCCGGCGTCCCGGGCCTGCTCGGCCCAGCGACGGGCCTCGGCCGACCCGTAGGCGGCGACCCCGGGCATGACCCGCGCCCCGCCGACCGCGGCCACGGCGGTCTCGACGACCTTGGCGCGTTCCTCGGGGGTGAGCACCTGGTACTCACCGAGCGAGCCGTTCGGTACGACGCCGTCGCAGCCGTTTCCGACCAGCCAGGCGCAGTGCTCGGCGTACTTGTCGTAGTCGACGGAGAGGTCGTCGCCGAGCGGGAGGGCGGTGGCTACGAGGACGCCTCGCCAGGGGTGGGGGTGAGGGGTGGACATCGGGGTTCCTCCGGGGGGTCCGGGCGATCGGGGTGGGCTGGGCGATCGGGGCGATCGGGGTGGTCGGGTGGTATGTGACATATCACTGTTCGTCGTCGTCGTCGGCGCCGCCCGCCTGCGCGAGCACCCCGAGCGGCACCGGCCGGGCGAACGGCCTGCGTGCCGCCGTCTCCGGGCAGCCGGCGAGCCCGGCGACCGCCGGCCCGCACATCCGCCCCTGGCACCAGCCCATCCCGGCCCGGGTGAGCAGTTTGACGGTCCGTACGTCTCCGGCGCCCAGCTCGGTCACGGCCCGCCGGACCGCCCCGCCGGTGACCTCCTCGCAGCGGCAGACGACCGTGTCGTCCGTGACCTGCTCGGCCCAGTGCGCGGGCGGCGCGTAGGCGTCGTCCAGCGCCGCGGCGAACCGCCGCAGACCCGCACGGGCCCGGTCGGCCCCCGCCCAGTCGCGCGGGTCCGGCTCCCGGCCCGAGAGCCGTGCGGCAGCCGACCGGCCCGCGATGTGGCCCTCGGCGAGGGCGAGGACCGCGCCGCCGACGCCGGTGGCCTCGCCGGCGGCCCACACTCCCGGCACGTCGGTGCGCTGCTCGTCGTCCACCTGCACCGCGACTCCGTCGATCCGGCAGCCCAGGCCCTCGGCGAGGTCGGTGTGCGGGAGCATGCCGTGCCCGACGGCCAGGGTGTCGCAGCCGATGCGCCGGCGGGTGTCCGGCCGTACCCGGCCCGCGGTGTCGAGCGCGGCGACGGTGACGGCTTCGAGCCGCTGGTCGCCGTGCGCCTCGACCACGGTGTGGTGGACAAGGGCGCGTACTCCGTGCCGCAGCAACCGGGCCGCGTAGTGGGCGCCTTCGGCGAGTTTGGCCGGCTGGGCGGCCAGCGCCGGTGAGCGCCGTACGAAGGCCCGCGGGTCGGCGGAGTCCACCAGGGCCGCCACCCGGGCGCCCGCCGCCGCGAGCCCGGTCGCTACCGGCAGCAGCAGCGGCCCGGTGCCGGCGACGACGGCCGTACGCCCCGGCAGCACCAGTCCGCCCTTCAGCATGGCCTGCGCCCCGCCCGCCGTGACGACACCGGGGAGCGTCCAGCCGGGGAACGGCAGCACCTTCTCGTAGCCGCCGGTCGCGAGCAGTACCGCGTCCGCACGCACTTCGACGGGCCGCTCCTGCTCGGGGCCGAGCAGCGCGTGCACGGTGAAACCGGACCGCCGCCGCGTCACGCACCACACGTGATGGTCCCGCAGATGGGCGACCAGGCCTGCCGTGACGTGCCGGTCGAGCCCGTCGCGCAGCCGCTCCCAGTCGCGCCACCGGTGATGCAGCGCCTGCGGGCGGCGGGCGCCGAGCCCGGCGGCGGGCTGCCGGTAGAACTGACCGCCCGCCTCCGGCGCCGCGTCGATCAGGGTGACGAGCAGTCCGTGCCGGGCGGCGGCCAGGGTGGCGGCGAGACCGGCCGGGCCCGCGCCGATCACGGCGAGCCGGGGTGACGTCTCCGGTCGGCTCGCCTCAGTCATCGTGCCCCGTGCCCCGCTGCGTTCGGATCGCATCGCCCGGATGCACGGGCACCACACAAGCCCGTTGGTTGGGGCGGCCGTTGACGGTGACCAGGCAGTCGAAGCAGACGCCGATCCCGCAGAAGACCCCGCGCGGACGGCCCTCGCCGCGGGTGGTCCGCCAGGACGTGACACCGGACGCCCAGAGCGTGGCCGCGACCGTCTGGCCGGGCAGTGCCGGGAGCTCGCGGCCGTCGAAGGTGACGGTGAAGGCGGGGCCCGGCCGGGCCTGTGCCAGCTCCAGGGGATTCATCCGGCCTCCTCGCCGAAACGCTCGGGACGGAACGGGGTCAGATCCAGCTCGGGCTTCTTGCCGCTCAGCACCTGGGCGATCAACTGCCCGGTACCGGTGGCGAGTCCGATTCCCGCTCCCTCGTGCCCGCAGGCGTGCAGGAGGCCCGGCGCACGGGGGTCGGGGCCGATCGCGGGGAGGTGGTCGGGCAGGTACGGGCGGAAACCCAGGTAGGTGCGCATCGCCCGCACCCCGGACAGGAACGGGAACAGCCGGGTGGCGCCCGCCGCCAGCGCCCGTACGGCCGGCAGGGAGAACGACCGGTCGAAGCCGACGCGTTCCCGGCTCGCGCCGATCAGGACCGGTCCGGCCGCCGTGCCCTCGACGACCGGCGAGGTCTGCAGGGTCGCCGAGTCGCTGGCCACGTCGGCCACATAGTCGGCGGCGTACACCTTGTGCCGTACCCGGCGCGGCAACGGTTCGGTGACCAGGACGAAGCCGCGCCGGGGGAGGACGGGGAGGTGCACACCGGCGAGGGCGGCCACCTCGCCGCCCCAGGTCCCGGCCGCGTTCACCACGGCCGGGGCGTGGACGTCGCCGTGGTCGGTACGGACACCGCGTACGGCACCGTCGGCGCCGCGCAGCACCTCCGTCACCGTACGGCCGGTCGACAGGCGGGCGCCGGAGGCCCGTACGAGGTGCGCGGCGGCCAGCGTCGGCATCACCTGGGCGTCCTGGGGATAGCGCACTCCACCCGCCAGGCCGGGTGCCAAGTACGGTTCCAGCTCGCGGAGTTGATCCGAGCCGACACTCTCCGCCGTCACCCCGGCGGCCCGTTGCCCGGCCGCGAACCGCTCCAGGGCGGCCAGCCCTGCGGGATCGGCGGCGACGACCACCCCTCCCTTGGGCTCGTACTCGATCCGGTCACCCAGTTCCCCGGCCAGGCCGGTCCACAACCGGCCGGACAGCAGGGCGAGTTCGAGTTCGGGCCCGGGCCCCTTGTCGGAGACGAGCAGATTGCCCTCGCCCGCCCCGGTCGTGCCGCCGGCCACCGGGCCGCGATCCACCACGACGACGTCCAGGCCCGCCCGGGACGCGTACAGGGCGCAGGCGGCGCCTGCCATGCCTGCCCCGATCACCACGACGTCGCAGGTCAGTCGCATGCTCACAGCAGTAATATGTCACATGGCACACACCGAAGGAAGACCGCGACCGGCTACATCGCGGTCCGCCACCGTCGGGACGAATGGCGCCGCCGAGTTGACAGGAAGACGATGGAGTGGTGGACGGGAGTTCGAAGGGAGGACACCGTCATGCTGGAGATCAAGACGGTCGACAAGCCGGACGAGCGGCGCGACTTCCCCCGCGGCCACCTGGAGGCCGTGCACATGACCGGCCTCGACTTCGCCATCGGCACCTTCGAGCCGGGCTGGCGCTGGTCGGAGTCGGTGGCGCCGATCGCGGGCACCGAGAGCTGCATGGTCCACCACAACGGCTATGTGGTGCAGGGCAGGATGCACCTCGTCATGGACGACGGCGGTGAGGGCGAGATCGGCCCCGGCGACGTCTTCGTCCTTCCGCCGGGACACGACGCCTGGGTCGTGGGAGACGAGCAGTGCATCGTGCACGACTTCGCCGGCGGCATGGCAACGGACTACGCGAAGGCCAAGGAGGGCTGAGGAGGGCCGGGGTGCCCGGCGGGTGCCGTCACCGTCCGTAGGTGACGGCACCCGTGTGTCACACCGGCAGCAGCCGCGCGATCAGCCCGCCGAGCTGGCGGGCGGTGCGGCACTCGTGCATCTCCACCAGTTCCGCGTAGTCGGGCGCGGCCGAGTCGCCGGTGCCCCACAGGGAGTGCGGCTCGGGGTTCAGCCAGTAGACGCGCCGTGCCCGTCCGGCGATCCGGCGGATGGCGGCGAGGTTCGGGTCGAGGTTGTTGGTGCGGGCGTCGCCGAGCACGAACACCGTGGTGCGCGGGCCCACCGCGGCGTCGTACCGCTCCGCGAACTCGCCGAGCGCGACCCCGTAGTCGCTGCTGCCGTGCCAGCCGGTGAGCGTCGCCTCGGCGCGGATCCGGGCGCCCAGCCCCTCCGGGTCGGCCCGGCCGTGCTCCAGGAGGCCGGTCACCTCGTCGATCCGGTTGACGAAGGCGAAGACCCGGATCTTGCTGAACTGGTCGTGGAGCGCCTGCACCAGCAACATCGTGAAGTCGGAGAACCCCGACACCGAGCCGGAGACGTCACACAGCAGCACGAGCTCGGGGCGGACCGGCCGGCGCCGGCGCAGTACCGGTCGCATCGGCACCCCGCCCGTCGACAGCGAGCCGCGCAGGGTGCGCCGCAGGTCGATGGAGCCCCGTGCGGCCCGGCGGCGGCGCGCGGCCAGCCGGGTGGCCAGCTTCCGGGCCAGCGGCTGTACGGTCCTGCGCAGCTCGGTGAGCTGGTCCCGCCCGGCGGACAGGAAGTCCACCCGGTCGGCGCTCGGCGCCACCGCCCGCCGGGCGATCCGGTCCCGTCCGCGCCGCTCGGCCACCCGCCGCCGGGCCTCCGCGGCGACCATGCTCCGGAAGTCCTCGATCCGCCGCCTGATCTCGTCGTCGAGCAGCCGGTCCGCGAACCCCGTTCCTGCGCCCCGCGCCCTGACGTCCGCCCGCACCCGCGCGAGCAGCGTCTGCGGCCGTAGCCGGTCCAGGGTCTGGTACGACGACCAGCCGTCCGAGCCCGGCGAACTCCCGTATCCGCCCAGGCCGTCCACGGCCTCGGCCGCCAACTGCCGCAGCAGCGCGGTGTCGTCGTCCGCCAGCGCTGCCGCGAGCCGCTCCCGCAGCTCCTCCCGGTCGCCGGACCCACCGCCGGAGGCACCACCGGGCCCGCCCACCCCGCGCGGGAAGTAGAGGTCGAAGACCTGGTCGAACACGGCCCGTTGGCCGGTGCCGTGCAGCAGGGTCGCGGCCAGCCCCTCGCGCAGCAGCTCCCGGTCCGCCAGCCCCAGTGCGGCCACCGCCCGGCCCGCGTCCACGGTCTCCCCGGTGCCGATCCGCACCCCGTGCGCCCGCAGCGCGCCGGCCAGACCCGTCAGCCGGTCGGCGAGGTCGGCCGGGGTGTCGGTCGGAGTATCGGTCGGGACGTCGGCCGGTGTGCTCACAGCGCGTCCAGGTCCAGCTTGGCGGCCGCCTTCTGGATGTCGTCCTGGTGCTTGAGGATCACGCCCAGGGAGTCCCGTACGACCTGCTCGTCCAGCGTGTCGGCGCCCAGGGCCAGCAGGGTGCGCGCCCAGTCGATGGTCTCCGCCACCGACGGGACCTTGCGCAGGTCCATCGCCCGCAGCGCCCCGACCACCCGGACGACGGACTCGGTGAGCGCCTCGGTGAGCTCCGGCACCTTCAGCCGTACGATCCGGCGCTCCAGCTCCTCGTCAGGGAAACCGATGTGCAGGAACAGGCAGCGGCGGCGCAGCGCCTCGGACAGTTCGCGGCTGGCGTTGGAGGTGAGCACGACGAAGGGGCGGCGGGTCGCGGCGACCGTGCCCAGCTCGGGGACCGTCACCTGGAAGTCGCTGAGCACCTCCAGGAGCAGGCCCTCCACCTCGACGTCGGCCTTGTCGGTCTCGTCGATCAGCAGCACCTTCGGGTCGTCGCCCCGGATCGCGGTGAGCAGCGGGCGGGGGAGCAGGAACTCCTCGCTGAAGATGTCGGTGCGGGCCTCGTCCCAGGTCTCGTCCCGGCCGGCGCTGATCCGCAGCAGCTGCTTGGCGTGGTTCCACTCGTACAGCGCCCGGGACTCGTCGACGCCCTCGTAGCACTGCAGCCGTACCAGCCGGGCCCCGGCCACCGCGGCCACGGCCTTGGCCAGCTCGGTCTTGCCGACTCCGGCGGGGCCCTCGACGAGGAGCGGTTTGCCCAGCCGGTCGGCCAGGAAGACGGTGGTGGCGACGGCGGGGGAGGCGAGGTAGCCGGTCTCCGCGAGGCGCGCGGAGACGTCGTCGACGGAAGTGAACAACGGGGCCTCCGGCTGATCAGGGTCGTGGCACGCGCGCAGGCACAACGCACGCGGGGAACGCGCAGGCACAACGCACGCGGGGAACAGGTCCGGGTTCCTATCTAAGCGCTTGTTCACCTCCCCTGCCACCCTGTATACCGATCGGTTTCCTCACAGTGGCCTGCGCGGTAACCTCGGCCGTATGGCCACCACAGACAAGGCGTCCCCCCGGGACCGGCTCCTCGACGCCGCCGCCGAGCTCTTCTACCGCGACGGCGTCTCCATCGGAGTCGAGGCGCTGTGCAGGTCGGCCGGGGTCTCGAAACGCTCGATGTACCAGCTCTTCGACAGCAAGGACGAAGTGCTGGCCGCCAGCCTGGAGCGGCGCAGGCCCTGGTACGAGGCCCAGCTCAGGTCCCCCGACGCCGAGACGGCCACCCCGCGCGAGCGGATCGGGTACGTGTTCCGGCGGGTGGAGGAGAACGCGGCGGCCCCCGGCTACTGCGGCTGCCCGTACCTCGCCGTCCTGGTCGAACTGAAGGACGGCGAGCATCCCGCGAGCGTGGTGGCCCGAGCCGCCAAGGAGCTGCTGCAGGGCTACTTCGAGGAGCAGGCCGAACAGGGCGGTGCGGCGGATCCGGCCCTGCTCGCCCGGCAGCTCATGCTGATCTTCGACGGG
This sequence comes from Streptomyces sp. NPDC058457, assembly GCF_042720695.1. NCBI lineage: Bacteria > Bacillati > Actinomycetota > Actinomycetes > Kitasatosporales > Streptomycetaceae > Streptomyces > Streptomyces sp. NPDC058457. The sequence continues at coordinate 58,655 of NZ_JBHXLU010000024.1, read as the reverse complement.
GCCAGCGCCCGGGCCGGTGCCCACATCGAGCACCTCGACGACGGGCTGGTCACCCGGACGGTTACCACACTGCTGGACGCGGCCGGCCTGAAGTAGCCGCCCGGACGGATCACCACAACGCGCCGGGCCGGTCGCCCACCCGATGCAATGGAGGCGTGACCGCGCCCCCGGACGACTGCCTCGCGCGCAACGAGTGGATCTGCGGCGCCTATCTGACCAGCCGCCGCCAGATCCTCCTCGACGCCGTCGGCCAGCACCTCCGGCTCACCGCGGTCTCGGTGCTCCTCGGACTCGTCATCGCCGTGCCGCTGGCCGTACTGGCCCGCCGCTGGCGCTGGTCGGCCGGCCCCGTCCTCGGCGTCACGACCATCCTCTACACCATCCCGTCCCTGGCGATGTTCTCGCTGCTCCTGCCCCTGTACGGGCTCTCGGCCACCCTTGTCGTCGCCGGACTGGTGCTCTACTCGCTGACCCTGCTCGTCCGCAACATCCTGGCCGGCCTGCGCGCCGTCCCCGAGGAGACCCGGCAGGCCGCCCGGGGCCTCGGCTACGGCCCGATCCGCCTCCTGCTCACCGTCGAACTGCCCCTCGCGCTGCCCGCCGCGATGGCCGGCCTGCGCATCGCCACCGTCTCCGCGGTCTCGCTGGTCACCGTCGGGGCGATCGTCGGCTTCGGCGGACTCGGCAACCTGATCTACGCCGGCATGAACACCTACTTCAAGGCCCAGGTGCTCACCGCCTCCGTGCTCTGCGTGCTGATCGCCGTCGCCGCCGACCTGCTGCTGCTCGGGGTGCAGCGGCTGCTCACCCCGTGGACGCGGGCGGCCCGCGCGTGAAGACGCTCACCGACGCCTGGGCCTGGCTCACCGACTCCGCGCACTGGGCCGGCGACGACGGCATCGGGCACCGGCTGCTCCAGCACCTCGTCCTCACCGTCGTCTGCCTCGTCATCAGCTGCCTGATCGCACTCCCGGTCGCACTGGTCCTCGGCCACCTCGGCAAGGGCGGCGCGCTCGCCGTGAACATCTCCAACGTCGGCCGGGCCGTCCCCACCTTCGCCGTCCTGGTGCTGCTCCTCCTCACCCCGATCGGCAGCTGGGGCGAGGGCCCCACCGTGGTCGCCCTGGTGCTGTTCGCCGTACCGCCGCTGCTCACCAACGCCTACGTCGGCATGCGCGAGGTCGACCGGAGCATCGTGCAGGCCGCGCGGGGGATGGGGATGACCGGGCGACAGATGTTGTTCCACGTGGAACTGCCCCTTTCGCTCCCCCTGGTCCTCGCCGGGGTGCGGATCGCCGCCGTCCAGCTCGTCGCCACCGCCACCATCGCCGCGCTCGCCGGCGGCGGCGGACTCGGCCGGATCATCGCCGCCGGCTTCAACCTGGCCAGTACGCCCATGGTGGTCGCCGGAGCGATCCTGGTCGCCGTGTTCGCCCTGATCGTCGAGGGCGTCTTCGAACTCGCCGAACGGCTCGCCCCGGTCTGGCTGCGGGGCTCACGATGAGACTCCGTACGGCGGCCTGCGCCGTACTCCTCACCCTCACCGCATGCACCACCGGCCCCTCCCTGGAGAACCGCGGCGCGGTCACCGCACCCCCGGGCGACAGCAAGCACCTGACCATCGGCTCCGCCGGCTTCACCGAGAGCGACCTGCTCGCCCAGATGTACGCCCAGCTTCTCCACCAGGCCGGGTACAAGACCTCCCTGATCACCGTCGCCAACCGCGAACTTTACGAACCCGCCCTGGAATCCGGGCAGATCGACGTCGTCCCCGAGTACGCGGCCACCTTCGCCGACTGGCTCAACGCCAAGACCAACGGCCCCGACGCGCCACCCGTCGGCTCGCCCGACCTCACCACCACGATGAAGGCACTGCGCCGACTCGCCACACCCCGCGGCCTCACCGTCCTCGACCCGGGGCGGGCGGTGGACCAGAACGCCTTCGCGGTCACCGCCGCCTACGCCCGGCAGCACCACCTCAGGACACTCGGCGACCTCGGCGCCTCGGGGCTGAAGGTACGGCTCGCGGCCGGCGACGAATGCGTGCAACGGCCGTACTGCGAACCGGGACTGAAGAAGGTCTACGGCATCGACATCACCGGCGTCGACCCCAAGGGCGTCGGCACCACCCAGGCCAAGCGGGCCGTGCAGAACGGGCAGGACCAGATGGTGCTCACCACGACCACCGACGCGACGCTCGACCAGTTCGGGCTGGTCCTCCTCGCCGACGACAGGCATCTGCAGAACGCCGACTACGTCGTCCCGGTCGTCAACCGCGCCCGCGCCGGCAGCGAGCGGGTGACGAAGGCGCTCGGCAGGCTCAACGACGTCCTGACGACCGCCGACCTGGCCGCGATGAACCAGCAGGTCGACAGCTGGCGGCGGCTGGCCCAGGACGTGGCCCGGACCTGTCTGCGGGACAAGGGCCTGCTGAAGTGACGGCCGTGAGGCGACGGCCGGGCCCGTTGTCAGTGGCGGGCGGTACGTTCTGGGTATGGGGATCTACCTGGTGAGCATCGGTGCGCAGGAGTGGCTCGACGGCGACGAGGCCGAGGGCGGCAAGGGCAACCTCGCCTCCGCCCTCGACGAGGAACTGCGACGCCGCGGGCTGGCGCCGTACGAGTCGGTGCCCGAGGCGGCCGCCTTCGTCCGCGGCTCGGGGCTGTCGTTCGAGGAGAAACTGGTGCCGCCCATGGACGGGTTCGGCGCACTGTGCCGGGAGCACCTGTCGCCGGAGGAGGGGGACCTGCTGCTGGGCTGGTCGGTGCTGGTGCCCTTCTCGCTCGACGAGGAGATCCGGCTGCCCCTCGCCTCCGCCTACACCGACGAGACGGTGGTCGCCGGCGCACCCGAGGTGCTCGCCCTCGCACAGCGGCTGGCGGCGGCGATCGGGCTTCCCGTCCACCGGATACCGGAGGCCTGCGACAACCTCGACCTGACGATGTGGTTCCTGGACGGCCCGGCGAAGGACGTGGCCGCCGCCCACCCGGGCCCTTGGGGCGAGGACCTGGACGCCGCCTTCTACGTCGCGCTGTACCTGCGGGCCGCCCAGCACTCGCTGCGCCGCGGCTGCCCGCTGACGTACTGCTGACGAGCACCGGACCCCACCGGTCAGACGTCGGAGACCGAGTCGAACGGCACCTGACCCCGCGAGACACCACGCGCGTCCGCGTCCACCGAGCGGCGCAGCGCCTCATGCAGCTTGGCCGGGGTCAGCACGCCGAGGAAGCGCGAACCGTCCAGCACCGCGACCCACCCGGCGTCGTACTGGAGCATCACCCCGAACGCCTGCTTCAGCGGGGCACCCACCGGTACCCACGCGGTCATCCGGTGGACGAGCTCGCCGATCGTGCCGCCCGCCGCCAGCTCGTCCCGGCCCACCCAGCCGTGCAGGTCGCCGTGCGTGTCCAGGACCACCGCCCAGCGGGCGCCCTCCGCGCGCAGCCGCCCCGCGGCGCTCTCGGCGGACTCGTCCAGGCGGGCGACCGGCGGCTGCTCCAGGTCGTCCGGCTCGACATCGGTCACCGACAGCCGCTTCAGCCCGCGGTCCGCGCCCACGAACCCGGCCACGTACGGTGTGGCCGGCCTGCCCAGCACCGCCCCCGGTGTGTCGAACTGCTCGATCCGCCCCCGCCCGTACACCGCGATGCGGTCGCCGAGCCGCACCGCCTCCTCGATGTCATGGGTGACCAGCAGCACGGTCTTGCGCACGGCGGCCTGCATCCGGAGGAACTCGTCCTGCAGCTGTTCCCGCACCACCGGGTCGACCGCGCCGAACGGCTCGTCCATCAACAGCACCGGGGGATCGGCGGCGAGCGCCCGGGCCACGCCGACGCGCTGCCGCTGGCCGCCGGAGAGCTGGTCCGGGTAGCGCGGCCCGTATGTCTTCGGGTCCAGGCCGACGAGGTCGAGGAGTTCGGCGGCCCGGGCCCGGGCGGCGGCCCGTTTCCAGCCGAGCAGGGCCGGGACGGTCGCGGTGTTGTCCAGGATCGTGCGGTGCGGGAACAGGCCCACCTGCTGGATGACATAGCCGATCCGGCGCCGCAGCCGCACCGGGTCGACGCCCGCGACGTCCTCGCCGTCGACGAGGATCCGGCCCGAGGTCGGTTCGATCAGCCGGTTGACCATCATCATCGTCGTGGTCTTGCCGCAGCCGGAGGGGCCGACGAGCGTGACGAGTTCGCCCTCGGCCACCTCGAAGGAGAGGCCGTCCACCGCGGTCGTCCCGTCTGGGTACCGCTTGGTGACCTGCTCGAACCGGATCATTCCCACACGTTAACCGCGAGTTTCGCGGACCGCCTGCCCGTCGAGCTGGGCGCCCGGCCGGTCGCCGCCGACGAGCACCACCTCCAGAGTGCGCGGACCATGTACCCCCTCGACCCGGTCCAGCTCGATGTCGCTGGTGGCCGACGGACCGGAGATCCAGGTCAACGGCCGGGCCGGGTCGAGTCGTTCGAGAGCCTGGGGCACGGAGGACACGACCTGCTCCGGGACCCGTACGACACAGATGTGGTGATCGGGGACCAGGGTGATCCGGCGGCGGCCCTGGTCCGGGCCGCCGTCCAGCACGATCGTCCCGGTCTCGGCGATCGCCACCGCACAGCCGGTGACCACGCTGCCGACCCGGTCGAGTTCGTGCGGGGTGGTCTCAGCGCTGTCCGGGGACTGCTCGGCCGTGGTCGCTGTCAGCCACTCCGGGGGGAGCCCGGTGGGTACGGCCACCGACCTCGAACCGCGCTCGGCGACCAACCGCCCGATCGTGGCGGCCAGTTCGTCCTCCGTGCACCGGTGCACGACCGCCCGGTAGTCCGCCAGGTTCTCGGCCAGCAGATCGACCGTCTCCGCGACACTCCGTGTGCCGTGCTCGCGCAGATACGCCCGCTCGACGGGCCCCTCCTCGTCCCGTACCTCGGCCAGCGCCCGTCGCACCCGGCCGAGGATCCGCTCCCTGCTGCTCACTTCGCTCCGTCCTTTCCGCCGCCGGTCCGCTGCCACCAGTCCCGGAACGGCTCCGCCGGTACGGCGGGCAGGTCCCGGGTCCCGCTCCACGCCCTGCCGGGGCCCGGCAGCGTACGGGGATGCAGCCGGCGGCTGCGGGAGGCGAGCCGCTGGCCGGTGCGCAGGGCGGCCGGGTGCGAGAACGCCCAGCGGGCCGCACGCATCGCCGCCCGCTCGGCCGCGTGTCCCTTGGCCGGCTTGAGCAGCACCTTGTTGCCGTTCCGGATCGCCTCGCCGCCCTCCACGACCCGCTCGCGCAGATGCACCAGCACCTCGGGGATGTCGATGGCGACCGGGCAGACCTCGTAGCAGGCCCCGCACAGCGACGAGGCGTACGGCAGGGAGGCGTCGATCTCGCTTGCGGTGCCCCTCAGCTGGGGGCTGAGGATGGCGCCGATCGGGCCCGGGTAGACCGAGCCGTAGGCATGGCCGCCCGCCCGCTCGTACACCGGGCAGACGTTGAGGCAGGCCGAGCAGCGGATGCAGCGCAGGGCCTGGCGGCCGACCTCGTCGGCGAGGGTGTCGGTGCGGCCGTTGTCCAGGAGCACCAGGTGGAAGGTCTGCGGCCCGTCGCCGTCGGTGGTGCCGGTCCAGGTCGAGGTGTACGGGTTCATGCGCTCGGCGGTGGAGGAGCGGGGGAGGGTCTGCAGGAAGACCTCCAGGTCCCGCCAGGTCGGCACGATCTTCTCGATGCCGACGACCGAGATCAGCGTCTCGGGGAGGGTGAGACACATCCGCCCGTTGCCCTCGGACTCGACGACGACCAGGGTGCCGGTCTCGGCGACCATGAAGTTGGCGCCGGAGATGCCGACCTTCGCGCGCAGGAACTTCTCACGGAGGTGGAGCCGGGCCGCCTCGGCGAGTTCGGCCGGGGTGTCGGTGAGGCCCTCGGGTGCGGGGCGCCCCCACTCGCCCATCTCCTTGCGGAAGATGTCCCTGATCTCGCCCCGGTTGCGGTGGATGGCGGGGACGAGGATGTGCGAGGGCCGGTCGTGGCCCAACTGCACGATCAGTTCGGCGAGATCGGTCTCGTAGGCCCGGATGCCCTCGGCCTCCAGCGCCTCGTTCAGCCCGATCTCCTGCGTGGCCATCGACTTGACCTTCACGACCTCCGATTCACCGGTCTCCCTGACCAGTTCGGTGACGATCCGGTTCGCCTCGTCGGCGTCGGCGGCCCAGTGGACCGTTCCGCCCGCGGCGGTCACCGCCTCCTCCAACTGGACCAGATAGCGGTCGAGATGCAGGAGCGTGTGGTCCTTGATCCGCCTGCCCGCCTCGCGCAGTGCGGCCCAGTCGGACACCTCGGCGACCGCCTTGGCCCGCTTGGCACGGATGGTGTGCGTGGCGTGGCGCAGGTTCCCGCGCAGGGTGGGGTTGTTGACGGCCTCGTGCGCGGCCTTCGGGAAGGCTGGGTGGGTGGGCGGGGGAAACACAGGCATCCCCACGAATGTCCCGCTCATACGGCCGGCTCCTCCTCCGTGCTCGCCAGGATCTCCGCGATGTGCATCGGCCGCATCCCGCTGCCGAGCCGGGTCATGGTGCCGCCGATGTGCATCAGGCAGGAGTTGTCGGCCGCGCACAGCACCTCCGCGCCGGTCGACTCGGCGTTGCGCACCTTGTCGGTGCCCATCGCCGCCGAGACGTCGGAGTTCTTCAGCGCGAACGTGCCGCCGAAACCGCAGCACTCCTCGGCGCCCGGCAGCTCCACCAACTCCAGGCCCTTGACGGCCTGGAGGAGGCGGCGGGGGCGGTCGGCGAGGCCGAGACTCCGCAGCCCGTGGCAGGTCGGGTGGTATGTGACATAGTGCGGATAATATGCCCCGACGTCCGTCACCCCCAGGACGTCCACCAGGAACTCCGTCAGCTCATACGTCTTCGGCACCACCGGCGCCAGCGCCGCGGCCAGCCCGCTCCCGCGTCCCTCCGCCCCCGCCCGCTCGCCCATCCTCGGGTACAGCTCCCGCACCATCGCCCCGCAGGATCCGGACGGGGTCACGATCGCCTCGTACTCACCGAAGACATCGGAGAAATGCCGAGCCAGTGGTTCCGCCTCATGGCGGTAGCCGGTGTTGTAGTGGGCCTGCCCGCAGCAGGTCTGCGCCATCGGGAAATCGACCTCGACGCCCAGCCTGGTCAGGAGTTTCACCACGGCACGGCCGGTGTCCGGATAGAGCGTGTCGTTGACGCAGGTCAGGAAAAGGGCGACACGCATCGCGGCTCCTCGAGGTCGATCATCGGATGAGTGCAGCGTAATGGGCGGGTGCGATCAGCGGGAGACCCGGTCGCGGTGCGGCGAGTCCTGAGCCGTCTCCCGGTGACCGGTGGGCCTGGTCACCGGGCGGTCAGCCGTGCCTCGGCCGCCGCCCAGCGGGCGGTGCCGCCGCGTGGCGCGTACCGGGTCAGTGGCTGGGTGCGGACGAGCAGCCGCCGCATGCCGGCGAGATCGCCGACGAGACCGTGCGTACGGGCCTGGACCAGCACGTTCCCGAGGGCCGCCGCCTCCGTGGGCCCCGCCACGACCGGCAGCCCGCAGGCGTCGGCGGTGAGCTGGCAGAGCAGCGCGTTGCGGGTGCCGCCGCCCACCACGTACACCGTGTCCACCGGATGGTCCGCGAGCCGCTGCGCCTCCGTGACCGCCCGCCGGTGGGCGAGTGCCAGGGAGTCGAGGATGCACCGGGTGATCTCACCGGGCGTCCCCGGCACCGGCTGCCCCGAGGCCCGGCAGGCCTCGGCGATCCGCTCCGGCATCCGGCCGGGGGCCAGGAACGCGGCGTCCCCCGCGTCCACCACCGACCGCAGCGCCGGCACGCCGGCCGCCTCCCGCAGCAGCCCGCCCAACTCCGGCTCGCCCCAGGCCCGTACGCACTCCTGGAGCAGCCACAGCCCCATGATGTTGCGCAGATAGCGGACCGTGCCGTCGAGCCCCAGTTCGTTGGTGAAGTTGGCGGCCCGGCTCTCCTCGGTCAGCACCGGCGCGGTGAGTTCGAGCCCGGCCAGTGACCAGGTGCCGGTGCAGATGTACGCGAACCGCTCACCGTCCGCCGGTACCGCGGCCACCGCCGACGCGGTGTCGTGGGAGCCGACGGCGGTCACCGGCACCGGCCCGCTCAGCCCCGTCTCCTCAAGCACCTCGGGCCGCAGCACCCCGGCCGGATCCCCGGGCCGCCGCAGCGGCGCGAACAGCCCGAGGCCGATCCCCAGCCGGTCCGCGACCTCGTACGACCAGTCGCGCGTCCGGGGATCGATCAGCTGGGTGGTGGAGGCATTGGTCAGCTCGGTGCCCTGCTCGCCGGTCAGCCAGTAGGACAGCAGATCCGGGATCAGCAACAGGCGCTCGGCGTGTGCGAACTGGGCGCTCGACCGGGCGGCCACCAGCTGGTACAGGGTGTTGAAGGGCGCGTACTGCAGTCCCGTGCGGGCGTACAGCTCCGACGCCGGCAGCGTCGCCCACACCTTCTCGGCGACGCCCTCGGTGCGGGCGTCCCGGTAGTGCACCGGGTTGCCCAGAAGCGCGCCGTCGCCGTCCAGCAGCCCGTAGTCCACGGCCCAGCTGTCGACGCCGACGGAGGCCACCTGCCCGGCGGCCCGCAGTCCCTCCAACACCCCGGAGTACAGGGCGAGTACGTCCCACCGCAGCCCCTCCGGCACCCGCACCGGCCGGTTCGCGAACCGGTGTGCCTCGGCCAGCTCCAGCGAGTCCGGCCCCACCCGCCCGACCATCACCCGCCCACTGGACGCGCCCAGGTCGACCGCCGCATACGACCTCGGCGAGCTCATCGCAGGAACGCGGCCGCCACACCCGCGTCAACGGGCACGTGCAGCCCGGTCGTGTGGGTGAGCTCGCCACCCGCCAGGGCGAACACGGCGTTCGCCACGTGCTCGGGCAGCACCTCGCGCTTGAGGATGGTCCGCTGCGCGTAGAACTCGCCCAGCTTCGCCTCCTCCACCCCGTACACGGCGGCCCGCTGAGCCCCCCACCCCCCGGCGAAGATCCCGGATCCCCGCACCACGCCATCCGGGTTCACCCCGTTGACCCGGATCCCGTGTTCACCCAACTCGGCGGCCAGCAGCCGCACTTGATGAGCCTGGTCCGCCTTCGTCGCCGAATAGGCGATGTTGTTGGGGCCGGCGAAAACGGCGTTCTTGGAGGCGATGTAGACGATGTCACCGCCGATCCCCTGCGCGATCATCACCCGGGCCGCCTCCCGCGACACCAGGAAGGAGCCGCGGGCCATGATGTCGTGCTGGAGGTCCCAGTCCCTCGCCGAAGTCTCCAGGAGCGGCTTGGAGATGGAGATCCCCGCGTTGTTGACGACGAGGTCGACCCCGCCGAAGGCCAGCACGGCGGCCCGGAAGGCGGCGGCGATCTGTTCCTCGTCCGTCACGTCCACGGTGACCGCGACGGCCCTGTCGGCCCCGCCCAGCTCCTCCGCGACCCCGGCCGCGCTCTCCGCGTCGAGATCGGCGACCACGACACAGGCGCCCTCGGTCACCAGCCGGTGCGCGATCGCCTTCCCGATCCCGCTGCCGGCCCCGGTCACCAGCGCGACCCGGGTCGCCAGCGCCTTCGGCCTCGGCAGCCGTTGGAGCTTGGCCTCCTCCAGCGCCCAGTACTCGATCCGGAACTTCTCCGACTCCTCGATCGGCGCGTACGCCGACACGGCTTCGGCTCCGCGCATCACGTTGATGGCGTTCACATAGAACTCACCCGCGACGCGGGCGGTCTGCTTGTCCTTGCCGAAGCTGAACATGCCGACGCCGGGCACGAGCACGACCGCCGGGTCGGCGCCGCGCATGGCGGGGGAGTCGGGCAGGGCGTGCCGCCGGTAGTAGGCGGCGTACTCCTCCCGGTACGCGGCGTGCAGCTCGCGCAGCCGCGCGACCGTCTCGTCCAGCGGGGCAGCGGGCGGCAGGTCGAGCACGAGGGGCCGTACCTTCGTCCGCAGGAAGTGATCCGGACACGACGTGCCGAGAGCCGCGAGCCGCGGATGCTCGGCGCGCGCCAGGAAGTCGAGGACGACCTCGGAGTCGGTGAAGTGCCCGACCTGCGCCCTGTCCTGGGAGGCGATCGCCCGGACGTACGGCGTGAGCGCGGCGGCCCGCTCCCGGCGCTCGGCCTCGGGCAGCGCGCCGTACCCCTCGACGACGGGTCCGAAGGGCTCCGCCCTGCCGCGCTCGGCGAGGAACGCCTCGGCGGTGCGGATGATGTGCAGCGAGTTCCGCTCGCACTCCTCGGAGCTGTCGCCCCAGGCGGTGATCCCGTGCCCGCCGAGGACGCACCCGACGGCCCGCGGATTGGCGGCCTTGACGGCGGCGATGTCCAGGCCGAGCTGGAACCCGGGCCGGCGCCACGGCACCCACACCACGGTGTCCCCGAAACACTCGGCGGTGAGCTTCTCCCCGTCCGCGGCACAGGCGAGCGCGATACCGGAGTCCGGGTGCAGATGGTCCACGTGCGGGGCGTCCACGAGCCCGTGCATGGCGGTGTCGATGGAGGGCGCGGCCCCGCCCTTGCCGTGCAGGCAGTAGTCGAAGGCGGCGACCATCTCGTCCTCGCGCTCGACACCCGGATAGACACCGGTGAGCGCGCGGAGCCGGTCGATCCGCAGCACGGCGAGCCCGCCGTCGGTGAGCGTCCCGAGGTCCCCACCGGACCCCTTCACCCACATCAGCTCGACATCACCACCGGTGACGGGGTCGGTGGCGGTGCCTTTGGCGGACGTGTTCCCGCCGGCGTAGTTCGTATTACGGGGATCAGCACCGAGCCGATGGGACCGGTCGAGCAAGGCCGCGGCTTCGGGGTGGGTGGTCATGAGACTTCCTAAACTTTTTGGAGGAGCAGGAGAACAGTGCGCCCCTTGAGGGGCGCGGGGAACTGCGCGACCAGCCACACCCGGCCCGCAGCCCGCGACGCAACTGGTCAACGCAGACGCTTACGCCCCCCACCCCGCCTGCTGCCCCCCGACCCGTTCGGCAACGATCTTCTCGGCCCACCCGGACCGGCGGTACGCCCCAAGAGGGTCGGGGTCCAACCCCATCTCGTCCCGCACCTCCCTGAGCAACGGCCGTACATCCGTGTCGTACGCATCCATCAGCACCGCATTCGCCCCCAGTACATCCCCAGCAACCTGCGCCTGCGCCAACGCCCCCCGGTCCACCAGCAACGCCTTCGCCGTCGCCTCCTGCACGTTCATCACCGACCGGATGATCGCCGGGATCTTCGCCTCGATGTTGTGACACTGGTCGAGCATGAAGGCCACATCGGCGGTGAACCCGCCCCCACGCGCCACCTCGTACATGATCCGGAACAGCTGGAACGGATCCGCGGCCCCCACCATGAGGTCGTCGTCCGCGTAGAACCGCGAGTTGAAGTCGAACCCGCCGAGCCTCCCCTCCCGCAGCAGCGTGGCGACGATGAACTCGATGTTGGTGCCCGGCGCATGGTGGCCGGTGTCGACCACGACCTGCGCCTTCGGTCCCAGCTTCAGGCAGTGGGCGTAGGCCGTCCCCCAGTCCGGGACGTCGGTCGTGTAGAAGGACGGCTCGAAGAGCTTGTACTCCAGCAGCATCCGCTGCCCCTCGCCCAGCCGGGCGTACACCTCGGCAAGCCCCTCGGCAAGCCGGTCCTGCCGCGCCCGGATGTCGTCCTGGCCGGGGTAGTTGGTGCCGTCGGCGAACCACAGCTTCAGGTCCGCGGACCCGGTCGCGTCCATGATGTCGACGCACTCCAGCAGATGATCGACGGCCTTGCGGCGCACCGCCGCGTCCGGGTGGCAGATGCTGCCCAGGCGGTAGTCGTCGTCCTGGAAGGTGTTGGAGTTGATCGCGCCCAGCTTCAGCCCCCGCTCCCCGGCGTGCTTGGCCAGGTCTGCGTATCCGTCGGAGCCGTCCACCCTGTCCCACGGGATGTGCAACGCGACCGTGGGCGCGACCCCGGTCACGGCGTGCACCTGCGCGGCGTCGTCCAGCTTCTCCTTGGGCGAGCGCGGCACGCCCTGCTGGGCGAACACCTTGAAACGGGTCCCCGAGTTTCCGTACGCCCACGACGGCGTTTCGACGGCCTGGGTCTTCAGCGCGGCCTTCACCGCGGCGAGGTCGGTCACTTCGTGGCTCCTGGGGGATCGGAACGGGGATCGGAACGCGGATCGGAACGCGGATCGGAACGCGGGACCGGAACGACTGAATGGTGAAACGATTCAGAACCGCAAAGTATGAGCCCCTGACAGGGGTGTCAAGCGTTCCGACCAACCCCGTTTTCCGTGACTCCGCCGTGACCTTAGGCTATCGAAATTTTTTCGATACGGACCCATTGACGTGACATGCCCGTGGTGTCTACGGTCCCGGCAATCCAGTTGAAACCTTTCACGACGCGGTGGGGTCGGCCAGTGCCGTCTCGCCGGTGTCGTCGAGGAGCCCCCATGACCCACCCGTCCGACACGGGACCGGCCCCGGTGCTGGCTCTGAAGGACGTCTCCAAGTCCTTCGGCGCCGTACGCGCCCTGCGGGACGTCTCCCTGGAGCTGTTCCCCGGCGAGGTGCACGCCCTCGCCGGGGAGAACGGCGCGGGCAAGTCGACGCTGATCAAGACCCTTGCCGGAGTGCACCGACCGGACGCCGGCCAGGTGCTGCTCGACGGCGAGCCCGTCGTCTTCCATGGCCCCGGCGACGCCCGCGACGCCGGAATCGCCGTGATCTACCAGGAACCCACGCTCTTCCCCGACCTGTCGATCGCCGAGAACATCTTCATGGGCCGGCAGCCCCGGCGTGCCCTCGGCCGGATCGACCACAAGGCCACCCGCGCGGCCACCACCGCCCTGATGAAGCGGCTCGGCGTCGCCCTCGACCCCGACCGCCCCGCCCGCGGCCTGTCCATCGCCGACCAGCAGATCGTCGAGATCGCCAAGGCGCTCTCCTTCGACGCCCGGGTCCTGATCATGGACGAGCCGACGGCGGCCCTGACCGGCAGCGAGGTCGCCCGCCTCTTCGGCGTCGTCCGCGCCCTGCGGGACCAGGGAGCCGCGGTGCTTTTCATCTCGCACCGCCTTGAGGAGATCTTCCGGATCTGCCGGCGGGTCACCACCCTCCGGGACGGCGCCTGGATCGCCAGCGAGTTCGTCGACGGCATGACCGAGGACGACCTCGTACGCCGGATGGTCGGGCGCGACCTGGCCGAGCTGTACCCCAAGCAGGACGTCCGCCCCGGCGAAGTCGCCCTGAGCGTCCGGCGGTTGACCCGCGAAGGGGTCTTCACGGACGTCTCCTTCGAGGTGCGGTCCGGAGAGATCGTCGGCCTCGCCGGACTGGTCGGCGCCGGCCGCACCGAGGTCGCCCGCGCCGTGTTCGGAGTCGACCGCTGGGACGCCGGCGAAGTCGAGGTCAGGGGGCGGAGACTGACCAACGGCGCACCCTCCGTCGCGATGTCCGCGGGCCTCGCCCTCGTCCCCGAGGACCGCCGCGCCCAGGGCCTCGTGATGGACATGTCCATCGAGCGGAACATCGGCCTGACCGGACTGCGTACGACCGCCAGGGCGGGCCTCGTCGACCGGGGCGCCGAGCGCAGCCGGTCCCTCGACTGGGCGGTCCGGCTCCAGGTGAAGTACGCCCGGATCGCCGACGCCGTCTCCACCCTCTCCGGCGGCAACCAGCAGAAGGTCGTCCTCGCCAAATGGCTCGCGACCGGGCCGCAGGTGCTGATCGTCGACGAGCCGACCCGTGGCATCGACGTCGGCACCAAAGCCGAAGTCCACCGGCTCCTCGGCGAGTTGGCCGCCGACGGGGTCGCCGTCCTGATGATCTCCTCCGACCTGCCCGAGATCCTCGGCATGGCCGACCGCGTGCTGGTGATGCACGAGGGCCGGATCACCGCCGAGATCCCGCGCTCCGAAGCCAGCGAGGAAACCGTGATGGCCGCAGCCACGGGGAGGGCCGCCGCATGACGGTGACCACCTCCGAACAGACCCCCGTCGCCGAGACGCCCGGGTCCGCCGGGACCCGGCTCGTCGACCGCGTCTTCAAGATGCGCGAACTCGCCATCCTGGCCGTCTTCCTGGTGATGATCGCGGTCACCCAGGCGGGCAACAGCGAGTTCCTCTCCGCACAGGGCATCAAGGACCTGCTGCTCAACGCCACCATCCTGGTGCTGGTCGCCACCGGCCAGTCCCTGGTGGTGATCACGAGGAACGTCGACCTGTCCGTCGGCTCCACCCTCGGCATCACCGCCTTCGCCGCCGGCGACTACCTGCACGGCGGCGGCAGCACGGTCGTCGCGATCCTGCTCGCCGTGCTGCTCGGCATCGGCTGCGGACTGCTCAACGGGCTGCTCGTCAGCCTCGGCCAGGTCCCGGCGCTGGTCGTCACCCTCGGCACGCTGTACATCATCCGGGGCGTCGACTCCATCTGGGTGGGCTCCCGGCAGATCACGGCCGGCGACCTGCCCGGTTCCTTCGTGGACTTCGGCTCCGGCGGCCTCTCGGCCGTCCCCTGGCTGGCCCTGATCGCCCTCGCGGTCCTGGTCGCCACCGCCTACTACCTCAAACACTTCGGGAGCGGACGGGAGTTGTACGCCCTCGGCTCCAACCCGGAGGCCGCACGGCTGGCCGGCATCCCGGTCCGCAGGCGGATCCTCACCGCCTACACCTTCTGCGGCGCCCTCGCCGGGCTCGCCGGAGCCATGTACCTGGCCCGGTTCGGGAACGTCGACTCCAGCACCGGCAACGGCTACGAACTCACCGTCGTGAGCGCCGTGGTGGTCGGCGGCGTGGTCTTCACCGGCGGCTCCGGGAGCGTGTACGGCGCCGCGCTGGGCGCGCTGCTGCTCACCTCCGTCAACAGTGTGCTGCCGGCCCTCGGGGTCAGCTCCGTGTGGGTCCTCGCCATCAACGGCTTCCTGCTGCTGCTCGCCATCGCCGTCGACCGGATCGTCGCGTCGCGGGTGGCCTCCGCCCTGAAGAAGAGGAACGCCCGCCATGCCTGACTCCCTGACACGCGCGGTCCGCTGGGACACGGTCGTCGGTGCGCTGCTGATCGTCCTCCTGCTGCTGTCCTTCGGCTTCGTCGACGGCTTCGGGAACTCCCTCAACCTGTCCTTCCTGATCGGCAACACGCTGCCCATCGCGCTGATCGCCCTGCCGATGACCCTGCTGGTCGTCGCCGGTGAGATCGACCTCTCGGTCGCGTCGACCGCCGGGCTCTCGGGCGCCGTCATGGGCAAGCTCTGGAACGAGGGCATGGCCATCGAGACGATCATCCCGCTGTGCCTGCTGCTGGGGGTGGTCTGCGGGCTGGTCAACGGACTGCTGGTGACCCGGCTGGGACTGCCCTCGCTCGCCGTCACCATCGGCACGCTCGCGGCCTACCGGGGCATCGCGCAGATCGTCCTCGGCTCCGACGCGGTGACCGACTTCCCCACGCAGTACCTGGACTTCGCGGCGGGGCGGCTGGGCGGCACGTTCCTGCCGCGGGCCTTCCTGCCGTTCCTGGTGCTGCTCGTCATCGCCGTGGTGGTGCTGCACGCCACGCCGTTCGGGCGGTCGCTGTTCGCGGTGGGGGCGAGCGAGGAGGCGGCGCGGTTCGCGGGCATCCGCGTCAAGCGCAACAAGCTCATCCTGTTCGTGGCGACCGGGTTCATGGCCTCTCTGACGGGGGTCTTCTGGGCGCTGCACTACGCGAGTGCGCGGTACGACAACGCGACGGGGCTCGAACTGAGCGTTGTGGCCGCGGTGTTGCTCGGGGGCATCGACTTCGACGGGGGCAAGGGCACGTTGGGCGGCGCGATCGCCGGGGTGTTCCTGCTCGGGGCGTTGCAGAACGTGATGAGTCTGCTGAATGTGTCCGCGCAGTCTCAGATCGTCGTGACCGGTGTGTTGCTTGTCGTCTCGGTGCTGGGGCCCAAGGTGGCCCGTCAGGTCGCGTTGGCTCGGCAGAGGGCTGCCAGGGCCGTTTGAACACTGCGGGCCGTGTGTGGCTGGTCGCGCAGTTCCCCGCGCCCCCAAGAGGGGGCGCTTCCAAAGCCGTTACTGAAAAAGGAACCCGTCATGCGTAAGTCGTCCCTCCGGCGTGCCTGTGTGACCCTCGCCGCCGTCTCCTCCCTCGCTCTCGCCGCCACCGCCTGCGGCGGTACCACCAAGAACAACTCCGGCAGCGACGAGTCGGCCGCCGCCACCTCCACCGCCAAGGCCGACCCGAACGCGGCGCTGAAGAAGGGCCTCACCGTCGGGTTCCTGCCCAAGCAGGTCAACAACCCCTACTTCACCTCCGCCGACAAGGGCGGTGAGAAGGCGCTCACCGAACTGGGCTCCAAGTACAAGGAGGTCGGGCCCTCCAGCGCCACCGACACCTCCGGGCAGGTCAGTTACGTCAACACGCTCACCCAGCAGCAGGTCAATGCGATGGCCGTGTCCGCCCAGGACCCCGGTGCCCTGTGCACCGCGCTCAAGCAGGCCATGAGCAACGGCATCAAGGTCGTCACCTACGACTCCGACACCAACGCCGGCTGCCGCAACGCCTTCGTCTCGCAGGCCAGCGCCGAGGACCTCGGCCGTACCGAAGTGCAGCTGCTCGCCGAGCAGATCGGCTACAAGGGCGAGATCGCGATCCTGTCCGCCGCGCAGACCGCGACCAACCAGAACACCTGGATCGGGTACATGAAAGAGGAGCTGAAGGACCCGAAGTACAAGAACGTCAAGCTGGTCAAGATCGCCTACGGCAACGACGACGCCCAGCAGTCCTTCCAGCAGACCCAGGGCCTGCTCCAGCAGTTCCCGGACCTCAAGGGGATCATCTCCCCGACCACCGTCGGCATCAAGGCGGCCGCCCAGTACCTGTCCGGCTCCAAGTACAAGGGCAAGGTCAAGCTGACCGGCCTCGGCACGCCCAACGACATGCGCCAGTACGTCAAGAACGGCACCGTCGACGCCTTTGAGCTGTGGGACCCGGCCAAGCTCGGCGACCTCGCCGCCCGCACCGCCGTCGCGCTCGTCTCCGGGCAGATCACCGGCAAGGAGGGCGAGACCTTCAAGGCCGGCGACACCACCTACACCATCGGCAAGGACGGCGTGATCAACCTAGGCAAGCCGACCGTCTTCGACGCGAAGAACATCGACCAGTTCAACTTCTAGGAGCCGGGCGGTACTTCATGCAGCGCGTCTGTTTCCTCCTCAAGGTCCGGCAGGACCGCCTCGCCGAGTACCGCGAACGCCACGCCGCCGTGTGGCCGGAGATGCGCGAGGCGCTCTCCGCCACCGGCTGGCACAACTACTCGCTCTTCCTGCGCGACGACGGCCTGCTGGTCGGCTACCTGGAGACCGAGGACTTCGAGGCCGCCCGCGCCGGTATGGAGGCCACCGAGGTCAACGCCCACTGGCAGGCCGAGATGGGCCCCTTCTTCGAAGCCCTCGACGGCACCCGGCCCGACGAGGCGATGAAACCGCTCACCGAGGTGTTCCACCTCACCTGACCCGTCCCCCCCAGGAGCCGCTCGTGAAAAGACGTACCGTGCTGGGCGCCGCCCTCGTCGGAGCCGTGGCCACCCCCGCCCTCGCCGCCGGCACCGCCCGCGCGGCCGACCCAGGACCCTCGGTGAACAAGCAGCAGAGCACCCGACTGGACGCCCAGGCCGTCTTCTTCGTCTCCTACGACGGCCTGGTCAACAACAACTCCTTCCAGAAGAACGGCCTGTTCACGTACAAGGGCTACCAGTACGCCGGCTGGTACACCTCGACCGGCTACGCGGTGGTCGGGCGCCGGGTGCTGGGCGGGTCGTCGTGGTCGACCGTCACCCTCGCCCACCAGCTCAAGTCCAGTGACTCGCACAACGTCATCTCCATGGGCGTGTCGAAGACCGACGGCCGGCTCCACATCAACATGGACTCGCACAGCGACGGCTTCTTCTACGTCAGGTCGGTCGCCGGGCTGCTCGACAACCCCGCCTCGACATCCTGGACTTCGGCCGTCTTCGGCGCCGTACAGACCTCTCTGGACGGGCTGTCGCTCACCTCCCAGTTCACCTACCCGCAGTTCGTCTCCACACCCGAGGGGAAGCTCCAGCTCAGCTACCGGGTGGGGATCTCCGGGAACGGCCGTAACGCCCTCGCGGAGTACGACGGTTCGAGCTGGACCGCGCTGGGGGAGTGGAGCGGCTCCACCGGGACGTACACGAGCGAGCACGGCTCGTCGACCGCCCGCAACATGTACCTGCACGGCATCGACTACGACGTCAACGGGCGACTGCACTCCTTCTTCACCTGGCGCGAGCAGAGCGCCGCGGTGATGTGCAACAGCGGTGGCATCACCAACCACGACACCGGCTACGTCTACTCCACGGACCGCGGCCGCACCTGGCGCAACGACGCCGGCACCCTGGTCGCCACCACCGGCAGCTCGGACACCGTCGCCGTCACCGACTCCGGGCTGGTCGTCGACTCCCTCAACCCCGACCACTCCCTGATGAACCAGGAGAGCCAGTGGACCGACTCCGCCGGCCTCCCGCACGCGATCATCAGCTACGTCCCCGGCCGCTTCGGCCAGTGCACCACCGACTACGTCGCCGACCGCACCGCGAACGGCCGCGCCTTCCACGTCCGCAAGAACTCCGCCGGCAGCTGGCAGAAGACCGAGATCCCGGTCGCCCTGAACTCCAGCCAGCGCACCAAGCTGGTCCTGGACAAGTACGACAACGCCTACGCCGTCCTCCCCTACGGCCGGATCGCCGGCGCGTCCAAGGCCTCCGGGTACTCCGACTGGGCACTGCTCTACGACGGCAGCGACCTGAACGCCTTCGGGGAGGTCGTGATCGACGAGATGCGCGTCAAGGCCGACAACGTGCTGTCGTTCATGTACCAGGAGACATCGAGCGGTACGACACCCTCCGCGCTCCATGTCGTCGACTTCGCCCTGCCCGCCTGACCCGGACCGGTGTGCGAGTCATGTCGTAATGTGAAGCCCTTCCCGATGTGCCCTTCCGTGCTGTGAAGGCGCCGCCCACGTTTTCTGGAGGTCTCTCCCGATGGCCCAGTCGGTGGGTATCAAGGACGTCGCCCGTGCCGCCGGAGTCTCGGTGGGCACTGTCTCGAACGTCATCAACCGTCCGGACACCGTCGCCGGCGAGACCCGGGCGCGGGTGCAGTCGGCGATCGACCGGCTCGGCTACGTCCGCAGCGAGTCCGCACGCCAGCTGCGCGCGGGCCGCAGCCGGATCATGGGCCTGCTCGTCCTCGACATGGGCAACCCCTTCTTCGTGGACGTGGCCCGGGGCGCCGAACGGGCGGCCCGGGAGGCCGGGCTCGGCGTGATGGTCTGCAACAGCGCGCAGAACGCCGGCGAGGAGGCCGACTACCTCGCGCTCTTCGCCGAGCAGCGGGTGCGCGGCGTCCTGCTCACCCCGGCGGACGCCACCGGCCGCAACATCGAGGCCTTCCGCCGGCACGGCATTCCCTTCGTCCTGGTCGACCGGGTCGCCGAGGGCACCACCGAGTGCTCGGTCAGCGTCGACGACGTGGCCGGCGGCGCCCTGGCCGTCCGCCACCTCGTCGACGCCGGGCACCGGTCCATCGCGTACGTCAGCGGCCCGCCCGGCCTCAACCAGGTCCGCGACCGGCGCACCGGCGCCCTGAACGCCCTCGCCGAGGCGGGACTCAGCCCCGACGCGCTGCGCGAGCTGCCGACCGAACGGCTGGACGTGGCCGCCGGGCGGGACGCGGGCGCCCGCCTCCTCGGTCTCGCCGACCGGCCCACCGCCGTGTTCTGCGCCAACGACCTCCTGGCCCTCGGCGTCCTCCAGGCCATGTACGCGGCCGGGGTGGTCGTCCCGGACGACCTCGCCATCGTCGGCTACGACGACATCGAGTTCGCCGCCGCGGCCGCCGTACCGCTGACCTCGGTCCGCCAGCCCGCCGTCACCATGGGGGCGATGGCCGCCGACCTCCTCCTGGAGGAGACCGAGGACCGCGAGGGCCGGGCACCGCACGAGCACCGCAGGGTGGTGCTCCAACCGGAACTGGTGGTACGCCGCTCCAGCCTCGCCGCCCGCTGATCGGGTATTCAGTAACGATTTCATGATCCCGGGGGTGGACCGGACCCGGACGTGTGCTGAACTGGGGCGCGCGACCATCCGTCCGTCCCGGGAGAACCGTTGAGCCTCAGCTACCGCCAGCCCGGCGTCGTCCTCACCGACCGCCACTTCACCGTCCCCCTCGACCACGCGGAGCCGGACGGTGAGACCATCGAGCTGTACGCGCGGGAGGCGGTCGCGAGCGACAAGGCGGACCAGGGGCTGCCCTGGCTGCTGTATCTGCAGGGTGGTCCCGGTTTCGGGGCGAATCGTTTCGTCGGGCGGCAGGCCTGGCTCGACCGGGCCCTGGCGGAGTACCGCGTACTGCTGCTCGACCAGCGTGGCACCGGCCGCTCCACCCCGGTCAACCGGCAGACGCTGCCCCTGCGCGGCGGCCCGGCCGCCCAGGCCGACCACCTGGCCCGCTTCCGCGCCGACTCGATCGTCCGGGACTGCGAGGCGATCCGTCCGCAGGTCACCGGGGGTGCCCCGTGGACGACCCTCGGCCAGAGCTTCGGCGGTTTCTGCACGATGACGTACCTGTCGTTCTTCCCGGAGGGCCTCAGGACCTCCGTGATCACCGGCGGCCTGCCGTCCCTCGACGCGCACGCCGACGACGTCTACCGCGCCGCCTACCCGCGCATCGAGCGCAAGGTCGCCGCGCACTACGACCGCTATCCGATGGACGTCGAGCGGGTCCGGCGGATCGCCGAGCACCTCCTCGACCACGAGGTGGTCCTGCCGGGCGGCTACCGGCTCACCGCCGAGGCCTTCCAGTCCCTCGGCCTGATGCTGGGCACCGGCGACGGCAGCCACCGGCTGCACTTCCTCCTGGAGGACGCCTTCGTCCGCACCCCGTCCGGCCCCGAACTCTCCGACGCCTTCCAGGAGCAGGTCCTGGGCCTGCTGTCGTACGCGAGCAACCCGCTGTACGCCCTGGTCCACGAGCCGATCTACGGCCAGGACGCCCGCCCCACCGCCTGGGCGGCCGAGCGGGTCCGCGCCGAGTTCCCGCAGTTCGACGCGGCCAAGGCGCTCGCCGGCGACGCCCCGGTGCTGTTCACCGGCGAGACCGTGCACCCCTGGATGTTCGAGACCGACCCGTCCCTGCGGCCGCTGAAGGAAGCGGCGGAGCTGCTCGCCGCCCGCACCGACTGGCAGCCGCTGTACGATCCGGCCCGCCTCGCCGCCAACGAGGTCCCGGTTGCCGCCGCCGTCTACCACGACGACATGTACGTCGACGCCGGCCACTCGCTGGCGACCGCACGGGCCGTCCGGGGCCTGCGCACCTGGGTCACCGACGAGTTCGAGCACGACGGACTGCGCACCGGCGCGCCGAGGGTCCTGGACCGGCTGCTGAAGCTCGCCCGCGACGAGGCGTGACGTCCCGTAAAAGAAGTTGCGGGTGCGGCGGGTCCGCATAGTCTGCGGCCCTGGAGGAACGGGGGACATGAACATGGACACGGAACTGCTGGCCGGCCGTTTCCAGGAGCACCGCGGCCAACTGCGCGCGGTGGCCTACCGGATGCTCGGCTCGCTCGCCGAGGCCGAGGACGCGGTCCAGGAGGCCTGGCTCAGGCTCGGACGTACCGACGCGGACGAGATCAGGAACCTGGGGGGCTGGCTGACCACGGTGGTCGGCCGGGTCTGCCTCGACATGCTGCGCTCCCGTACGGCGCGCCGCGAGCAGCCGATCGACGAGACGTTCGTCCCGGACCCGGTGATCAGGCCGCTGTCGGGCATCGACCCCGAACAGGAGGTGCTGGAGGCGGACTCCGTCGGGCTCGCCCTCCTCATCGTCCTGGAGACGCTGGAGCCCGCCGAGCGGCTGGCGTTCGTGCTGCACGACATGTTCGCGGTGCCCTTCGACGACATCGCCCCCGTCGTGGAACGCAGTCCGGCGGCCACCCGGCAGTTGGCCAGCCGGGCCCGCCGCCGGGTCCAGGGGGCGACGCCCACCGCCGACCCCGACCTCGGACGGCAGCGCC
The DNA here is from genome assembly GCF_042720695.1 of Streptomyces sp. NPDC058457. Taxonomy (NCBI): domain Bacteria; kingdom Bacillati; phylum Actinomycetota; class Actinomycetes; order Kitasatosporales; family Streptomycetaceae; genus Streptomyces; species Streptomyces sp. NPDC058457. The sequence continues at coordinate 36,623 of NZ_JBHXLU010000024.1, read as the reverse complement.
AGGTGCTGGAGGCCTTCCTGGCCGCCTCCCGGGGCGGTGACTTCGAGGCGCTGGTCGCCGTGCTCCACCCCGATGTGGTGCTGCGTGTCGACTCGGGGGCGCTGGTGCGTGGCGCGGCCGCGTCCAAGGTGGTGCGCGGTGCCCGGGCGGTGGCCGAAGGGGCGTTCACCTTCCGGCAGTTCGCGGGCTGGGCGCGGCTCGCGCTGGTCAACGGCACGGTCGGCATGGTCACCGCGCCCGAGGGGCGCCCGCTCTCCGTCATGGCGGTCACCATCGCCGACGGCCGGATCACCGAGATGTACATCCTGGCCGACCCCGAGCGGCTCGGCCGCCTGGACCTCACCGCAGAGGAGAACTGACAGCCACTCAGACGGCGGTGGCCGGGGGCCGACGGGGGCTCACGGTCTGTCCGTCGGGCAGGAGTTCACCGGTGTCGTCGAAGACGATCGTGCCGTCGCACAGCAGGCTCCAGCCCTGTTCGGGATGGGCCGAGACGACGACGGCCGGATGGCGGCCGGGGTGGTCGGTGCCGGGGCACGGGGGCTGATGCCTGCACATGGTCCGTCTCCTGTCCTGCGGGTTCCTGCCTCCGTGGTAGCCGAGTTTGTTTTCCGCCGGATGAAGAGGACCCCCACAGGGCCGGAAACCCAGCGGTGAGTTTCCGGCCGGCGGTTCGGCGAGGGGCGGGATGTCACATTCGGTGCCGTCGGTCCCCTCTCAGTGGGCAGGACCGAGAGGGGAAGCACATGAAACTCGTCGTATTCGGGGCCAACGGCCCCACCGGACGGCAGGTCACCGCGCAGGCGCTCGCCGCGGGGCACGCGGTCACGGCCGTCACCCGCCGCCCCGCGGAGTTCCCGCTGAGCGACCCGGGGCTGCGGGTGGCCGGCGCGGATGTGCTGGACCCCGCCGCAGTGGCCCGCGCCGTGGCCGGACAGGAGGCGGTGATCTCGACGCTCGGGGTGCCGTACGGCCGCAAACCCGTCACCGTGTACTCCGAGGGCATCACCCACATCGCACAGGCCATGACGGAGCACGGCGTCCGGCGTCTGGTCTGCGTCTCCTCGACCGTGCTCTTCGGGGTGGCGGCACCCGGTGAGACCTTCTTCTTCCGCAAGGTGCTCGAACCGCTCATCGCGCGCACGATCGGACGCACCGTGTACGAGGACATGCGGCGCATGGAGGACATCGTGCGGGACAGCGGTCACCGGTGGACGATCGTCCGCCCCGCCGGCCTCTTCGACACCGACGCCGTCAGCGACTACCGGGTCGACACCTCGCGGCTGCCCGGCCGGTTCACCTCGCGCCCGGATCTGGGAAACGCGCTGCTGCGGGAGGCCACCGACGACCGTCATGTGGGCGCCGCCGTCGACGTCCGCACCACGGAGGGCGTGCCGGGCATTCTCGACGTCATCCGAAAGGAGGCCTTCGGTGGCTGACGACCGCCGCGAGAGCCGGGCACCGGACGGGGCGGACCCCGCGCACGCTGCCACGCGGCTCTTCCTCGACCACCGCGAGCTGCTGTTCTCCGTCGTCTACAACATGCTCGGCAGCGTCGCCGACACGGAGGACGTGCTCCAGGAGACCTGGCTGTCCTGGTCCGGCAAGAACCACCGGGCACCGCTGGCAGAGATCGGCAACCCGCGTGCCTATCTCGTCCGCGTCGCGGTGAACCACGCGCTCGCCCGGCAGACGGCCATCGCCTCCCGCCGTGAGACATACGTCGGCCCCTGGCTGCCCGAACCCCTGGTCACCGACGCCCCGGCCGGCCTCGCCCCGGACACCGCCGACCGTACGGTCCGCAACGACTCGGTCTCGCTGGCGATGCTGGTGGTCCTGGAGACCCTCACCCCCCTGGAGCGGGCGGTGTTCGTCCTCCACGAGGTGTTCGGCTATCCCCACACCGAGATCGCCGGCATGCTCGACCGCAGCCCCGCCGCCGTCCGCCAGGTCGCCCACCGGGCCCGCGCCCATGTGCACGCCCGCCGCCCCCGCTACCGGGCCCGTCCCCGGGTCCGGCGGGAGGCGACCGAACGGTTCGTCGCGGCCGCCCTCGGCGGCGACCTGCACGCGCTCCTGGAGATCCTCGCCCCGGACGTGACGGTCTGGATCGACGGCGGAGGCGCCCGGCAGGGGGCCGGGCTGCGACCGGTCCACGGCCGGGAGAAGGCCGCCCGCATGCTGGCCGGCTACGCCTCCCGGCGCGCCGGGGACCTGGACGTCCACTACCGCAGCGTCAACGGCGACGACGCGGCGGTGCTGTTCTCGGGCGACTCCCCGTACGCGGTGATGGTCATGGACCTCACCCCGGACGGCGACCAGGTCTCCGGCGTCTACGTCGTCACCAACCCGGCCAAGCTCACCCACGTACGACCGGACGAGGAGGACCCCGGCCAGGCCCCTGATCAGTAGCGGGCCGTGCTCTCCAGCAGCGGCGGATACACCGCGCTCGGCACCCCGTCGACCGTGGCACCCGCGTACTTGAGCATGGTGCCGACGCGGCGGTTGAGGTCATGGGGGAAGCCGAGGGCGGGGGCCGACACCTCGTCGAGACGGGTCGTCTGCTCCGGTGTCAGGCGGACGTCGAGGGCGGCGACACTGGCCTCCAGGTGGGCGAGGGTGCGCGGGCCGATCAGGGTGGAGGTGACGCCGGGGCGGTTCTGCACCCAGGACAGGGCCACGGCGGCCGGGCTCGCGCCGGTCTCCTCGGCGACCTGGGCGAGTGCCTCGATCACGGTGAACTGCTCGGCGGAGGGCTGCCCGAGGACGGCCGCCCGCTTCGTGTCGGCCGGTGCGGACCCACCCCGGCGGTACTTCCCGGAGAGATAGCCGTTCTTGAGCGGGCTCCAGGGCAGCAGCCCCATCCCGGCGTCCTGCGCGAGCGGGATCAGCTCGCCCTCGATGGTGCGCTCCAGCAGCGAGTACTCCATCTGCAGCGCGGTCACCGGCGTCCAGCCGCGCAGCAGCGCCGTGGTGTGGGCCTTGGCGGTGAACCAGGCCGGGGTGTCGGAGAAGCCGACGTACCGGATCTTGCCGGCCGTCACCAGGTCGTCGAGCGTGCGCAGGGTCTCCTCGACCGGGGTGGACCGGTCGTGGTTGTGCAGCCAGTACAGGTCGACGTAGTCGGTGCGCAGCCTGCGCAGCGAGTCCTCCAGCTGGCCGACGATCGCCTTGCGGCCGGCGCCGCCGCCGTTGGGGTCGCCGAGGTGCAGGTTGCCGAAGAACTTGGTGGCCAGCACCAGGCGGTCGCGGCGGCCGGGGCGGGCGGCGAGGAAGTCGCCGAGGATCGCCTCCGAGTGGCCGTTGGTGTAGAAGTTCGCGGTGTCGACGAAGTTGCCGCCGAGGTCGAGATAGGTCCCGAGGATCTTCTCCGACTCCTCGACCGAGCAGCCGAAGCCGCCGTCCTCGCCGAAGTTCATCGCGCCGAGGCAGAAGGGGCTCACCTTGAGCCCGGACCGGCCGAGACCGACGTACGAGTCGAGTGACATGAAACGCTCCGTGGAGGTCGCGGTGGAAGTCGCCGGGGAGCCGGCTCTTCGAGCAAACCAGCCTGAGCTGCGGGAACGTTAGGGCGATCGCGCCGGAGGCTTGCACGATCCTGTCGATGTGCGCGGACGGGGCGTTGCGGCCGGTCCCTCGCCGGCGTTTGAATCGAGCGTGTCCCTCGACGAACTGCGCTCCCTGATCGACCGGCACGCCCCGCGCGACGCCGACGCCGTCCCCGCGATCGACGGCCTCATGCTGACCCGCGCCGAGCGGCCCACCGGCCCCCGCTCGGGCATCGCCGACCCCGTCCTCGCGCTGGTCGCCCAGGGGGCGAAACGGCTGACGCTGGGCGGCCGGATCTACGACTACGAGGCCGGCCAGTACCTCGTCGTCTCGGTCGACCTGCCGGTCTCCGGCCAGTGCACCCGGGCCGCCCCCGACCACCCCTTCCTCGGCTTCGGCCTGCGCCTGCGCCCCGCCCGGCTCGCCGCACTGCTCCTGGAGTCCGGCACCGGCCCACGTACCGACGGCACCGGCCGCCGCACGATCGGCACCGGCACCGGCTTCAGCGGCGGCCGCACCGACCCCGGCGCGGCCGGCGCTGTCGGCGCGGGCCGCCGTACGGATCTGCCCGCGCTCGCCGTCGGTGCGGCCTCGGCCGACCTCGTCGGCGCCGCCGCCCGGATGGTCCGGCTGCTCGACCGGCCAGCCGACATCCCCGTCCTCGCCCCCATGATCGAGAGGGAGATCCTCTGGCGGCTGATCACCGGCGAGCAGGGCGCGCTCGTCCGGCAGATCGGGCTCGCCGACAGCCGGCTCACCCAGATCAGCCGGGCCGTCCGCTTCATCCGTGATCACTACACCGACCCGCTGCGCATCGAGGACCTCGCGCGGCTCGCCGGGATGAGCGCCTCGCCGTTCCACCGGTACTTCCGCGCGGTCACCGCGATGACCCCGATCCAGTACCAGAAGCACATCCGTCTCCAGGAGGCCCGGCTGCGCCTGATGAGCAGCACCGACGACGTGGCCGACGTGGGGTACGCGGTCGGCTACGACAGCGCCTCCCAGTTCAGCCGCGAGTACCGGCGGCAGTTCGGCCGGCCGCCCGGGGCGGACGCGGCCCGGCTGAGAAATGCGGACGAGGAGGTCCTCGCCGGTCAGTAGGCTGACCGGGTGCCAGAACAGATATCCGAACGGACCCGGCTGACCGGCGACTGCGCCCGCTGTTTCGGGCTGTGCTGTGTCGCCCTGCCGTTCACCGCCTCGGCGGACTTCGCGGTCGACAAGCCCGCCGGAAAGCCCTGCCGCAACCTCGGCGGCGATCACCGCTGCGGTATCCACGCCGAGTTGCGGCAGAAGGGGTTCGGCGGCTGCACGGTCTACGACTGCTTCGGCGCCGGGCAGAAGGTCTCGCAGGTCACCTTCGGCGGCCGGGACTGGCGTGGCGGGTCCGAGGAGGACGCCCGCCGGATGTTCGACGCGTTCCCGGTCGTACGGCAGCTGCACGAACTGCTCTGGTATCTGACGGAGGCCCTGGGCCTGGCCGCCGCCCGCCCCGTCCACGCCGAGCTGCGCGCCGCGCTGCGGAAGACCGGGCAACTGAGTCTCGGCACGCCCGAAGAGCTGGCCGCTCTGGACGTGGCCGCCCATCGGCAGGAGGTCAACGTGCTGCTGCTGCGGACCAGCGAGCTGGCCCGGGCGGGGGTGCGCGGCAGGAAGAAGGACCGGCGGGGCGCCGACCTGATGGGCGCCCGGCTCAGGGGCGCCGACCTGCGCGGGGCGAGCCTGCGCGGCGCCTACCTCATCGCCGCCGACCTCACCGGGGCCGATCTGCGGGACGCGGACCTGATCGGCGCCGACCTGCGCAACGCGGACCTTCGCGACGCGGACCTCACGGGCGCGTTCTTCCTGACCCAGCCCCAGCTCGACGCGGCCCGGGGCAACGCCGGGACGCGCCTGCCGGCGTCAGTCACCCGCCCGGTGCACTGGACAGCCGCCGCCGCTCTCTGACGCGGGCGCCTCCGGCACGGTCACCGGCGCCGGGGCGGGGGTGCGCCGCTCCAGCCGCAGCCGCAGCCCCTCCGGCATCAGCGTGAGCCGCTCGGTCACCCGCAGCCGGTAGTCCGGGTCGGCCCCGAGGGCGTAGCGGCGCAGCAGCAGGCCGAGGACCAGGGTGGCCTCGTGCAGGGCGAACTGGCGGCCGATACAGGCGCGCGCGCCGGTGCCGAACGGCTTGAAGGTGTGCGGAGCCCGGCCACGGGCCGCCTTCGCCTCGAACCGGTCCGGGTCGAAGCTCTCGGCGTCCGGGCCCCACACCTCGGGGTCCCGGTGCAGCATCGGGGTCAGCACCAGCGCCCAGGCGCCCCGCCGCATCGGATGCCGCCCGGCCAGCACGGTGTCCTCACGGGCCTCGCGGGCGAAGGCGGGGGCCGTCGGCCACAGCCGCAGCGACTCGTCGAGGACCCGGCGGACATAACGGAGTTTGGCGACCTGGTCGTAGCCCGGCGTCGGTGTGTCACCCCAGACGCGGTCCACCTCGGCGGCCGCTCGGGCGGCGATCTGCGGGTGCAGGGCGAGATAGTGCAGGGCGAAGGAGAGCGCGCCCGAGGTGGTCTCGTGGCCGGCCACCAGGAAGGTGATCACCTGCCGTCGTACGTTCTCGGCGGACAGCCGCTCACCGGTCTCCGGATGGGACGTCTCCAGCATCCGGTCGAGCAGGTCGCCCTCCCCGCGGCCGGTCCGGCGCCGCTCGGCGACGAGGTCGTCGACCGTGCGGTTGAGGTGGTCGATGTCGGCCGCGTTGCGCCGGGAGGCCTGCCGCAGCATCAGCGGGGCCAGCGGCGCCGGCACGCTGTTCAGGCGCTGTGCATAGGTGAGGGTGCCGATCATCGAGGTCACGAAGGGGTGCGGCCGGTCCCGCTCGAACGAGCCGAAGTCGTGCCCGAAGCCGGTACGGGCGATCGTCTCCAGGGTCAGCTTGGTCATGTCGCCGGGCACGTCCACCCAGCGGCCGGCCGCCAGCTCGCGGTCCCAGTGGTCGCTCAGCCGCCCGGCCACCGCCAGCATCATCGCGTGGTAGCCCTCCATGGCCTCCCGGCTGAAGCCCGGGGCCAGGACGTCGTGCGCCAGCTGCCAGTTCGACTCGTGGTTGTAGGCCGTGAACAGGCCGTCCCCGGCGACCGGACGGAGATTGGCCACCCCGAGCCCCACGTGCTTGGCGAACCGGGCCTCGTCGGCCATGTCGGCCGCCAGTTCGGCACCCCACACGAACACGAACTCGTTGCCGAACGCCCTGCGCCGGAAGATCGGGCCCAGCTGCCCGCCGATCCGCATCGAGTCCTGGAGCGGGGTGCGCCGGTCGACGCCCAGGACGTCACCGAGGAGCGGCAGCCGGCGCGGCGGGTGCGGGATGCGGTGCAGCTCCGGCCAGCCCTGCTCGGCACCCCGGAACCCCTTCGGCAGCGGGCTTCCCGGCCCCGTCCCCGGCTGTGTGACCGTCTCCGTCATGACGCGATCTCCCTCGATGCTGCGGCACGTCGAGCTAGTTGTACGTGGGTTCAATAGGCGGTTTCAGTCTCGTCCCGTTGTTGAACCCACGTCAAGTAAAGTGCGGACATGGTCCCGAACCAGGGTGAGCGCAGCCGCCGCAGACTCAGTACCGCGGAGCGCCGTGAGCAGCTCCTCTCGGTCGGGGCGAAGCTCTTCTCGGAGAGCCCGTACGGCGACGTGTGGATCGAGCAGGTCGCCGAGATCGCGGGTGTCTCCCGAGGTCTGCTGTACCACTATTTTCCGACGAAACGTGATTTCTTCGCGGCGGTCGTGGAGCGGGAGAGCGAGCGGATGCTGCGGATGACCGCGGCCGAGCCCGGGGTGCCCGCCCGCGAACAGCTCGCCGCGGGCCTCGATGTCTACCTCGACTACGTCCAGACCCACGCGCACGGCTTCCGCGCCTTCCATCGCGCGGAGGCCTCCGGCGACCAGGCCGTGCGCCGCGTCTACCGGCAGGCCCAGGCCGCCCAGGAGCGCCAGATCCTCGCCGCCCTCGCGGGCGACCCCGAGTTCGGCCCCGCCCTCGAACGGCGCCCCGACACCCGCCTTGCGGTGCGCGGCTGGCTCGCCTTCACCACTCATGTCTGCCTGGAGTGGCTGCGCACCGAGGAACTGACCCGGGAACAGGTACGGGACCTTTGCGCGCGGGCGCTGCTGGGCGTCATCTCCTGACCGCCCCGGTTCCTTTCCTCGCCCTGTTCTTCACATGCGTGACGCGCTCCGTGCTTGGCGTACCCTCCGATCTTCGATAGGTTAGGTGAGGCTTACCTAAGGAGGATGCGGGATGGGTGACGAACAGGCAGCCTGGGCGGCCGGACCCGGTGCGGCGGAGCAGGCCCGGTCCCTGCTGGCCGTCGCGTGGTCGTGCATGGTGACCGCGGACGGCGGACGCGAGGAGTACGTCGGCGCGCACGCCGTCGCCGACGACGGCCGGGTGCTGCTGCACGTGCCCGAGGACAGCGCCCTGCTCACGGCCGCGATCTGCGCCCCGCGCGGCGAGCCGTCCGCGGTGCTGGAGTTCGCCGACGTCGCGCCCGTCCCGGTGCGGGGCCGGATCCGGGCCCGGCTCTGGATGGCCGGCTGGTTCGCCCCCGTCGACGAGCACCTCGTCTTCCACCCCACCCGCGTGGTGCTGCGCCGGCCCTCCGGCGCGGTGGTCGTCGACCTCGACGAGTTCGCCGCCGCCCGCCCGGACCCGCTGGCCGGCGCCGAGGCCGGACTGCTGACCCACCTGGCCGACGCCCACCCGGACGCCGTCGAGCGGCTCACCCGGCTCGTCGAGCCCGAGAGCCTGTATGCCGCGACCCGCGTCCAGCCCCTGGCCGTGGACCGGCACGGACTGACCCTGCGCATCGAACGCACCCGCGCCCACGGCGACGTACGGCTCGCCTTCCACGCACCCGCCGACGACGTCGCCCAGCTCACCGAGCGCATGCACGTGCTGCTGGCCCGGGCGAGCGCGGCCGCCTCCTGCCCGCGGACGCTACAGCGGCAGCGCGCAGACGGCGACCGGTGACGCGAACGGCTCGCCCGCGAGCCGGAGTTCACCACTGTCCGGGTCGACGGTGAAGACGCTCACGGTGCCGGACCGCTGGTTCGCCGCGAACAGCAGCCGGCCGTCGGGGGAGAAGGCGATCTGCCGTGGGAAGTCCCCGTGCACCGGCACTGTGTCCAGCAGCCGCAGCCGGGCCCCGTCGGCCTCGACCGCGTACCGCGCGAGCGTGTTGTCACCCCGGTTGGCCAGATAGGCGTAGGCGCCGTCCGCGGTGACCAGGACCTGGGCCGGGTAGTTGGTGGTGCCGGCGGCGCTGCCGGTGGACTGCGGCGCGCCGATCGACAGCCGGCCGGTGGCCGGGTCGTAGGAGCAGACCGCGACCGTGTCGCCCACCTCGTCGGCCAGGTACGCGTACCGTCCGCCCGGGTGGAAGGTCAGATGGCGCGGTCCCGCCCCCGGCTTCGTGTGCGCCTGGGCGACCTCGGTGAGCGTGCCCTGTGCCGGATCGAGGCGGTAGCTGTAGACCGTGTCGGTGCCCAGGTCCACGGCGAGGACGTGGCCGCCGTCCGGGCTGGTGATGAACTGGTGCGCGTGCGGGCCCTGCTGGCCGGGTCCGGGGGCCGGACTGGAGTGCGTGACCAGGGCCGTGCGCTCGCCGAGGGCGCCGGCGGCGTCGATCGGGTGCACGGCCACACTGCCCGAGGTGTAGTTGGCGCTCAGCAGCCAGCGGCCGGTGGGATGGACCGAGAGGTGACAGGGGCCCGCCCCGCCCGTGCTCCGGCTGCCCAGGATCCTCCGGTCCGCCATGCGTACGGCGGTCACGCTCCCGTCCGCGCGCTCGTTCACCGCGTACAGCGTGCGGCCGTTCGGATGGACGGCCAGGTACGACGGGTCGGCAACCCCTGTGAGCGTGCCGGTGCCGGTGATCTCGCCGGTCGCCGGGTCGTAGGCGGCGAGGCCGATGCCGGTGCCGCCGCCGTCCACGGAGGTGTAGGTGCCGAGGTAGAGCGGGCGGGGAGCCGAGGGAGTCTTCGCCGGGGTGGCCGCCGCCGGGTGCGCCGCCCGGCGCGGCCGCTCCGCGGGCGGTGCCGCCGGGGCCGGGACCGCGACCACCGCGGCCGCGCCGGCCAACGCACCGACGAACCGGCGCCTGCTCCAGCCGCCGCGTGTCCCTTCCGTATCACTGCCCATGCCACGCACCTCAGGTCGTGAGTCACCCCGGACCTGACACACCTTGACGTGGACCCAGGGGGCAGCGCAAGAAAAGCAACGCCTGTTGCATCCAGTGCAATGGTGCGTTACCAGTCGCCGTCCTCCACCGGCTCGCCCGCCGCGTCCTTCAGGGGGACCACCTGCCCCGGGGACGGCTGCTGCCAGGGCTCCAGGTCGTCGCCGAGCCAGTCGCCGACCGGCTTGACCGCCTCCAGGGCATCCGTGGGGGCGAGATCCCGGGCGTCCTGGTCGTAGTAGTCGTACCAGGGCAGCCCCGCATGGGTGTACGCCGCCCGGTCCACCGGCGACGGCGGGGGCGCCTCGCCCGTGATGCGGCGCCACTGCGGGGGCGTGACCAGGTGTACGAAGACGCGTCCGGCCGGGGTCCCGGCCCAGTCCCGCAGCGGCCGGTCGTCCTCGTACACCTCCTGGCGCATCGAGCCGCCGACACCGAGGCCCATCCCGGCCGACCTGGCGACCGGGGCAGCGCCCGGGGCGGGAGCGGGAGCGGGGAGGGCGGACATCATCGGCAGGGCCGCACCGAGGCCGCCGGCCGGTCCGGCCCCGCGGGTGCGCTCCCGCCGCAGCTGCTCCTGCCGCAGCCGCTCCAGGCGCCGCCACTCGGCGAGCGGCCCGTCCGCGAGCGTGAAGGACTGAAGCTGCACCCCGCCCCACACCTCATCGCCGGTGACCTGCCCTTCCACCGTCGCGCCCAGCCCGAGCGGCACCGCCACGAACTGGCGGACCGTGCCCTTCCCGGAGTTGATGCCGTCCAGCCATGGCTGCCGGGGCAGGACCAGGTAGTTCTGCGGCTTCCGGGACAGCCGGTCGCGCCACGGCTCGCCGGACACCGCGCACACCTTGCCGACGCCGACCTGGAGGGCGGCCGGTTCCGTCGTGCCCGCGAAGCTCAGCCACATCGCCTCGCGCAGGTACACCGGCAGCATCACCCCGCCCCGCGCCCGCCACTCGGCCGGAACCGTGTCCGGGTAGTCGCCCACCCGCCGGACCGGGAACTCGCCCAGCCCCGGCGGCAGCGGATGCGTGCCCGTCTCGGGCAGCCGCAGCGTGCGCACGAACCGCACCGCCACCCCGCCCGGCAGCCGCAGTGTGTTCCCGTCGATCCGTACCGCCGTGTCCGTCATCGGCGTGCCCCCTTCCCCGTCCCGGAGGGAGAACGCACCGCACCACCGGCCCGGTTCCGCCGCAGCCGCTCCGGTACGCCCACCCGCTCCCGCAGCCAGGTCAGCCACGGCAGCTTGGCGCGCTGCTCGCCGGAGACCCGGTCCAGCTCCTCCAGCAGCCGGCGGGTGCGGTGCTCGGTGTCCAGCTCGTCGAGAAGCCGGTTGACCTCGGTCAGGACGGCGCCGAGCAGCTGCCAGTTCTGGTCGTCGCGGTGGATCTCGTCCCGGAGCAGGTCGGCGAGCTTGTCGCGGGTGCCGGTCGCGGTGTGCAGTTCGGCGGCGAGCCTGGCCTCGGCCGACTCGGCGTTCTCGCTGATGCTGGTGGTCACGAGTACCGCGAAGCTGACCACGGCGTCGGCGATCCGGGACAGCAGCTGCTCGACGGCGGCGCCCGTGTCCGGTGCGAACAGCGGTTCGGGTTCACGGGCCTTGGCCAGGTCGGTGAAGGTCCGGGCCAGCACCCGCAGCACGACCGTGCAGATCTCCAGCGTGTCCAGGCCGGTGCGCAGCACCACCCGGTGCAGCAGGCCCTCCCTGACCCGCGGATTGAGCCGCAGGCTGTCCTCCGCCTGCCGCAGCGCCGCGTCCACCTCCACGATGGCGTGGTCCAGGCGGCGGGCCTCGTGCAGCCGTGCGGCCGCCTGCTGCCATGGCATGATCTCCGCCGCCTCCTCGCCCATCCGCAGCATCAGCTGCCGCAGGCGGCGGGCCAGGCCCTCGATCGACTCACCGGCCTCGTCCACCCACACCGGGGGCGGGAGCAGCAGGTTGCAGCCCATGCCGACGACCGCGCCGATCAGGGTCTCCACGATCCGCGCCCACGCGGTGCTGCTGATGGTGGTGACCCCGAGCACCAGCATGGCGCTGATCGCCACCTCGGGGATGTACTCGTCGACGCGCACCAGATGCCCCACCGCCAGTGAGGCCACGATCAGCAGGGCCAGGCTCCACCAGGTCAGCCCCACCAGCTGGCTGAAGGCGATGGCGACGAGCACGCCGGCCACCACCGAGTTGACCCGGCGGAAACCGTTGGTCAGGGTGGCGTACAGGGTCACCTGGACGACCAGCAGCGCGGTCAGCGGTGCGGTCAGCGGTGCCGGTTCCGGGCTCAGGTGCAGCGCGACGACGTAGGCGATCGTGGCCGCGGTGGCCGACCGCAGCGTCTGGACGACCACCGGGTCCCGATGCCGCCGCAGCAGTCGCGAGAGTCCCTCGGTCCACTTCCGTACGTCTGACATCCTTTGGCCTGTTCCCGCTCGCGTGACACGTCGAACGTATTTTCCACAGATCGCTCGCGCGCGCTAGTGGCTGGTTGACCGGAGTGGATTACGGAGCGTCTCCCGAAGTGCAGTGGAGACCGCGGCACGGCACCGGAAACCGAACGCCTGGCCGATGCGTCTCCTGCAACCGGGGACAACCGGACGGTCGGGTGGGACGGAAGGGCTGGGGCGTCATCGCCCTGACGAGCCGGCTCCGCGGCGAAATCGCCGTGACCGGGCCGACGGTGATCGGCTAGGGTCGGCCGGCATCGGACAGGCCGCAATCGGACGGGCCACAGGGGGGACCCGATGGATCTCGCGGACGCCGGGACGGCACGGAGCGCGGCGGCGCTGTGCCACGTGGCGGCGCTGTCCTCCGGGCCGCCCCTCGACCCCCGTCTGCGGATCACTTTGAACTTCCACCCGGACCGGATCTCGGCCGGTCTGCCGATCCTGGAGGCGCTCGCCCGGGACGGCGCCTACCACTCCCAGTTCGTCACCGGCACCAGCAACGGCGGGCTCACCGCACACCCCGGCGGCGACCGGTGGCGCTGGGAGAGCCGGATCTTCGGCGGGGCCTACGACGACGCCGACCCGGCCGAGCGGCCGGTGTACGGAGCGCTGGACTTCCGCCGCCAAGTGGTCGGCGCGGCCCCCCGGTTCGGTTCCTCGCACCTGCGCCTGACCGGACCGGCCCGCCACCGAGCCACCTTCTGCTACCCCGACAGCGCGGCCGAGCCGACGGATTTCGGCGTGGCCGCCGGCACCCACCTGCTCGCCCTGGCCGGGGCCGACGAGCGGGACGCCCTCGACGACTACATCGAGAGCCAGGTGCACGGCGGGGTGCGGCTCGACCGGGACGTCGAGGCCCTGGTGCTGGACGCCTGCTACCGGAACACGCCCGTGGCGGCGGCCGCCCGTCGGCTGCCCTTCCCGGTCGAATGGCACCCCGGCTACCGGCTCACCGTGCCCGGCCTGCGCCGGCACGCCGACCACCGGGGCCCGCAGTACGCCGAACTCGGCGCTCTGATCGCCGAGAAGGGCGTCGTCGACCCCCGGATCATCGGCGCGGCGGCCCGTACCGGCCGGTACGGGATCCAGGACCTCAAGATGGTCTGGCACACCCTGGCCCGCTTCGGCGCCCCGGAGGGCGCGGGCACGGCCTACTCGGCCGGGGCGGGCGGCCAGACACCCGGCCGGAGCACGCCCAAGGCGTAGGCGCGGGCCACCAGTTCGGTACGGTTGGCCGCGTCCCAGCGGGCCGACAGGCGGCGCAGGTGGTAGGTGACGCCGTCCCTGGTCAGGCCCAGGTCACGGGCGGCTCGCGCGGTGGTGGCGCCCCCGGCCAGCAGCGCCAGCACCCGCCCCTCGACCGGGGTGACCCGCACGGGCTCGGCCCGCGGCGCCTCGCGCTCGCCGTCCACCTGCAACATCACCAGCAGCGAAGGCGTCTCGCCCACCGCCTCGCTCACCGGATCCGCCGTCAGCTCCCCGTACCGCTCGGCCCCGTCGGGCGCCCGCCACCGTACCGACACCTGGTAGCGCGAGCGGTGCCGCAGCCGCAGCGCCTCGGCGATCCGCTCCACCTGGGCCTCCTCCTGCGGACGGAACAGCTCCAGCACATCCCGGCCGCGCAGCCGGCCCGGTGTCGTACCGCACTCGGCGGCCATCGCCGGGTTGGCCAGCACCACCAGCCCGTACACGTCGCACACCGCGACCGGCACCGCCACCCGGTCGAACAGCGTCAGGGCGCGATTGCGCCACACCACGCCGTCGAGCCCGCCCGCCTCCATGCCCACCGCGGCTCCTCTTCCGTCCCTCCTCATCCAAGGCGACCGGCCAGGCCGGAAGCAACTTCACCGGCACCGCGCAAGAGCCGGCGGGCACTTTCGACTGCACGTTCGTGTAGTGCCGCGGCGCCGGTCCGCACCCCCCGAGGACCAGGCTGGATCACAGGACTTCCGTACCGCGAAAGGCAGTTGTCGCGCCATGCCCCCCACCGCGCTGCGCCCCGTCACCGCACCCACCCCGCACGGCGTGCCCGTCGTCGACATCACCGCCACCGGCCCCGGCCGCACCCCCGTCCAGCAGGTCATGGACCTGATGCGGGAGCACGGGCCGGTCCTCGTACGACGGCTGCACGGGCGGGACACCCTGTTCGTCGCCGACGCCGACCTGGTCGCCGACCTCGCCGACGAGCAGCGGTTCGCCAAGCACGTCGGACCCGCGCTGGAGAACGTCCGCGCCTTCGCCGCCGACGGGCTGTTCACCGCCTACAACGACGAGCCCAACTGGGCCAAGGCGCACGACATCCTCATGCCCGCCTTCGCCCTCGGCTCGATGCGCACCTACCACCCGGTGATGGTCAGGGTCGCCCGCCGGCTCATCGAGTCCTGGGACCGGGCCGCCCGCGACGGCCGCCCGGTCGACGTCCCGGACGACATGACCCGGATGACCCTCGACACCATCGGTCTCGCCGGCTTCGGCTACGACTTCGGCTCCTTCGAGTGCGCCGAACCCCACCCCTTCGTCGAGTCCATGGTCCGCTGCCTGGAGTGGAGCATGACCCGCCTGGCCCGCCGGCCCGGCACCGACCACTCGGCGGCCGACGCGGCCTTCCGCGACGACGCCGACTACCTCGCCCGGGTCGTCGACGACGTCATCGCCTCCCGCACCGGCACCGACCAGAGCACGGCCGAGGACCTCCTCGGCCTGATGCTCTCCGCCCGGCACCCCGAGGACGGCACCACCCTGGACCGAGCCAACATCCGAAACCAGGTCATCACCTTCCTCATCGCGGGCCACGAGACCACCTCCGGCGCGATGTCCTTCGCCCTGTACTACCTGGCCAAGCACCCGACCGCGCTCCAGCTGGTGCAGCGCGAGGCCGACGCACTGTGGGGCGACACGCCCGACCCGGATCCGACGTACGACGAGGTCGGCCGCCTGGCCTACACCCGGCAGGTGCTCAACGAGGCGCTGCGGCTGTGGCCGACCGCCGCCGCGTTCGGCCGGCACGCCCTGGACGACACCCTCCTCGGCGGCCGGATCCCGCTGAAGGCCGGACAGGCCGTCACCGTGCTCGCCCCGATGCTGCACCGCCAGCCCGTCTGGGGCGACAACCCCGAGCTCTTCGACCCCTCCCGGTTCACCCCGGAGGCGGAGGCGGCCCGCCCGGTGCACGCCTTCAAGCCCTTCGGCACCGGCGAACGCGCCTGCATCGGGCGGCAGTTCGCCCTCCACGAGGCGACCATGCTGCTGGCCATGCTGGTGCACCGCTACCGGCCGCACGACCACGCGGACTACGCGCTCACCGTCAAGGAGACCCTCACTCTCAAGCCCGAGGGCTTCACCCTGACCCTCACCCCGCGCACCCCCGCCGACCGCGTCCACCAGCCCCTGCCGGGGGCGCCGGCGACGGTCGAGCACGACCCGCACACGACGGCCGCGCTGCCGGCCCGGGTCCGCTCCGGCACCGGCGCCCTCCTCCTGCACGGCAGCAACTACGGCACCTGCCGGGGCTTCGCCGCCCAGCTCGCCGACGAGGCGGGCGAGATCGGCTGCGCCACCGAGGTCGCGGCCCTGGACGCCTACGCCGGCGGTCTCCCCACCGACCGGCCCGTCGTCGTCACCGCCGCCTCCTACAACGGCCGCCCCACCGACGACGCCACCGCCTTCGCCGCCTGGCTCGACGGCGCCCCCGACCTCACCGGAGTGACCTACGCCGTCCTCGGCGTCGGCGACCGCAACTGGGCCGCGACCTACCAGCACTTCCCGACCCGTATCGACGCCCGCCTCGCCGAACTCGGCGCCACCCGCCTCATCGACCGGGCCGCGGCCGACGCATCCGGCGACCTCACCGGCACGGTCCGCGACTTCACCGCCCGGCTCCGCACCGCCCTCCTCGAGCACTACGGCGACCCCGACGCCACCCCGGCCGGACCCGGGCCCACCGCCGGGTACGAGGTCCGCACCCTGACCGGCGGCCCCCTAGACGCCCTCGCCGGGCGCCATGGACTCGTCCCCATGACCGTCACCGAGGCATACGACCTCACCGCCCCCGGCCACCCCCGCACCAAGCGCTTCCTGCGCGTGGCCCTGCCGGACGACGTCACCTACCGCACCGCCGACCACCTCACCGTGCTCCCCGCCAACGACCCCGCACTCGTCACCCGGGTGATCACCGCCCTCGGTATCGACCCCGACACCGTCCTCGACATCCGCGCCACCCGCCCGCGCCGGGACGGCCTCGCCGTCGACCGCCCGCTGACGGCACGCCAACTCCTCACCCACCACGTCGAGTTGCAGGAGCGCCCGAGCACCCACCAGCTCTCCCTCCTCGCCGACGCCAACCCCTGCCCGCCGGAGAAGGCCGTCCTCGCCTCCCTGGGCGACGACCCGCGCACCCTCGTCGAGATCATCGAGGACCACCCCGCGCTGCGCGGCGCCCTCGACTGGCCGCGCCTCCTGGACCTGCTGACCCCGCTGAAGCCCCGGCACTACTCGATCTCCTCGTCCCCGGCCGCCGACCCCGGCCACGCCGACCTGATGATCTCCCTGCTGGAGGCCCCCGCCCGCTCCGGCAAGGGCACCTACCGGGGCACCGGCTCCGGCCACCTGACCGTCCTGCGTCCTGGCGACACGATCTACGCCCGCGTCCAGCCCTGCCGGGAGGCCTTCCGTATCGACGCCGGCGCACCGGCCGTCATGATCGCCGCGGGTACCGGCCTGGCCCCCTTCAGGGGCGCCGTCGCAGACCGCACCGCGGCCCTCGCATCGGGCACCGAACTCCCGCCCGCCCTCTGCTACTTCGGCTGTGACGCCGCCGACGCGGACTACCTGCACGCCGAGGAACTCCACGCCGCGCAGACCGCCGGCGCCGTCTCCCTGCGCCCGGCCTTCAGCACCGCGGGCATCTTCGTCCAGCACCGCATCGCGGCCGAGGCGGACGAGGTGTGGGCGCTGCTGGCGGCGGGCGCGAGGGTGTACGTCTGCGGCGACGGCAGCCGGATGGCACCCGGGGTGCGGGAGGCGTTCCGGACGATGTTCCGGGACCGCGTCCCCGAGGGAAATCCCGACGAATGGCTGAACTCCCTGGTGGCGGACGGCCGTTTTGTGGAGGATGTATACGCGGCATCCTGATCGACGCCCCGAGTTGTAGCGCGCCCCACAGGGGCGCGGGGCTGTACTAATATGCGGCTCCGCCGCGTGGGCGCGAGCAACCACGACGATCCTTCCGCCCGCCCGCGACCCGGACCGTTACGGCGCGACCTTGCATCGGCCCCTCCTTAGCTCACAGCGTGAACTAAGGGTTGGGAAAATATCGCTTCCGGCCCCCCGAAGGAGTATGTTGCAGGTCGGGCAGGGTTCGTGAAGGGAGCGGAGCCACATGGCGGGGCGGAACGGGCGCACGGTACGCGACCTCAGGAGGGCCAACCGCACGGCCGTACTGCAGCGGCTCTACTTCGACGGCCCCCTCAGCCGCTTCGAGCTGGGCCCGGCAACGGGCCTGAGCTCCGGCTCGGTGAGCAACGTGGTCGCGGACCTGGTCGCCGACGGCCTGGTCGAGGAGGCCGGCAGCGTCGACTCCGACGGCGGCCGCCCGCGCACCCTGCTGCGCGTCGCCCCGCACAGCGGACACATGATCGGCGTGGACGTCGGCGAGACCCGGGTCCGGGTCGAGCTGTTCGACCTGAACCTGACCGAACTGGCCCGCGTCGAGCGCCCGCTGGCGCAGCAGGGCTACGACGTCGACGTGATCGTCGGCCACATCCGGGACGGTATCGACGAGGTCCTCGCCACCGAGGGCGCCTCGCCCGAACTGCTCCTCGGCGTGGGCGTCGGCGTCCCCGGCATCATCGAGCACACCGACGACCGGGGTGCCGTCGTGCACGGGCAGACCATCGGCTGGGACGCCGTCCCGCTGGAGGAACTGCTCCGCTCCGGCTGCCGGCTCCCGGATTCCGTGCGGTACTTCATCGACAACGGCGCCAAGACCCTGGGCCAGGCCGAGATGTGGTTCGGCGCCGGGCGCGGCGCGGACAACGCGGTCGTGGTGCTGTTCGGCTCCGGCGTCGGCGCCTGCCTGGTCACCGCCGAGGTGGAGCACGGCCGGGCCGTCGAATGGGGACATCTGACCGTACGGGTGCGCGGCCGCCGCTGCCGCTGCGGCGCGCTCGGCTGCCTGGAGGCGTACGCCGGCGCCGAGTCGCTGCTCGCCCGCTGGCGCGAGGAGGGCGGCCGCCCGGCCGAGGGCCTCGACGAGGAGAGCGCGCTCACCGCGATGCTCGCCGCCGCCTACCCGCCGGAGGGCACCGAGCCCGACCCGGTCGCCCTCGCCGTCCTCGAGGAGACCGCCGAATACCTGGGCGCCGGCCTCTCGGACCTGATCAATCTCTTCCTGCCCGAGCGGATCCTGATCGGCGGGTGGGCCGGGCTCCAGCTCGGCGCCCGCTTCCTGCCCGCCGTACGCCGGTACGCGACCACGTACGCGCTGCGCCACCCCGCCGAGCAGGTCACCATCGACCTCGGCCGGCTGGGCCCGGACGCGGTCACCGTCGGGGCCGCGATCCTGCCCCTCGCCGACTTCTTCAGCCGCGGCGGCCGCCGCGCGGAACCGGCGACCGAGGACCGGCTCCCCGCGTGGCGCACGGCCCTGGAGGAGCGCAGCCCGCGCTGACCCCCGCGTTTCGCCGAGTGCGGCCGAGGTACTCGCCTGATGCTCGGAACGACGCGAGGGGAGTGTGCCGTGGGCGAGAAGCAGGGCGGCAAGCCGGTCCCCCGGGACCTGCCGGACCAGCAGGCCGGATCCGGCCGGGACCCGTGGGAGGCGGCGGAGATCCGGCCGACGCAGGACCGCGACGACGACCTCCCCGACCCCGACGAGGCCGGCGCGGGCCCCGGGGTGCACCGCGCTCGGGGGCGGTGCACCCCGAAGAACCGGTGCCGGACGAGCCGTCGGACTGAGCGCGGAGAGCCGGTCCCGGGCGGTCACCCGGGGCCGGCACACCGGTGGCTCAGGCGAACGCGTCGACGCCCGTCAGCTCCGCCGAGAGATCCCACAGCCGGGCGGCCTGCTCCGGGTCGACCGCCCAGGACTTCACGCCGGTCGGCTCGCCCTCCACGGCGGGCTCGGCGATGTCGCAGTCCTCCAGGTACACCCCGCCCATGCCGTCCAGCTGCGGGGACGTGGCCGCCCAGGTCTGGGTGGCCGCACCCTGCTCCGGCGTCTTCAGGCCCGCGACCTCCAGCAGGTTCCCCTGCTCGTCCATCCAGCCGCGCTCGATCTTCTCCTCCAGGGGGATGTGCCGCTGGAGCGGGGTCATGATGCCGCCGGGGTGCAGGGCGAAGGCCCGTACGCCGGAGTCCTGGCCGAGCCGGTCGAGGTGCACGGCGAACAGCACGTTCGCCGTCTTGGCCTGGCCGTAGGCCTCCCACTTGTCGTAGCCGTGCCGCCACTGGACGTCGTCCCAGCGCATCCCGGAGAAGTGATGGGCGCGCGAGGAGACCGAGACGACGCGGGCACCGCCGGGCTCGACGGCCGGCCAGAGCCGGTTGACCAGGGCGAAGTGCCCGAGGTGGTTGGTGGCGAACTGGGCCTCCCAGCCGGGCCCGACCCGGGTCTCCGGGCAGGCCATGATCCCCGCGTTGTCGATCATGAAGTCGACGGTCCGGCCGGAGGCCAGGAACCGCTCGGCGAAGCCGCGCACGCTCTCCAGGTCACCGAGGTCCAGCTCGTCCACCTCGACCCCGTCGAGGCCTGCCAGCGCCTCGCGGGCGGCCTCGACGCGCCGTGCGGGGACGACGACGCGGGCGCCCGCCCGGGTGAGGGCCCTGGTGGTCTCCAGGCCCAGCCCGGAGTAGCCGCCGGTGACGATCGCGAGCCGACCGCCGAGGTCGAGGCCCGTCAGGACCTCCTCGGCCGTGCTGTCCGCGCCGAAACCGGAACCGATCTTGTGCTGAGGTGTCGTAGCGCTCATGACCCGAACGCTACGAATTGGAGTGCTCTCGAAGTCAAGCGGACGTCACCGGCCGTCCCGAACGGCCCCGAACAGCGGAAAGCCCCGGCCGCGACGGGGGATTCGCGGCCAGGGCGGCCAGGTGGTGGGCACGGATGGCGGTCGCCTCTCGGCGAAAGGCTCCACAGGGCTTCAGCCGAACGATCGTCCCTGTGGGCAAAAGGTGAGGCCCGGGGACACTGTCCCATCCGCACCCACGGCTGGTTCAACGGACAACCACCGCTGGGTGTTCCGGGCCCGTAGGTGATGCGCGTCACCGCGTGGATGGCGGGATGTCGGCCGGACGGCGGGATGCCGGCCCGGGACCAAGCCTGGTCGTGGGTTTGCCCGTCTCTTCCTTAAGTGTGTGCAAATGTCCGGGCAAATATCCGGCCGACGGCTCCTGGGGCGCCGGGCAGAGCGACTCAAACCGGTCACTTCTGCCCGGAGAGATCTACCCTCGATTGCATGACCGAGATAGCGAGCCCGTTCATCTCCCAGCCACGGATCCTGGTGCTCGGGGTCATGCCCGGCAAGCCCGGCACCCCGCCCTTCCGCATCGTGGAGATCGACGGTGAGGTGGTCTGCCAGGCGCGCACCATCACGGATGTGCTGGAGGTCGCCGCGTCCTACGGCATCAAGGTCCACGACCTGGACGACCCGAACGTGGTCTGCTGGGTGGGCGGGGACAAGTTCACCTGGACGCCCCGCCCGGCGCGCCGCTAGCCCGCGGCGCGCCCTGTGCTCAGCCGACCGTCCACTTCTGGTTGGCGCCGCCCGTGCAGGTCCAGATCTGCAGCCGGGTGCCGTTGGCGGAGTTGTTGCCGGTGACGTCCAGGCACTTGTTCGCCTGTGGGTTCACGATGTCGTTCGCCGACGAGACGGCCCACTTCTGGGCGGCGGTGCCGTTGCAGTCGTAGAGCTGGACCGTCGTGCCGTCCGCCGTGCCGCCGCTGGTGACGTCCAGGCACTTGCCCAGCGCGCGGACGGTGCCGTCGCTGCCGACCGTCCACTTCTGGGCGGCGGTGCCGTTGCAGTCGTAGAGGTCGACGGGCGTGCCGTTGGCGGTGTTCGCCCCGGCCACGTCCACGCACTTGCCGGCCAGGCCCTTGATCGCGACCCCGGTCGCGCTGTCACTGGTCGTCACCGACACCGAGTCCACGACCAGCTGTGCCGGGAAGGAGGTCGAGCTGTCCGGGTCGCCCGGCCAGTAGCCGCCCACGGCCAGGTTCAGGATCAGGAAGAACGGCTTGTTGAAGGCCCAGGTGCTGCTGCCCACGTCGGCGGGGGTGCGCGTCTGGTAGACGACACCGTCGACCGACCACTTGATCGAGTTGGGCGCCCAGTCGACGGCGAACGTGTGGAAGGCGTCCGCGAACGCCTGCCCGTTCGACAGCGAGTAGGCGGCGCCTATCCCGTTGGAGCCGGAGTAGCCGGGGCCGTGGATGGTGCCGTGGATCGTGGAGGGCTCGTAGCCGACGTTCTCCATGACGTCGATCTCACCGGAGTTCGGCCAGCCGACCGACCCGATGTCGGTGCCGAGCATCCAGAACGCCGGCCACATGCCCTGCCCGCGCGGGATCTTCATCCGGGCCTCGACGTGTCCGTACTGCGCGCTGAACTTCCCGGAGGTGTTCATCCGGGCCGAGGTGTACTGGCAGGTGCCGTACCAGCACTGGTAGTTGGCCGGGTTCTCCTTCTTGGCCGTGATGACCAGGTGGCCCTGGCCGTCGAGGGCGGCGTTGTTGGTGCCGGAGGTGTAGTACTCCCGCTCGTGGTTGTTGACGTTGTCACCGGTCTCCAGCGTCCACTTCGAGGAGTCGACCGCCGAACCGGCGGCCCCGTCGAAGGTGTCGGAGAAGGTCACGGCGGCCGCGCCGGCGTCGGCGGCCTCGGCCCGGTGCGCGGGACCGAACGCGACGGACCCGACCAGCGCGGCGGACAGGGCGGCGAAGAGACATCTGCGGAGCAGTCGTGGGGAGGCCATGGCGCTCCCTTCCGTACGGCGGCCGGACGCGGGGAGGCATCCGGCCGGGGTGGGGGGTAAGAGTGATGCCTCTTGATTTAAGGAGTGAGATAAGAGACGCGTCAATACTTTGGTACGGACCAGTACAGGACGAACTACTGGCTGGTTCCGGACGATCGGCCGGCCGTCACGCCTTGCGCTTGCGGGCGTGCACCGCCCGGCCCAGCCGCCGGCCCAGCAGCAGCCAACCGACCAGCGCCCCCGTGGTGTTGAGGATGACGTCGTCCACGTCGAACGCCCGGCCGATGACCAGCGCGCCCTGCGCCATCTCCACCAGCAGCATCACGATCGCGGTGAGCAGCAGCACCCGCAGGACGCCCCGGGCGCCGGGCGCGAGGACCGGCACGAGGATCCCGAACGGGACGCCGAGCAGAACGTTCCCGCCGATCTGCCTCACGGCGTCACGGAACGCGGGCTGGTCCAGATAGATCCTGAGGGTGGCGCCGGGGTGCAGGTTGGTGTGCGCGATCGACACCGACGCGGGGGACGGATCGAGCGTCAGCCGGGCCAGAACGACGGCGAACGCCACCATGGCGACGAAGGCGCACATCATGGCCAGCAGCCGCAGCGGGAGGGGCAGCGGACGGCGCTCGACACCGCCGGCCTTGGCGGACGGCTTGGCGGACGGCTTGGCGGACGGCTTGGCGGAGGGTTTGGTGGAGGGTTTGACGGAGCCTTTGGCCGTGGCGGCCTTGCCTGGAGCCTTTCCGGAGCCGGGCGTCTTGCCGCCGGCGCCCTTCTTGGCGGTGCCCGAGGGCTTGGCGGTGCCCGCGGGCTTTGTGGCGCCGCCCTTCTTCGCGGTGGCCCCGGGTGCGGTGGGGCGGACCTTGACGATGCGTGCGGCCTTGGTGAACAGCCCGGCGCTCCGGCCGGTGCCCTCGTCCTTCTTCGTCCCCTCGTTCGGGTCGCCCTTGGCGGTGCGCGGGCGCGAGGCGGCGCTGGCCATGAGGTCCTCCACTCGTCAATTTGGCGGTGTGGTAACGCTGTTACCCGCCGAGCGCCGGGAGATGCCGGCCTCCTCGCCCGTACTCGCGCTCGGCACCTCGGGCGCCGAGAACGCAGCGGACCCCGGTCGCCTTCCACCGGAGGGCGACCGGGGTCCTGCCGGGCTGTCACCCGGCGTCGATCAGACCGTCCCGTAGGACACGTGCACCTCCGTGAAGCCGAGGGAGTGCAGCAGGCCCTCCAGCATGTCGGTGGTGTTGGTCTCGGCGCGGGTGGTCAGCCCGCTGTCCTTGGCCGCGGCCGAGATGTGCTTCACCGCCAGCTTCTGCACCGCCTGCTCGCTGTTCGGGTTGTCCGAGAACAGGTCGCCGATCCGGTCGAGCAGACCGCGCTGCTTGGAGACGGCGTACGAGTGGTCGGCGTCGAGGGTGGCCTTGCCCAGTTGCGCGTGCGGCAGCCGGATGGTGGCCTCGGTGCGGTCGGCGTTGACCGTCACGTCCTTCTGGGCGATCTTGCCGAGGTCGACATAGGAGTCGACGGTGCCCGCACCGACGTACAGCGTGCGGGTGCCGCGGATCGCGCTGGGCAGGTACTTGGCGTCCTTCTCCAGGTCGACGACGACCTGGAAGTTGCCGGAGGCCGCGTCGTAACGGCTCATGTCCTGGATGGACTTGAGCAGCGCCGGGCCGGTGTTGTCGCGGGTCTCCGTGCCGAACAGGTCCTTGATTCCCGGCAGCACCGCCAGTTTGATCCCGGCGAACAGCACCACGAGCACCAGCACCAATCCGGTGACCAGTTTCGCCCAGCCGGGCATGCGCCGGGGCCGGGCCGTGACGGGAGCCTCCTGTGCGGAGCTCGCCTTGCTCTCCTTGGTGGAACTCGCCATGTGACGGTCCTCCTTTCCAAGGACACGAATGCCCGCCAAAAGCCTTGTCAGACCGTGTTGTCGGCTGATTGAGACAGCTGAGGCGGGACTGATACAAGCGATGCCCCAGCGCGACCTCCGAGGCTTCCCCGCCCGGGGGACCGGTCAGGCCCGGGCGGCCAGTTCCGCGATCCGGCGCGCGGACACCGAACCCGGATCCGCGGTGACGAGGACGACCTCCTGGTCGTCCTCCGGCACCAGCAGGACGTCGCAGTTCAGCCGCAGGCGCCCCAGCTCCGGATGGTCGAGGACCTTGCTGCGATGTCCCGGGGCGTGCACCGGATGGGTGGCCCAGAGCCGCCGGAACTCCTCGCTCTCCGTATGCAACTCGTCCAGCAGGGCGGCTAGTCGCGGGTCGTGCGGATAGCGCGCGGCGGCCCGCCGGAGCCGGGCCGCCACGATGTGCGCGAACTCCTCGGCACTGGAGCTCTCGTACATCCGCCCCTGGCCCAGGAAGCGCCGCCGTGCCAGGTTGGTCGTGCCGCGTCCCAGGTCGCCGCCGAGCAGCAGCTGGGCGAGGGGGTTCCAGGCCACCAGGCCGTAGGCCGCGTCGGTGACGATCGCCGCGGTGTCGGGGAGCCGCTCCAGCAGGCGGGCCACGTGCGGTCGCACCTGACTGACCGCCGCGCCGCCGGGCGGCGGCGCGGCCGAGCCGGCCAGCCGGAAGAGGTGGCTGCGCTCGGCGGGGGCCAGCCGCAGCGCCACGGCGAGGGCGTCCAGGACGCGCGGGGAGGGGCGGGGGCCGCGGGCCTGCTCCAGGCGGATGTAGTAGTCGACGGACATGTGCGCCAGCTCGGCGACCTCCTCGCGGCGCAGCCCGGGCGTGCGGCGGTCGGTGCCCGGCGGCAGCCCCACCGTCCGCGGGCGCAGCCCCGCCCGGCGCTCGCGCAGGAAACGGGCCAGTTCCGGCCTCGCCATGCCGTCGTCGCCTCCTCGGTCCGCCTGGTACAGGTGGTCCCTGGCAGGGCGGACGCGGCCGGGGGACCGTGGCTGTCATGAACGAACGCACAGCACTTGTCACCGGTGCCAACAAGGGCATCGGCTTCCATGTTGCCAGGCTGCTCGCCGAGCAGGGTTTCCAGGTCCACGTCGGTTCACGGGCGGCCCGGCGCGGCGAGCAGGCCGTGGCGGAGATCGGCGGCAACGCGCGGCTCCTCGTGCTGGACGTCACGGATCCCGGCAGTATCGAGCGGGCCGCCGCCCGCGTGGACCGCCTCGACGTCCTGGTCAACAACGCGGGTGTCCAGCCGGTGACCGGCACCCCCTCCGAAACCGGCGTCGAGGGCTTCCGGCAGACGTACGAGACCAATGTCTTCGGTGTCGCCGCGGTCACCAACGCCTTCCTGCCCGCCCTGCGCCGCTCCGCCCGCCCGCGTATCGTGAACGTCTCCAGCGGCACCGCGTCGCTCACCTGGAGCACCGGACCCAATCCGCAGTTCACCGAGGGCGTTCCCAGGTCCGCCGCCTACCGCTCCGCCAAGGCCGCACTGAACGCGCTCACCGTCCTGTACGCCCAGGAGCTGGCCGAGGACGGGATCAAGGTGAACGCCCTCGCTCCCGGGCGGCGGGCCACCGACCTGGTGCCCGGTGCCGCGGTCGGGGGCGGCGATCCGGCCGAGGGCGCGCGGGGTGCCGTACGGCTGGCGCTGCTGCCCGACGACGGACCCACCGGCGGGTTCTTCTCCTGGGACGGCACACCCGTGCCGTGGTGAGAGCCGCACGATCCGTAGCATGAGCCCGTAGCCCGTATTGATCATGCGAGGAGCGGATCGTGCGAGACATCGCCGTCTTCAGCGGCAGCGCCCATCCCGAGCTGGCCGAGGAGGTCTGCGCGCACCTCGGGGTGCCGCTCAGCCCGACCCGGGTCAGCCGGTTCGCCAACGACTGTCTGGAGGTGCAGCTCCAGGCCAACTGCCGGGAGCGGGACGTCTTCCTGATCCAGCCCCTGGTCCGGCCGGTGCAGGAGCACCTGGTGGAGCTGCTGCTGATGTGCGACGCGGCCCGCGGCGCCTCCGCGGGCCGGATCACCGTCGTCATGCCGCACTACTCCTACGCCCGCTCCGACAAGAAGGACGCCCCGCGCATCTCGCTCGGCGGCCGGCTGGTCGCCGACCTGCTGGTGGCGGCCGGCGCGAGCCGGGTCCTCGCCATGACCCTGCACGCCCCGCAGGTGCACGGCTTCTTCTCGGTGCCGGTCGACCACCTGCACGCGCTGCGCGAGCTGGCGGCGCACTTCCGGCGCTACGACCTCTCGCGCACCACCGTCGTCTCGCCCGACCTCGGCAACGCCAAGGAGGCCGCCGCCTTCGCCCGGCTGATCGGCGCCCAGGTGGCGGCCGGCGCCAAGCAGCGGTATCCGGACGACCGGGTCACCATCAGCTCGGTGATCGGCGATGTGGCCGACCGGGACGTCATCGTGCTGGACGACGAGATCGCCAAGGGCAGCACGGTCATTGAACTGCTGGAGCGCTTGCGGGAGTTGGGGCCGCGTTCGATCCGGATCGCCTGCACGCACGGGCTGTTCGCGGCCGGGGCGCTCAAGCGGCTGAGCTCGCAGCCCGACGTGCTGGAGATCGTCTGCACCAACACCGTGCCGGTGCCGTTGGAGGAGCACACCGACAAGCTGCGGATCCTGTCCATCGCCCCGGCGCTGGCGGAGGCCGTACGCCGTATTCACAACGGTGAGTCCGTGAGCGCCCTGTTCGACGAGCCGCGCAACCTCTAGACAGGAAGGAGGAGTTGTAGCGCTGAACCGCGCTCGGCGGTACCGACGCGATCAGGAGGCCCCCAGTGGCGAAGGCCAGGTTCGAGCGGACGAAACCACATGTGAACATCGGCACCATCGGGCACATCGACCACGGCAAGACGACACTCACCGCGGCCATCACCAAGGTGCTGCACGACAAGTTCCCCCAGCTCAACCCCTTCACCCCGTTCGACCAGATCGACAAGGCACCCGAGGAGCGGCAGCGCGGCATCACCATCTCCATCGCGCACGTCGAGTACCAGACCGAGCGCCGGCACTACGCGCACGTCGACTGTCCCGGCCACGCCGACTACATCAAGAACATGATCACCGGGGCCGCCCAGATGGACGGGGCGATCCTGGTGGTCGCCGCCACCGACGGGCCGATGCCCCAGACCAAGGAACATGTGCTGCTGGCCCGCCAGGTGGGCGTGCCGTACATCGTCGTCGCGCTCAACAAGACCGACATGGTCGACGACGAGGAGATCCTGGAACTGGTGGAGCTGGAGGTGCGCGAGCTGCTCACCGAGTACGAGTTCCCGGGCGACGACATCCCGGTGGTCCAGGTCTCCGCGCTCAGGGCCCTGGAGGGCGACCCCCGGTGGACCGCGGCCCTGCTCGAACTCCTCGACGCCGTCGACGAGTTCGTGCCCGAGCCGGTGCGGGACGTGGACCGGCCGTTCCTGATGCCGATCGAGGACGTCTTCACCATCACCGGCCGGGGGACCGTCGTCACCGGCCGGATCGAGCGCGGCGTGCTGCGGGTCAACAGCGAGGTCGAGATCATCGGCATCCACCCGCAGAAGACGCGGACCACGGTCACCGGCGTCGAGATGTTCCGCAAGCTGCTCGACGAGGGCCGGGCCGGGGAGAACGTCGGGCTGCTGCTGCGCGGGGTCAAGCGGGACGACGTCGAGCGCGGCCAGGTCGTCATCAAACCCGGAACGGTCACCCCGCACACGGAGTTCGAGGCCCGCGCCTACATCCTCTCCAAGGACGAGGGCGGCCGGCACACCCCGTTCTTCGAGAACTACCGCCCCCAGTTCTACTTCCGCACCACCGACGTGACCGGGGTCGTCACCCTGCCCCCGGGCAGCGAGATGGTGATGCCGGGCGACAACACCACCGTGCACGTCCAGCTGATCCAGCCGATCGCGATGGAGGAGGGCCTGAAGTTCGCGATCCGTGAGGGCGGACGGACGGTCGGCGCCGGTCAGGTGACGAGGATCATCACCTAGCGGATCCTGGAGCGATCACGGTGGCAACGGTGTCATAAAACGGTGTCATAAGGTGCCGGACGTGGCCTCGGGCTGGCCCAGGGCCGCGTCCAGGGTCGCCCTGGGCGGCAGCAGCCGCGACAGGCCGGTCACCTTCAGCACGCGCAGGGTCAGCGGGTGCGCACAGACCAGCTGGAGCTGTCCGCCCCGCTCCAGCACCCTGCTGCGCGCCCGGTAGAGCAGTCGCAGTCCCGAGCAGTCGAAGAACTCGACGTGCAGCAGGTCGATCACCACCCGGCCGTTCTCCTGGGCGGTCACCCGGTCCAGGTAGGGCATGATCTCCGTCGCCGCCGCGATGTCGATCTCGCCCCGCAGCTCCAGCACCGTGTGGCCGCGCTCCTGGTGGACGCGCAGGTGCCGGGAGAGCGGCGCGGGATCCTGCCGGGGTTCCTGGCGCACGACGACATCACCTCCCACCCCTGCCGGTTCAATTCCGTTCCCCGCCTTGCAAGTTACCCTCGTTGGAGGGAATTTGAGCATGTTCGATTGACATATGTCTGCTGCTTCGGCTCGCCATTTTCTGTGGCGTGCGCGACAGTCGGGGAACGGGCACGTGAGAGCCCTGGCGCTCGACTAGGACAGCGCGTGCCACGCCTTGCTCAGTGCCTGGCGGAACTGCTCCTCCTGGTGCGCGGTGAGCTCGCGGACCATCCGCTCCTCCAGCTCCCGCACCGGCCCGGCGACCCCGGCGAGCAACTCGCGCGCGGTGTCGGTCAGCAGGATCAGCAGTTCCCGCCGGTTGCGCGGATTGCGCTCCCGCCGGATGAGCCCGCGCGTCTCCAGGGACCGTACGAGGTCGGCCATCGACTGGGCGGTGACGAACGAGTCCCGTGCCAGCTGGGCCGCCGACAGGCCGTCGTGGCGCTCCAGGACGGTCAGGGCCGTGTACTGCAGCGCGGTGATCCCGGCGGGCTTCACCAGCTCGTCGAGACGGGAGCGCACCACCAGCTCCACCTGCTTGACCATGTACAGCAGCGAGGGGCCTGTCTTTGTACCGACCATGCGTTCACCCTAGACCATTGACAGGAATCCTGTCTGTAATCAGACTGCGGACCAGAGGCGAGACCAACAGGAATCCTGTTTGTTGAAAACTTGGCGACCAAGGCGCTCGGCGCCGGCCGCGCCATCGACGCTGGGGAGTGGGCAATGACGACCACCTTCGAGAACGGACCGGGGCAGCTGTTCATCGGCGGCCAGTGGCGGGAGGCCGCCGACGGGGCCCGGACGGAGGTGACCGATCCGGCCACCGGCCAGGTGATCACCACCGTCGCGGAGGCCGGGGCCGCCGACGTCGACGCCGCCGTGCGCGCCGCCCGCGAGACCTTCGACGCGGGGGAGTGGTCGGGACTCAGCGGCCGGGAGCGCGGCCGCGTGCTGCACCGAGTCGCCCAGCTGATCCGGGAGAACGCCGAGGAGATAGCGGCCCTGGAGAGCCTGGACGTCGGCAAGCCCATCACGCTCGCCGGAGCCGTCGACGTCACCAACGCGGCCAACGACTACGAGCACTTCGCGGCCCTCGCCCACTCCCTGGACGGCGCCGTCCGCGACATCCCGCTCAACGCCCTCGCCTACACCCGGCGCGAGCCGATCGGCGTGGTCGCCGCCATCACCCCCTTCAACTTCCCGCTCATCCTGGCCGGTTCGAAGATCGGCCCGGCCCTCGCCGCCGGCAACACGGTCGTCCACAAGCCCGCCGACGAGACCCCGCTCAGCGCCCTCCGCATGGCCCGCCTGTTCAAGGAGGCGGGCGTCCCTGACGGGGTGCTGAACGTCGTCACCGGCGCCGGACCGGTCGCCGGTGAGGCCCTGCTGCGCCACCCGGGCGTCGACAAGGTCGCCTTCACCGGTTCCACCGCCATCGGCCGGCACGTGGCGAGCACGGCGGGGGAGGCGCTGAAGCCGGTCACCATGGAACTCGGTGGCAACGCGGCCCACCTCGTCTTCGAGGACGCCGACGTGGAGAAGGCCGTCGGCGCGGTGATCAAGGCGTTCGTCTTCAACACCGGCCAGTTCTGCATGGGCGGCCCCCGTCTCCTGGTCGCCCGCCCGGTCTACGCCACCCTGCTCGGCATCCTCGCCGAGGCCGTCCCCGGCGTCCCGGTCGGCGACCCGCGCGACCCGGCCACCGTGGTCGGCCCGATGGCGGGGGAGAAGCACCTGCGCAAGGTCGAGGAGTACGTCGAACTCGCCCGCAAGGAGGGCGGCCGCATCGTCTGCGGCGGCGAACGCCTCGACCTGAACGGCGGCTTCTACTACCGGCCGACCGTCGTCGCCGACCTGCCCAACGACTCCCGGGTGGTCCAGGACGAGATCTTCGGCCCGGTCCTCACCGTGCAGCCCTTCGACTCCGAGGACGAGGCCGTCGCCCTCGCCAACTCCACGCCGTACGGCCTCGCCGCGGGCATCCAGACCGGCAGCCTCGCCCGCGCCCACCGGGTCGCCGCCCGCCTCCAGGCCGGGATCGTCTGGGTCAACGACTGGGCGATGCTCGACCCCGCCGTCCCCTTCGGCGGCGTCAAGGCCTCCGGCTTCGGCCGCGAGTACGGCCCCGAGTCCCTCACCGCCTACACCAAGGTCAAGTCCGTCGTCGTCTCGCTCGACTGAGCCCCGCAGACCAGGAGTTCGTACGATGTCCCTCACCACCCGAGCCGCCGTGGTCGAGTCCGGCGGCGCGTCCTTCACCCTCAGCGACGTGGAACTGGACGCGCCGGGGCCCTACGAGGCGCTCGTCCGCATGGTCGCCACCGGTCTGTGTCACACCGACCTCAGCGTGGCGAGCGGCGGACTTCCCTTCCCGCTGCCCGGAGTTCTGGGCCACGAGGGCGCCGGCGTCGTCGAGGCCGTCGGCTCCGCCGTCACCGGCGTGGCCCCCGGCGACCACGTCGTGCTTTCCTTCACCTCCTGCGGCACCTGCCGCAACTGCCACGGCGGCCACCCCGCCTACTGCACCACCTGGCTGCCGCTCAACCTCATCGGCGGCCGCCGCGCCGACGGCACCCACACGGTCAGCCGGGACGGCGAGCCGCTCGGCGGCCACTTCTTCGGCCAGTCCTCCTTCGCCGAGCGGGCGCTGGTGGACGAACGCAGTCTGGTCAAGGTCGACCCGGACGTGCCGCTGGAGTCGATCGCCCCGCTCGGCTGCGGGGTGCAGACCGGGGTCGGCGCCGTCTGGAACATCCTGGAGCCGGCCACCGGCAGCACGATCGTCGTCCTCGGCGCCGGAGCGGTCGGCCTGTCCGCCGTCATGGCCGCCGCGCTCACCTCCGCCACCACGATCGTCGCCGTCGACCGGGTGGCCGAACGCCTCGAACTGGCAAGGGAGGTGGGGGCCACCCACACCGTCGACGCGACCCGGGAGGACGTGCCCGAGGCCCTCCGGCGCATCTCGGACGGAGCCGGCGCCGACGGCATCGTGGAGACGACCGGCAGCGTCGCCGTCCTCCGGCAGGGCGTCGACGCGCTCGCCGCCCGCGGCACCCTGGTCGTCGTCGGTGCCCCGCCCTTCGGCACCGAGGTCCCGCTGGACGTCAACGGGTTGCTGGCCGGCAAGCGGATCGTCGGCCTGACCCTCGGCGACAGCGAGACCCAGGCCTTCATCCCGGCCCTGGTCCGGCTGGTCCGCGAGGGGCGGCTGCCGCTGCACCGGCTGATCAGCACCTACCCGTTCGCCGAGATCGACCGGGCCGTGCAGGACATGAGCACGGGCAAGGCGATCAAGCCCGTGCTCACCTTCTGAGTCCGTCCCGGGACGTCAGTCCACCACCAGGACCAGCTTGCCCGTGGTCCGGCCGGTGCCGCCGAGCTCGTGCGCCTTGGCGGCATCGGCCAGCGGGAAGGTCCCCGCGACCGCGGCCCGCAGCTTCCCCTCCTCGACCAGCCCGGCGATCGCCCCCATCCCCGCCCGGTCGGCGTCCACCAGCATCCGCACCGCCCGCACCCCCAGCCGCTCGGCCTCTTCGAAGAACCGCGGGCCGCCCACGGGCAGGATCGACACCACGACCCCGCCCGGCCGCAGCACCCGCAGCGAGGCCTCCGAGGTGTCACCGCCGATCGTGTCCAGGACGACGTCGACGTCCCGCACCGCCTCAGTGACGTCCACCGACCGGTAGTCCACCGGCTCGTCCACGCCGATCCCGCGCAGGAAGTCGTGCTTGCCGGCGCTCGCCGTGCCGATCACGTACGCGCCGCGCGCCTTGGCGATCTGCACCGCCACATGCCCGACCCCGCCGGCCGCCGCGTGGATCAGCACCCGCTGCCCCGGCCGCACGTCGGCGTTCTCCACCAGCGCCTGCCAGGCCGTCAGCGACACCAGCGGCAGCGCGGCCGCCTGGACGTGGTCGATCCCGGCCGGCTTCGGCACCAGGGCGCGGGCGGGGAGGGCCACGTACTCGGCGTGCGTGCCGTGCCCGTACGGGTAGGACGCCATGCCGAAGACCTCGTCGCCGGGGCGGAAGGCGGCGACCCCGATGCCGGTCTCCTCGACGGTGCCGGAGACGTCCCAGCCGAGGACGAAGGGCGGCTTGCCCAGGAAGCCACCGGTCTCCCGGTGCTTCCAGTCGGTCGGGTTGAGGCCGGCCGCCCGCACCCTGACCAGCACCTCGTTGGGGCGCGGCTTCGGCCGCTCCACCTCGATCACCTTCAGCACCTCGGGGCCGCCGAGGATGTCCTGGCTGATCGCACGCATCGTGTTCATCTCGCTCATGGTCACCCAGCCTGCCGGGACGCGCCCGGCGGGAAAATGGCACGATGGCCAACCTTCGATGGAATCGTGCCAGCCCCTCCTCCTGGCGGGCGTGAACGTTCCGGCCCGCTCCGCCGTCCAAGGACGGCAACGGGGACAAGGGGCGGGGGCGGACATGCGCAGAGGGCTGGCGGCGGCGACGGTACTGGTGGCGAGCGTGGCGGTGGGGTGCGACGGTGCGGGCGGGCCGGACGTCGTGGTCGAGGGGACGCCGCCGGCGACGCCGTACCGCGGGCCGCTGGACATCCCCACGAAGGAGGTCGACGAGAGCACCCCGCAGGCCATGCGCACCGCCTCCGGCGCGGCCGGCCGCGCGCTGGAGTGCGACGGGGAGATCTACTGGGGCACCGGGCCCGACGGCTGGAGCGAGAGCGACGGCGGCGACTCGCCCGAGGCGGGCCTGCGGCTCTTCTTCGACATGTTCGAGCCGGAGGTACCGCGCAGCGGCTACCGCGTGGAGCGCCGGGAAGCGGACCGGGTGCTGTACTCCTACGACGTCCAAGGGCGCACCAAGGTCGCCGTCGTGGTCGCCAAGGACCAGAAGGGCAGGCCCGGCTGGGGGCCGGAGACCAATGCCACCTGCGATCCCTCCGAATTCCCGGCGGGCGTGACGACGGGAGCGGGATGGCCGGAGATCTGGACCGACGCACGCGGCCGCCGGGTACCGGTCTCGAAGATCACCAGCTCCTCCGGCCCCGAGCACTGCGGCTGGCAGTCGGCGCACTTCCTGACGCTCGGCGGCACGACCTACGTCCGCGATCCGCACGGCGTGTTCGCCGAGGGCTCCGAACTCGCCGGACGCTACGACGGTGACACCACGATGCCCGCCGACGCGCACGACACCGGATACCGCTTCCGTGACTGGCGGCTGTGGCTGACGGACGACGGCGACACGGCGTACGTCCGCACCTCGCACGGCGTGGAGGCCTGGCCCAGGGAGCGGCGGGGCTTCGCCTGTGCCTGACCGCTCAGCGGCTCATGTGCAGGGCGACCAGCAACTGCCAGACCTGGTCCGCCACTTCGTCCGGACCGGCGTCGAGCAGGCCGTGCAGCCAGTCGGCCAGCACCCCGGCGAAGGTGGCGGCCACCGCCGAGGCCACCAGCGGGGCGTCCGCCGCGCCCACCAGCTCCCGTTCGGCCAGGCTGCGCGCCCGCAGGTCCCGGTGCAGCACCCGGCCCAGCGGGCCCCCGCCGCCCGGCGCGAGCAACTCCCGGTACAGGGCCGCGTGCGGCACCAGCCCGGCGAAGAACTCCCGCAGCGCGGGCGGCGCGTGCACCGGGTCCGGCCGGCCGCGCCAGGCGTGCAGCGCGTCCACGGCGTCCCGGACGACGTCCGCGCAGGCGTCGACCGCCAGCGCCTCCAGGCCGTCGTAGTGGACGTAGAACGTGGCCCGGCCCACCCCGGCCCGGCGCACCACCGCGGCCACCCCGGCCTCGGCGAGCGGCCGTTCGGCGCACTCCTCCAGGAGGGCCGCCCGCAGCCGGGTGCGGGTGCGGGCGGCCCGCGGGTCCTCGGCGGCCGGGCGGCCGGTCATCGGGCGGCGAGGACGGCGGCCAGGGCGAGCGCGCCGGGCAGCGCCTGTGCGAACAGGATCCGCCGGTTGGCCGTGACCGCGCCGTACACCCCCGCCACCACCACGCACGACAGGAAGAACACCTGGGCCCGGAAGCCCGTCGGGTCGGCCGCGATCAGCCCCCACACCAGACCGGCCGCCAGGAAACCGTTGTAGAGGCCCTGGTTGGCGGCGAGCGGTGCGGTCCGCCGGGCCAGTTCCGCGTCGAAGCCGTGGAAGCGCATCCCGGGGCTCTTCTGCCACAGGAACATCTCCATCACCAGGATGTACGCGTGCAGCGCGGCCACCAGCCCGACCAGCACGTTCGCCAGGATTTCCATGATCGGCGGACCCTCCCCATCTCTTGAACAGGTGTCCACTATAGCTGGACAGGTGTCCAGGAGGTCCCGCGGGTCGTACCGGCCGGGACATGGGGGTGGATGTCGGGAAGTCGCCGTCAGGAATGGGTATTTGTTGATTTGCCGCCAACTGGCGGAGCGTGACGGAACCCTCACTTCCTCTGCTCGTCGAGGTTGATCCTTTCGGGTTCAAACCCGATAAGCTCCTTTCCGTCACAGCGAGTTGACGCACCCTATGGTGGGTCCGTCCCGCCGTGTGTACCCATGAGTGCGGCCTTCGCGCACTGCCCCTGTTCGTTGCTGTTCGATTGTGTTGCTTCTAAGGATGCAGATGGAACTCGCCACTCCGCCGCCGGCGGCGCGGGCCCCTGTCGCCTGGTACAGCTGGTGGCTGATGCCGCTGGCCTTAGGGGGAGGGACGGTCGCCGCCACGTTCATGAGCTCCGAGCGAATAACCGCCGCCGTCGCCGGCGCCGCGGCCACCGTCGCGAGCTCGGTGTGCGTACGGCTCCTGATCCGCTCGCAGCGTCAACTGCGCAGCACCGAAGGGTCGTTCCGCAGCTCGCAGGCCGAGCACTCCCAGCAGTGGCAGCAGCATGTCTCGGGCCTGGAGCGCAAGTTCTCCGCCGAGCGCGCCACGCTGGAGGCCCAGCTCAACGAGCAGTCGGCCGCGTTCGACGCCCAGCTCGGTGAGCAGACGTCCGCCTTCGACGCCCGGCTCGCCGACCGGACCGCCCACTACGACGCCCAACTGGCCGAGCAGTCACGGGCGTACGAGGAGCGGCTCGCCGACCAGCTGAAGTCCTCCGAGGCGCAGCTCGCCGACCAGGCCGAGGTCTGGCAGGAGCAGCTCACGCACCAGCGGGCCGCGATCTCCCGGCTCGCCGACGAGCAGCTGCCCGAGGGACTGAAGCGGCTGCGCGACGGCGACGCCATCGACGACCTGCTGCCCGTCACCGACCAGTGCGCCAAGGTCGACAAGGACGTCCAGGCCGACCTGCGCCGCATCCTGCGCACTTCGCTGATCGGTGTGGAGGAGGAGTTCAACCGCTCCACCTCCGCCGAGCAGGCCGTGATCAGTATCGGCAACCGCATCCACGTCCTGACCAGCAAGCTGCGCGGCCGGCTGCACGAGATGCAGGGCGAGCACGGCCGGCTGCCCGCTGTGGCCCGCGGTCTGATGGAGCTCGACCAGGAGCTCGGCCCCGCCGACTCGCTCGCCGGCAGCATCGGCGTGCTCGGCGGCTCGGACCGCCCCGGCCGCCAGTGGCAGGAGCCCCAGCGCCTGCTCAGCGTGGTGCGCGGCGGCATCGGCCGGATCAAGGACTTCCACCGCGTCGAGGTCCGGCATCTGCCCGAACTCGGCGTCGACGGCGGTCTGGTGGACCACCTCACGCTGATCTTCGCCCACCTGCTGGACAACGCGGCCCGCTACTCGCCGCCCACCGAGCCGGTCGTCGTCTCCGGCAAGGAGGTACCCAACGGCGTCGGGATCGAGATCCAGGACTCCGGCAAGGGCCTGAGCGAGGAGAAGAAGCGCGAAGCCGAGCACTCCCTGGCGGGTACCGAAACCGGACCCGGTATCGGGGGCATCTCCGAGGACGCCAGCATCGGCCTGCGGGTCGTCGGCATCCTCGCCCGCCGCTACGGCATCCGGGTCACCTTCGCGGACTCGCCCTGGCTCGGTACCTCGGTGGTCGTCGTGGTCCCGCACAAGTTCTTCAGCCCGCTGCCCGCGGCCGGCCCGGCCCCGGTGTCCGCGTCGGGGGGGCCGGGCGCCGCCGCCCCGGGGCCGCGGCCCCCCCCCCGCCCCCGCCGAACCAACCCACCACCGGCGGGCCGAGGTGGCCCGGGACCCACCCCCCCCCG
>NZ_JBHXLU010000023.1:0-124691 GCF_042720695.1 Streptomyces sp. NPDC058457 | reverse complement strand
GCCCCGCCCTTTTTACGCGGGTTGCGCGGTCCGGCTTCCCCGGGGCGCTCACCGCCCCACCCAGGGGCGCGGGGTTGTGTCGGTATGCGGCTGCCGTCGCGCGGGCGCACGTTCGGGGAGCCGACCCTCAGTTTGGGGAAGACGCTCACACATCAGGGGTGCGGGGCTGTACCGATATGCGGCTCCGCCGCGTGGGCGCACAGCGCCTGCTCCGACCCGCACATACGAGAAGGGCCGATCCCCACCGTGGAGACCGGGCCCTTCTCGAAGAAGCCGGCGGTTATGCCTTGCGCAGACGGAACGTCAGCGACAGCCCTTCGTCGGTGAAGGGATCGCCGTAACCGTCATCCCCCTCGCCTTGAGAGAAGTCGGTCGCCAGAACCTCGTCGGCGATCAGCGGAGCGTGCTCCGCCAGCGCCGCGATCACCGCCGGGTCGGTCGACACCCACCTGAGCGCGATCCGGTCGGCCACGTCCAGCCCGCTGTTCTTGCGCGCCTCCTGGATCAGCCGGATCGCGTCCCGGGCCAGCCCCGCCTGCCGCAGCTCCTCGGTGATCTCCAGGTCGAGCGCGACGGTCGCACCGGAGTCCGACGCCACCGACCAGCCCTCACGAGGCGTCTCCGTGATGATCACCTCGTCCGGCGCCAGCGTCACCGTCTCGCCGTCGACCTCCACGGACGCCGTGCCCTCACGCAGCGCCAGCGACAGCGCGGCCGCGTCCGCCGCGGCGACCGCCTTGGCCACGTCCTGCACCCGCTTGCCGAACCGCTTGCCCAGCGCCCGGAAGTTGGCCTTCGCGGTCGTGTCGACCAGGGAGCCGCCCACCTCGGAGAGGGACGCCAGCGAGGACACGTTCAGCTCGTCGGTGATCTGCCCGTGCAGCTCCGGGTCGAGCGCGTCGAAGCCCACCGCCGCGACCAGCGCCCGGGACAGCGGCTGCCGCGTCTTCACGCCCGACTCCGCGCGCGTGGCCCGGCCCAGCTCCACGAGCCGTCGTACCAGAACCATCTGCTTGGACAGCTCCGGGTCGATCGCGGACAGGTCCGCCTCCGGCCAGGACGACAGGTGCACCGACTCCGGCGCGCCCGGGGCCACCGGCACCACCAGGTCCTGCCACACCCGCTCGGTGATGAACGGGGTCAGCGGGGCCATCAGCTTGGTGACGGTCTCCACGACCTCGTGCAGCGTGCGCAGCGCGGCCTTGTCGCCCTGCCAGAAACGCCGCCGCGAACGGCGGACGTACCAGTTGGACAGGTCGTCGACGAACGCCGACAGCAGCTTGCCGGCGCGCTGGGTGTCGTACGCCTCCAGTGCCTGCGTCACCTGGTCGGTGAGCGCGTGCAGTTCGGAGAGCAGCCAGCGGTCCAGGACCGGCCGGTCGGCCGGGGCGGGGTCGGCCGCGGACGGCGCCCAGTTCGACGTACGGGCGTACAGCGCCTGGAAGGCGACCGTGTTCCAGTACGTCAGCAGCGTCTTGCGGACGACCTCCTGGATGGTGCCGTGGCCCACCCGGCGGGCCGCCCACGGCGAACCGCCGGCCGCCATGAACCAGCGCACCGCGTCCGCCCCGTGCCGGTCCATCAGCGGGATCGGCTCCAGGGTGTTGCCCAGGTGCTTGGACATCTTGCGGCCGTCCTCGGCGAGGATGTGACCGAGGCAGACCACGTTCTCGTACGACGACTTGTCGAAGACCAGCGTGCCGACGGCCATGAGGGTGTAGAACCACCCTCGCGTCTGGTCGATCGCCTCGGAGATGAACTGCGCCGGGTAACGGCTCTCGAACAGCTCCTTGTTCTTGTGCGGGTAGCCCCACTGCGCGAACGGCATCGAACCCGAGTCGTACCAGGCGTCGATGACCTCAGGCACGCGCGTGGCCGTCTTCGCGCACTGCGGGCACGCGAAGGTGACGTCGTCGATGAACGGGCGGTGCGGGTCCAGCTCCGACTGGTCGGTGCCGGTCAGCTCCGTCAGCTCCGCGCGGGAGCCGACGCAGGTGAGGTGGTCGTCCTCGCAGCGCCAGATCGGCAGCGGGGTGCCCCAGTAGCGGTTGCGGGACAGCGCCCAGTCGATGTTGTTGTTCAGCCAGTCGCCGTACCGGCCGTGCTTGACCGTGTCCGGGAACCAGTTGGTGTTCTCGTTCTCCGCGAGGAGACGGTCCTTGATCGCCGTCGTGCGGATGTACCAGGACGGCTGCGCGTAGTAGAGCAGCGCGGTGTGGCACCGCCAGCAGTGCGGGTAGCTGTGTTCGTACGGAAGGTGCTTGAAGAGGAGGCCGCGCTGCAACAGGTCCTCGGTGAGCCGTTCGTCGGCCTTCTTGAAGAAGACGCCGCCGACCAGCGGCACGTCCTCCTCGAAGGTGCCGTCCGGGCGGACCGGGTTCACCACCGGCAGGCCGTAGGCGCGGCAGACCTTGAGGTCGTCCTCGCCGAAGGCGGGGGACTGGTGGACCAGACCCGTACCGTCCTCGGTCGTGACGTACTCCGCGTTCACGATGTAATGCGCCGGTTCCGGGCTGTGCCCATTGGTTCCCTCGCTGACGCTCGGGAACTCAACCAACTCGAACGGACGTTGATAGGTCCAGCGCTCCATTTCGGCGCCGGTGAAGGACTGGCCCGTGGTCTCCCAGCCCTCGCCGAGCGCCTTGGCGACGAGCGGCTCGGCGACGACGAGCTGCTCCTCGCCGTCGGTGGCGACGACGTAGGTGACCTCGGGGTGCGCGGCGACCGCCGTGTTGGACACCAGGGTCCACGGGGTGGTCGTCCACACCAGGAGCGCGGCCTGGCCGGCGAGCGGACCGGAGGTGAGCGGGAAACGGACATACACGGAGGGGTCGACGACCGTCTCGTAGCCCTGCGCCAGCTCGTGGTCGGACAGGCCGGTGCCGCAGCGCGGACACCAGGGCGCGACGCGGTGGTCCTGGACCAGGAGATCCTTGTCGAAGATCGTCTTCAGCGACCACCAGACCGACTCGATGTACTCGGGGTCCATCGTGCGGTAGGCGTCGTCCAGGTCGGTCCAGTACCCCATACGGGTCGTCAGCGCCTCGAAGGCATCGGTGTGGCGGGTCACCGACTCACGGCACTTGGCGTTGAACTCGGCGATGCCGTACTTCTCGATGTCCGGCTTGCCGCTGAAGCCCAGCTCCTTCTCGACCGCGAGCTCCACGGGCAGGCCGTGGCAGTCCCAGCCGGCCTTGCGGGCCACGTGGTAGCCGCGCATGGTGCGGAATCGGGGGAAGACGTCCTTGAAGACGCGCGCCTCGATGTGATGGGCGCCGGGCATGCCGTTGGCGGTGGGCGGGCCCTCGTAGAACACCCACTCGGGGCGGCCCTCGGACTGCTCCAGGGTCTTGGCGAAGATCTTCTGCTCGCGCCAGAAGTCGAGCACGGCGTGCTCGAGGGCGGGCAGGTCGACCTGTGCGGGCACCTGGCGGTACGTCGGCGCTGTCATCTGCGAGCTTCCTCCAACGGACTTGCTGCCTTCCGTCGGAGGGACGAGAGCCTTGCCTTGCGTACGCCGTGTGCGGCGCGCTCCCGCGGTACCACCCTCCTTGGCCCCCCGGTCGCCGTATGCGCCGGTGAGCCCCCTCATTGGGGTCGCGAAGCCGGTTCTACTCGCCCCCGCCTCTCGGCTGCGGCTTTCCTCCGGCGGCTCCGGGGTGATCTTCGCGTCGCGCTCGCCCCCGGGCTTCCACCGTCCCCGGGTCGCTCTGGGCTGCGTACGCCGCTACTCGTCCCCATCCACGCTTCTCGCTCCGCCCAGTGTACGGCGCCGCACGGACAGCGGCCGACCCGTTTTCGGGGCGCCCGTCCCGGCACGGTCGGCGCCCGGTGGCCGTCCGGCCGGGATGACCCGAATGGCGCGGTACGCGTGTTCGCATCCTGGGATGTCCGGCTCGGCGGATTACCGCGCGGGGAGCTGGGCACAACGCATGCATACCTGCTGCGTGGGGGGTGCGGGGCAGGCGGATCGGGCGGCGTGCCCCGTTGCCGCGGGACTCGAGTCGATTTATCGTCCCAGCACGATTCGCGTGCAAGATCACAATATGTGAAGGGGCCGCGGCCATGGTGGCGAAGAAGACCGCCGTAAAGCAGTCGGCGTCCGGCCGGTCCAGGGGCGCGACTGCCTCCGACGGCGACACCGACGGGAGCGGCGGAAAGCACGGCGCGCGTGCGACAGCGGCGGCTCCTTCCGGGAAAACACCAGGTGAAAAGGGCTCCGTCAAGAAATCGGCCGCAAAGAAGGCGCCGGTGAGAAAGGCGGCGGAGAAGAAGACCGCCGCGAAGAAGGCCGACGGGGCGAAGGCGGCCGGGAAGGCGGCCGCGGTGGTGAAGGACATCGTGGACAGGTCCGAGAAGCCGGAGCAGCCGGAGCAGCCGGAGAAGAGCGCATCCAGGGCCGCGGCGACGAAGACCGCGGCGGAGAAGGGCACGGCCAAGAAGAGCACGGCCAAGAAAGCGGGCGCGGCGCGGGCCGCGAAGCAGACGGGAGCCACGACAGTGGTTGCGAAGAAGACTCCTGGCAGGGCCGCGGCGGCGGAGACCGCCGTCCCCAAGGCGCGGGTCGCCACGGCGGCTCCGGGTGAACTCGCGGTGCGTCCCGGCGAGGACCCGTGGACGCCACAGGAGGTCGAGGAGGCGCGCACCGAGCTGATGACCGAGGCGCTGCGGCTGCGGACCGAGATCGAGGCGTCCGAGAGCGCCCTGGCCGGGTTGATGCGGGACTCCGGCGACGGCGCGGGAGACGACCAGGCCGACACCGGCACCAAGAACATCACCCGCGAGCACGAACTGGCACTGGCCGCCAACGCGCGCGAGATGCTCGAACAGACCGAGCGCGCCCTGCAGAAGCTGGACGCGGGCACCTACGGACTCTGCGAGAACTGCGGGAACCCCATCGGGAAGGCCCGGATGCAGGCCTTCCCGAGGGCCACCCTGTGCATGGAGTGCAAGCAGAAGCAGGAACGCCGCTACTGAGCATCGGGGTCCCCTGAGGCGTGCCGTAGTCTCGTCCCGAGGCAGGCACCTAGGTTGAGGGACTCACGTGGCAGAGGCGGAACGCATCATCGGTACGCCGGGCACCCCGGACGACGACGGCGAGCGGACGGCGGCGCCCCGCGCGTCGGACGCGTCCGGTGCGGATCAGCAGTCCACCGCGGACCGGCGGCCCGGGCGCGGGCGCCGTATCGCCGTGCTGTTCGCGGTGGCCGCCTTCGCGTACGCCCTCGACCTGGTCAGCAAGATGATCGTGGTCGCGAAGCTGGAGCACCACGCGCCGATCGAGGTCATCGGCGACTGGCTGGAGTTCCACGCGATCCGCAACCCGGGCGCGGCCTTCGGCTTCGGCGGCGCCTTCACGATCATCTTCACGGTGATCGCGGCGGCCGTGATCGTCGTGATCTTCCGCCTGGCCCGCAAGCTGTACAGCTTCCCCTGGGCGGTCGCGCTCGGCCTGCTGCTCGGCGGCGCGCTCGGCAACCTCACCGACCGGATCTTCCGCTCGCCGGGGATCTTCGAGGGCCAGGTCGTCGACTTCATCGCGCCCAAGGGCTTCGCGGTGTTCAACCTGGCCGACTCGGCGATCGTCTGCGGCGGCATCCTGATCGTGCTGCTCTCCTTCCGCGGTCTGGACCCGGACGGGACCGTCCACAAGGACTGAGCAAGGACCGAGCGGCCCCGGGCTTGCGTACGGGGCTGCCGGCGCGGTCCGGCATACTCGACGGGTGAGTACGATTCCCGAGATCCGAACCCTGCCCGTGCCGGACGGCCTGGAGGGCGAGCGCGTCGACGCCGCCATCTCCCGCATGTTCGGCTTCTCCCGTACCAAGGCGGCCGAGCTGGCCGCGGCGGGCAAGGTCCAGGTCGACGGGTCGGTGGTCGGCAAGTCCGAGCGGGTGCGCGGCGGGGCCTGGCTGGAGGTCGAGATGCCGGGGGCGCCCGCGCCCGTGCAGATCGTCGCGGAGCCCGTCGAGGGCATGGAGATCGTGCACGACGACGATGACGTGGTCGTGATCGTCAAGCCGGTCGGTGTCGCCGCGCACCCCAGCCCCGGCTGGACCGGCCCGACCGTGATCGGCGGTCTCGCCGCCGCCGGCTACCGGATCTCCACCTCCGGCGCCGCCGAGCGCCAGGGCATCGTGCACCGCCTCGACGTCGGCACGTCGGGCCTGATGGTGGTCGCCAAGTCGGAGCGGGCGTACACGTCGCTGAAGCGCCAGTTCAAGGAGCGCACGGTCGACAAGCGCTACCACACGCTCGTCCAGGGCCACCCCGACCCGACCAGCGGCACCATCGACGCCCCCATCGGACGCCACCCGCAGCACGACTACAAATGGGCGGTCACGGCCGACGGCAAGCCCTCCGTGACCCACTACGACCTCGTCGAGGCGTTCCGCGCGGCCTCCCTGCTCGACGTGAAGCTGGAGACCGGCCGCACCCACCAGATCCGCGTCCACATGGCCGCCCACCGCCACCCCTGCGTCGGCGACCTGACCTACGGCGCCGACCCGACGCTCGCCAAGCGGCTGCGCCTCACCCGCCAGTGGCTGCACGCGGTCCGGCTCGGTTTCGAGCACCCCGGGGACGGCGAGTGGGTCGAGTTCGAGAGCGGGTACCCGGCCGACCTGCAGGAGGCGCTCGACCAGGTCCGCGAGGAGACGTACGGATGAGCACGCGCGCGTACGCGGTGCGGGTCGCCGAGGACCCCGCCGACCTGGAGGCGTGCTTCGCGGTGCGCAAGCAGGTCTTCGTGGTCGAGCAGGGCGTCCCCGAGGACCTGGAGTACGACGAGTACGACCCCGTCGCCGTGCATGTCCTGGCGGTCCGCGAGGACGGCGTACCGCTCGGCACCGGCCGGCTGCTGTACGGCGAGCCGGCCGCGGCGAAGACCGACGGCGACCTGTCCCTCGGCTCGCTGGGCCGGCTCGCGGTCTCCCAGGAGGCCCGTGGCCTCGGTATCGGGGTCGCCCTCGTCCGGGCCATCGAGGAGGCCGCACGCGCGCGTGGCCTGACCGCCGTGGATCTGCACGCGCAGTTCCACGCGCTGCGCTTCTACGGGCGGCTGGGCTACGAGCCCTACGGTCCGGAGTACGAGGAGGCGGGCATCCCGCACCGGGGGATGCGCAGGGCTTTGTAGCCGAGGGACGGCATCGGAAGCCGAGGGACGGCGAGAGGACGGCGGCGGTGGTTCGGCACCGCCGGGCTGCGGCGCCGTGCCGATCACCGTCGTGGCGGACAAGGCCTGATCGCCGTTGCGGCAGACAAAAAGGGCGCGCCGCGGATACGCGGGCCGGAAGGCCGCCGTGGCACGCTTGAGGCTGCCGTTGCGTCGTCGATCTTCCCGGAGCGCTGGCCGTGGATCAGTTGGCCCTGTTGTTCGTGCTGCTGCTCGGGGCCCTGGTGAGCGTTCCGGTGGGGGACCGGTTCGGGCTGCCGGCGCCCGTGCTGATGACGCTTTTCGGGATCGTCCTCGCGGTCGCCGACTTCGTGCCGAACGTGAACATCCCGCCCGAGCTGATCCTGCCCGGCCTGCTGCCACCGCTGCTCTACGCCGCCGTACGGCGGACCTCCTGGCGGCAGTTCGCGGCCAACAAGAGACCGATCTTCCTGCTCGCCGTGGCCCTGGTCTTCGTCACGACGCTGTGTGTGGCCGTCGTCGCCAGCGCGATCGTGCCCGGACTGCCGATCGCCGCCGCGGTCGCGCTGGGCGCGCTGGTCGCCCCGCCCGACCCGGTCGCCGCGACCGCCGTCGCCGGACAGCTCGGGCTGCCGCGCCGGCTGGTGTCGATCCTGGAGGGCGAGGGCCTCTTCAACGACGTCACGGCCATCGTTCTCTACCACGTCGC
Organism: Streptomyces sp. NPDC058457; assembly: GCF_042720695.1. Classification (NCBI taxonomy): domain Bacteria; kingdom Bacillati; phylum Actinomycetota; class Actinomycetes; order Kitasatosporales; family Streptomycetaceae; genus Streptomyces; species Streptomyces sp. NPDC058457. The sequence goes on along the minus strand of NZ_JBHXLU010000023.1, from coordinate 116,847 downwards.
CATCGCCGCCGTGGTCAGCGGCACGTTCTCGCCGTGGCGGGCCGGGCTGGACTTCCTGCTGTCCGCCGTGGTCGCGCTCGTCGTCGGGCTGGTGCTCGGCTGGGGCGCGAACAAGCTGATGGACATCCTCGGCGACGCGACCCTGCAGATCGGCCTGACTCTGATCGTCCCGTACGCCTCCTACGTCATCGCCGAGGAACTGCACGGCTCCGGTGTGCTCGCCGTGCTCACCACCGCGCTGTTCATCGCCGAGTACGCCACCGACGCCGACGACGTGATGACCCGGCTGGCCGGCTACACCTTCTGGGACATCGTCGACACGCTCGTCACCGGGGTCGCCTTCGGGCTGATCGGCCTGGAGCTGCACAACGCGATCCGCACGGCGGCCGGCCGCTGGAGCGAGATGCTCGGCTGGGCGGCCACGATCGTCGGCGTGGTCGTCGTGGTGCGGCTGGTGTGGCTGCTGCCGGCGACCTGGCTGACCAAGCGGCTGCACGCCCGGCGGGACTACGACGAGGAGATCCCGACCAGCTGGCGGGAGACCGTCGTGATGTGGTGGTCCGGGATGCGCGGGGTGGCGTCGGTGGCGCTGGCCCTGGCCATCCCCCTGAAGACGGACGACGGGTCGGCGTTCCCGGACCGGGACGAGATCGTCTTCATCGCCTTCGGCGTGATCATGGCGACGCTGGTGCTCCAGGGGCTGACCCTGCCGTGGCTGGTGAAGCGGCTGGGGGTACGGGCCGACACCGACCGCGAGAAGGAGATCGAGCGGGAGCTGGCGGTACGGGCGGCGAAGGCGGCACGGCGGCGCCTCAAGGAGATCGAGCAGGTGGAGGAGTTGCCGGAGGACGTGACGGAGCAGATGCTGCGGCGGGCCTTCGAGATCGGGTTCCGGATCAGTCCCGACGTGGTGGAGGACGAGCGGCGGGAGGGCCACGAGAAGCGGATGCGGCGGCTGAAGAGGTTGCGGCGGATCCAGCAGGAGATGCTGAGCGCGGCGCGGCACGAGGTGCTGGCGGCGCGGAGCGAGCCGGGGGCGGATCCGGAGATCGTGGACCGGGTGCTGCGGCACCTGGACGTCCGCAGCCTGCGCTGAGCGCTCCGCTGGAAGCGCCGCGATGTGCCGTCTGCCGTCTGCGGCGCCGTCGGGGCTGGTCGCGCAGTTCCCCGCGCCCCTTCGGGGGCGCTGCCACGCCGGGCGTGTGCGGCGGCAGTAATACAAACCCGTGGCGTCTGTGGACGGTCACAGGCGCCGTCGGCTTTCCGCTCGTAGTCTCGGATCATGGCTCGGAACATTGTGATCAGTGGTGGAGGGACCGGGATCGGACTCGCGGCGGCGCGGGTGTTCGCCGGGGACGGGGATCGGGTGCTGCTGCTCGGGCGGCGCAGAGAGGTGCTGGAGAAGGCGGGGGTGCCGGGGGCGGAGGTGTATGCCGCCGATCTGGCCGAACCGGAGCAGGTGCGCGGAGTCGCGCGGTTCGTCGCCGAGGAGTTCGGGACCGTCGATGTGCTCGTCCACAGCGCCGGAGGGAACGCGGCGCGTGCGGCCGGCGCGGATGCCGGCGATCCGCTCGACGCCGTCGCGCGTACCTGGACCGGCAACTTCCGGCAGAACACGCTGAGCTCCGTCCTGCTGACGGAGGCCCTGAAGGAGCGGCTTGCCGACCCCGGCGGGCGGGTGCTGTTCATCAGCTCCCTCGCCGCGTTCCGGGGCTCGGGGACCGGGTCGTACGCCGCCTCCAAGGCCGCCCTGCATCCCTATGCCCATGACCTGGCCCGGCAGTTGGGGCCGCGCGGGGTCACCGTGAACGTCGTCGCGCCGGGGTACATCGAGGACACCGACTTCTTCGGCGGGCCGGTGGAGGAGACGCGGCGGGCGCAGCTTGTCGCCGAGACGACGACCGGGCGGGCCGGCACACCCGGTGACGTCGCCGCCACCCTGCACTGGCTGGCCTCCCCGGCCGCCGGGCACGTCACCTCGCAGATCATCCAGGTCAACGGCGGCGCCGAGCGCGGCCACTGAGGCGAGGCCTCAGCCGCGGCCGGTGCGGGGCGGTTCGTGCAGCCGCCGGTTGGCCGCGGCCGCCGCCCCGTCCTGGGAGGGGATGATCCCGCCGGGGGGCAGGACCGCGTCGGCCGTGTTGACCCGGGGCAGGGCGTACGGGTGCTCCGCGGTCAGCCAGGTGATCATCTGCTCGCGGACGGTCACCCGGACCTTCCAGACGTCGTCCGCGTCCTTGGCGGTCACCAGCGCGCGTACCTGGATGGTGTTCGGTGTGCTGTCGGTGACCACCAGGCCGTGGTCCCGCCCGTCCCAGGCCGGGCACTCCCGCAGGATGTCCCGGAGCTTCTCGCGCATCGGCCCGATCGGCGCCGAGTGGTCGAGGTGCCAGAAGACAGTCCCGGTCATCTGCGGGGTGCCCCGCGACCAGTTCTCGAAGGGTTTGGAGGTGAAGTACGAGACCGGCATGGTGATCCGGCGCTCGTCCCAGGTCCGTACCGTCAGAAAGGTCAGGGTGATCTCTTCGACCGTGCCCCACTCGCCGTCGACCACGACCGTGTCACCGAGGCGCACCATGTCGCCGAAGGCGATCTGCAGACCGGCGAACATGTTCGCCAGCGTGGACTGGGCGGCCACACCGGCGACGATGCCGAGGATTCCGGCGGAGGCCAGCAGCGAGGCACCGGCCGCGCGCATCGCCGGGAAGGTCAGCAGCATCGCCGCCACGGCCATCACGCCGACGATCGCCGTCACCACCCGCATGATCAGCGACACCTGGGTGCGCACCCGGCGGACCCGGGCCGCGTCGTGGTGGACGCGGGCATAGCGGTCGTAGGTCGACTCCACGACAGCCGCCGTGATCCGCACCACCAGCCAGGCTGCCGACCCGATCAGCACCAGGGTCAGGACCTGGCCGACGGCCACCTGGTGCTCCCGGATCAGCTCGGCCTGGTCGTAGGACCCTCTGAGCAGGGCAGCGCACAGCACCAGCTGGTAGGGGACGCGGCCGCGGCGCAGCAGGCCCCACAGGGGCGTCTCGCTGTGCCGTGCGTCGGCCTTGCGCAGCAACAGGTCGGTCGCCCAGCCGATCAGCAGGGTGAGGACGACGGCGCCGCCGACCACGATCAGCGGGCGGAGTACGTTCTCCATCTCCATGGATCCGAACGTAACCGGATCTGCGGGGTCCTGAACACGCCGTCCGGTGACAAGGGCGTCACGGTCGTGGCCGGGACCGTCGGCGCGCCGGGTACGGCGGGCGTTGTCGGTGGTGGCTGGCACCATGGGCGCATGAACATCATGCTCTTTCACTCGACCTATGGCCTCAGGCCAGCGGTGCGCGAGGCCGCCGACCGGCTGCGTGCCGCCGGGCACGAGGTGTGGACGCCGGACCTGTTCGAGGGGCGCACGTTCGACACGGTCGAGGAGGGCATGGAGTTCAACGAGTCCATCGGAAAGGACGAGCTGCTGAAGCGGGCCGTGCTGGCGGCGGCGCCGTACTCGGAGCGCGGGCTGGTGTACGCGGGGTTCTCGCTGGGTGCCTCGATCGCACAGACGCTGGCGCTGGGTGACGAGCGGGCGCGGGGGCTGCTGCTTCTGCACGGCACGTCGGACATCGCGCCGAGCGCGTCGGTGGACGACCTGCCGGTGCAGCTGCATGTGGCCGAGCCGGACGCCTTCGAGACGGACGACTGGCTGAGCGCCTGGTATCTGCAGATGGGCCGGGTCGGCGCCGATGTGGAGATCTACCGGTACGCGGGGGCCGGTCACCTCTACACCGACCCCGGTCTGCCGGACTACGACGAGGAGGCCGCCGAGGCCACCTGGCGGGTGGCACTCGGCTTCCTCGAGACCCTCTAGAGCGCTGTCAGCACGCCTTCGGCGGGTTCACCAGCGACTGGAAGTGACCGGACCACACCCAGGACACCGGCAGGGAGTCGTAGATCCTGAACCACCGCTCCCCCGAGGGGGTGTCGGTGGTCGAGCACGCGATCCGCAGGGTGGTGCCCCTCGGCTCCACGCGGTACCTCGTCGACGAGGACGTGGGCTGGGCGTATATGGGGGCGCTCTCCAGCGTGGTCAGGTTGACGTAGGCCGGTGCCGCGGAGGTCCTCGACACGATTGACGGGCCGCCCGATTGACGGCCCGTCAGTCCGGTCATGCTAACCACGCGTGATCGGAAACGTGATCGATTATTGGGGGCCCTACACCGGGTCGTAGGTGCGCTCGACCTTCTGGGTGCCGCTGCGAGTGCGGTACGACCGCTCCCAGGACGAGGTGGCGTCGGCCTTCGTCTTGTCGGAGAGGACGTAGTAGTCCATCTGCGCCCGGTCGGCGGTGATGTCCAGGACGCCGTAGCCGTGCCGGTCGGTGTCGACCCAGTGGACATGCCGGTTGGCCAGCTGGATGACCGGCGCGGCGAGCGCGGAGACGACGCCCGGGGAGACCTTGAGGATGTCGTCCAGGTTGTCGGAGGTCACCGAGGTGACCACGAACTCCGTGGCGGCGGAGGCCGACAGCGGGTACGTACCGGCGTCCACCGGCACGTCGTTGGCCCAGGCCATGTGGATGTCGCCGGTCAGGAAGACGGTGTTGGAGATCGCGTTGGAGCGCAGGTGGGCCAGCAGCTCGCGGCGGTCGTCGGTGTAGCCGTCCCACTGGTCGGTGTTGAGGGCGAGGCCGTCCTGCGGCAGCCCGAGCAGCTTGGCGAGCGGCTTGAGCAGGTCGGCGGAGAGCGAGCCGATGGCGAACGGCGAGATCATCACCGAGTTGCCGACCAGCCGCCAGGTGGTGTCGGAGGCCTTCAGTCCGGCCTTCAGCCAGTCGAGCTGGGCGCGGCCGGTGATGGTGCGGTCCGGGTCGTCGACCGAGCCGCTGCCCGTGGACACCTGCTGGGAGCGGAAGGAGCGCAGGTCGAGCAGGGAGAGGTCGGCGAGCTTGCCGAAGCGCAGCCGGCGGTAGGTGGTGCCCGCGATGGCCGGGCGGACCGGCATCCACTCGAAGTAGGCCTGCTTGGCCGCGGCCTGACGGGCCGTCCAGGTGCCTTCGGCGCCCTCGGTGTGGTTCTCGGCACCGCCGGACCAGGAGTCGTTGGCGAACTCGTGGTCGTCCCAGATCGCGATGACCGGCGCCTTGGTGTGCAGGGCCTGCAGGTCGGTGTCGGTCTTGTACTTGCCGTGCCGTATGCGGTAGTCGGCGAGGGTGATGATCTCGTGGGTGGGCGCGTGCTCACGGACGACCGTGTCGCGGGTGCCGTACTCGCCGGTGCCGTACTCGTAGATGTAGTCGCCCAGGTGCAGCCAGGCGTCCAGGTCGTTGCGGGCGGCCAGATGGCGGTATGAGGCGAAGTAGCCGGCCTCCCAGTTGGCGCAGGAGACCACGCCGAAGCGCAGGCCCGGGACGGTGGCGTCCGTCGCCGGCGCGGTGCGGGTACGCGCCACCGGGGAGTCCGTGGAGCCGGCCGAGAAGCGGAACCAGTAGTCGGTGGCCGGGGCCAGACCGCGGATGTCTGCCTTGACCGTGTGGTCGGAGGCGGCGGTAGCGGTGGTGGAGCCCTTCGAGACGACGTTCGTGAGCGCCTTGTCGGTGGCGACGACCCAGCTCACCTCGGTGTCCGGGCCGACCCCGGAGCCGGGCGTCGCGTCGGCGGTCGGCGTCACCCGGGTCCACAGCAGGATGCCGTCGGGCAGCGGGTCGCCGGAGGCGATGCCGTGCAGGAAGGCGGGCGCGTCCGAGGCGGCCCGGGCCGGCAGCGCGGCGGCCAGCGGGGCGGCCAGGACAGCGGTCGCCGCCGCGGCCTTGACGACCGTACGGCGGCGGGGGAAGAGGGGGTTGGCACCCTCGGAGGCCTGAGTTGATCGGTATCGACTGGTCACGTCCGATGAGGTTACTGACCAGTATGGACAAGAGCAGGCGAACGAAAGAAAGTTCGCCTGCTCTTCACGCGGAGGTGCTCCGGTCCCTGTGCGCAGGGACCCGGGTCACGCCTTGAGCGCCGCGTCCACCACGGTGTTGAAGGCGTCGACCGTCATCGGCGGGTTGCCGCTGGAGTCGGCCGTCAGCATCTTGCCGTTCATGACGAAGCTCGGGGTGCCCGTCACGCCGTCCTTGTTGGTGTTGAAGAGGTTCGACATGGCCATCGCCCAGGCGTCGTAGGTGCCCTTCTTGACGGCGTCGTCGAACTTCGCGTTGTTCTTCAGCGCGGGAACCGTGTTCGCGACCTTGATGAGGTACGAGTCGTCCTTGAACGTGTCGGTGGTCTCGTCCGGGTGCCACTTGGTCGAGTACAGCGCGGTCTTGTACTCGAGGAACGCCTCGGGGCTGACGTTCAGCGCGGCGCCCAGGGCGCTCAGCGCGTTCTTGGAGCCCTGGCCGTTGTCCTTGTCGTCGATGAACGTGCCACCGATGTACTCGATCTTGAACTTGCCGTCGTCGATGTCCTTCTTCACGGTCGAGCCGACGGTCTGCTCGAACTGGGCGCAGACCGGGCAGCGCGGGTCCTCGTAGATCTTGAGGGTCTTCTTGGCGCTGGCCTTGCCGATGACGACCGTGGTGCCCTTGGTGCCGGTGGTGTTGGCCGGAGTGACGACCTTGGCGTCCTTCAGGCCGTTCCAGTAGCTGGGCTTGTTGGCCTGGACGACGGCGTAGCCTATGCCGCCCGCCGCGGCCAGCACGGCCACGACCGAGCTGGCCACGATGACCTGCCGCCTGACCTTGGCGCGCTTGGCCTGCTTCTCGCGTTCGACGCGCAGCCGCTCCCGGGCCGCGTTCTTGGCAGCTGCGCTGTTCCGCTTGCTCATGTTGGTGATCTCCATAGAGGACGCGCACATGTCGTACGCGGGATACGTGTGGGGGCCTCGTCGTGCTCGGACGAGGGGCGTACTCGGGTGGGAGGGGCGCTCAGGCGAAGGACGGGGCGAGCGCCCCGGAGCACGGCGGTCCACGCCGTCCCAGGGAGTGCACGAGGAGCAGGCCGCGGGCGGCGGCAGGGCGCGGCGCCGGGCGCGGCAGCCGTCGTACCGGAGCCGGCCGGACCGTGCCCGCGGCGACCGCGAGGAGCAGCGGGCGGAAGGTGGTGGCGGCGACGGCGCGCAGCAGCTGGGTCAGGGCGCGCTCGCCACGGCGCAGCCAGGCGGCGGCGAGCAGGCCGACGCAGACGTGCGCGGCGAGCAGCAGCCAGGCGGCGGCCGGGTCGGCGTGCGCGAGGGCCGTGGCGGCGCGGGAGCCGCCGGTCATCCGGGCCAGCGGGGTACCGACCGTGCCGCCGTGACACAGCACGTCGAGGCCGACCGCGCGCAGCGGGCCGGCGACGGGGCCGCCCGCCCGGCCGTAGCAGGCGTGCTGGCCGGTGGTGAAGACCGTGTCGGCGGCCAGCTCCAGCGGGATCAGCAGGGCCGCGATCCGGCCGAAGCCGCGCTCGCGACCCGCCAGCGTGTAAGCCGCGACGAACACGCCGGCGGCGACCGCGGCCACCGTCGTGAACGGCAGCGGGGCCCGGGACAGCAGCACGTGCGACGCGGTGCTGAGCGTCACGACGAAGGCCGTGAACAGCGCCGCGCGCACGGCTCTGAGCTGGGTCCCGGATATGTCCATAGCGGTGGAGAGTCTGTCACGTACTCATGTAAGGGACCCCTAAAAAGGCCCTGAGAATCGGCGAAGGTTACAGCCCTGGAATGCGGCCGTTGCGGAAGAGGTCGACGAAGATCTGGTGGTCGGCACGCGCACGTGCGCCGTAGCTGTGGGCGAAGTCGGTGAGCAGGCCCGCGAAGCCGTCCTCGTCGGCGGCGATCGCCGCGTCGATGGCCCGCTCGGTGGAGAACGGCACCAGGGACTCGCCGGACTGGTCGTCGGCCGCCGAGTGCATGGACGCCGTGGCCCGGCCGAGGTCGGCGACGACCGCCGCGATCTCCTCCGGGTCGTCGAGGTCGCTCCAGTCCAGGTCCACCGCGTACGGCGACACCTCGGCGACCAGCTGCCCCGCGCCGCCCAGCTCGGTCCAGCCCAGCCACGGGTCGGCGTGCGCCTGGAGGGCGCGCTGCGAGATCACCGTGCGGTGGCCCTCGTGCTGGAAGTAGTCCCGGATCGCCGGGTCGGTGACGTGCCGGGAGACGGCCGGGGTCTGGGCCTGCTTGATGTAGATCACCACGTCGTTCTCCAGGGCGTCCGTGGCACCCTCCAGGAGGATGTTGTACGACGGCAGCCCGGCCGAGCCGATGCCGATCCCGCGGCGGCCCACCACGTCCTTCACGCGGTAGGAGTCCGGACGGGACAGCGACGACTCGGGGAGGGTCTCCAGGTAGCCGTCGAAGGCGGCCAGGACCTTGTAGCGGGTGGCGGCGTCCAGCTCGATGGAGCCGCCGCCTGAGGCGAAGCGGCGCTCCCAGTCGCGGATCTCCGTCATCGAGTCCAGCAGCTCGAAACGGGTCAGCGAGCGGGCCGTGCGCAGCGCGCCGAGCAGCGGGCCCTCGGCGGTGTCCAGGGTGAACGGCGGCACCTCGTCGCTCTTCGCGCCCGTCGCCAGGGCGTGGATGCGCTCGCGGTACGCCTCCGCGTACACCTCGACCAGCTCGGTGATCTGCTCGTCGCTGAGCGCCTTCGCGTACCCGATCAGCGCGACGGAGGCGGCGAAGCGCTTCAGGTCCCAGGTGAACGGGCCCACGTAGGCCTCGTCGAAGTCGTTGACGTTGAAGACCAGGCGCCCGTTGGAGTCCATGTAGGTGCCGAAGTTCTCCGCGTGCAGGTCGCCGTGGATCCACACGCGCGAGGTGCGCTCGTCCAGGTACGGGCCGGTGTATATCCGCCCACCGCCCAGCCCGGCGTGCTCCACGTCCAGGTCGTGGTAGAAGAGCGCGGCCGTGCCCCGGTAGAAGGCGAAGGCCGAGGCCGCCATCTTCCGGAACTTCACGCGGAACGCGGCCGGGTCGGCGGCCAGGAGCTCGCCGAAGGCGGTGTCGAAGACGGCGAGGATCTCCTCGCCGCGCTGCTCGCCGTTGAGCTGGGGGACCGGCATCGCTGGGTGCCTCCTGGTACGGGTGGTGCCTGACATGTGGCGCGGATCTCTCGCCCGGACCAACGCGCGAAGGTCCCCGGGAGTGCCCGCTTTCTCCGCACGAAGGTACGCGGGGGAGCCCGCCGGGTGTCAGTGCCGAGGCATAGGATTCCGCTGTCCCACCAGACTGTCCGCAGCCGGTCGGAAGATCGTCGACGCCTGCCCACCCGCCGCCCGACCACTGCCCCGCAACGAGGCGCTTCGCGCCGCACCCGCCCACCCGCCGCCCGACCACCGCCCCTCAACGAGGCGCTTCGCGCCGCACCCGCTTAATTTGGAGGCCGAAACCGTGTCAAAGCCGCCCTTCACGCACCTGCACGTCCACACCCAGTACTCGCTGCTGGACGGTGCCGCGCGGCTCAAGGACATGTTCAACGCCTGCAATGAGATGGGCATGACGCACATCGCCATGTCCGACCACGGCAACCTGCACGGGGCGTACGATTTCTTCCACACGGCGAAGAAGGCCGGGGTCACCCCGATCATCGGGATCGAGGCGTATGTCGCCCCCGAGTCCCGGCGCAACAAGCGCAAGATCCAGTGGGGTCAGCCGCACCAGAAGCGGGACGACGTGTCCGGTTCGGGTGGTTACACCCACAAGACGATGTGGGCCGTGAACAAGACCGGCCTGCACAACCTCTTCCGGCTCTCCTCCGACGCCTACGCCGAGGGCTGGCTGCAGAAGTGGCCCCGGATGGACAAGGAGACGATCTCCCAGTGGTCCGAGGGGATCGTCGCCTCCACCGGCTGCCCCTCCGGCGAGCTCCAGACCCGGCTCCGCCTCGGGCAGTACGACGAGGCACTGAAGGCGGCCGCCGACTACCAGGACATCTTCGGCAAGGACCGCTACTTCCTGGAGCTGATGGACCACGGCATCGAGATCGAGCACCGGGTCCGCGACGGCCTCCTGGAGATCGGCAAGAAGCTCGGCATCCCGCCGCTGGTCACCAACGACTCGCACTACACGTACGCGCACGAGGCGACCGCCCACGACGCCCTGCTGTGCATCCAGACCGGCAAGAACCTCTCCGACCCGGACCGCTTCAAGTTCGACGGCACCGGCTACTACCTGAAGTCCACGGACGAGATGTACGCCGTCGACTCCTCGGACGCCTGGCAGGAGGGCTGCGCCAACACCCTCCTGGTCGCCGAGATGGTCGACACCACCGGCATGTTCGAGGCGAAGAACCTCATGCCGAAGTTCGACATCCCCGACGGCTACACCGAGGTCACCTGGTTCAAGGAGGAGGTCCGCCGGGGCATGGCGCGCCGCTTCCCCGGCGGCGTCCCGGACGACCGCCAGAAGCAGGTCGAGTACGAACTGGACGTCATCATCCAGATGGGGTTCCCCGGCTACTTCCTCGTGGTCGCCGACTTCATCATGTGGGCCAAGAACAACGGCATCGCGGTCGGCCCCGGCCGAGGCTCCGCGGCCGGCTCGATCGTCGCCTACGCGATGGGCATCACCGACCTCGACCCGATTCCGCACGGCCTGATCTTCGAGCGGTTCCTCAACCCCGAGCGCGTCTCCATGCCCGACGTCGACATCGACTTCGACGAGCGTCGGCGCGTCGAGGTGATCAGGTACGTGACCGAGAAGTACGGCGCCGACAAGGTCGCCATGATCGGCACCTATGGCAAGATCAAGGCCAAGAACGCGATCAAGGACTCCGCGCGCGTGCTGGGCTACCCGTACGCGATGGGCGACCGGCTCACCAAGGCGATGCCCGCCGACGTCCTGGGCAAGGGCATCGACCTCGACGGCATCACCAACCCCTCGCACCCGCGGTACAACGAGGCGGGCGAGATCCGCGGGATGTACGAGAACGAGCCGGACGTCAAGAAGGTCATCGACACCGCGAAGGGCGTCGAGGGCCTGGTCCGGCAGATGGGTGTGCACGCCGCCGGCGTGATCATGTCCAGCGAGCCCATCGTCGACCACGCCCCGATCTGGGTGCGGCACACCGACGGCGTGACCATCACCCAGTGGGACTACCCGCAGTGCGAGTCGCTCGGCCTGCTGAAGATGGACTTCCTCGGCCTGCGCAACCTGACGATCATGGACGACGCCGTCAAGATGGTGAAGTCCAACAAGGGCGTCGACCTCGACCTGCTGGCCCTGCCGCTCGACGATCCGAAGACCTTCGAGCTCCTCCAGCGCGGCGACACCCTGGGCGTCTTCCAGTTCGACGGCGGCCCCATGCGCTCCCTGCTGCGCCTGATGAAGCCCGACAACTTCGAAGACATCTCCGCCGTCTCCGCGCTGTACCGTCCGGGCCCGATGGGCATGGACTCGCACACGAACTACGCGCTGCGCAAGAACAAGCTCCAGGAGATCACCCCGATCCACAAGGAGCTGGAAGCGCCCCTCGAAGAGGTGCTCGCGGTCACCTACGGCCTGATCGTCTACCAGGAGCAGGTGCAGAAGGCCGCCCAGATCATCGCCGGGTACTCGCTCGGCGAGGCCGACATCCTGCGCCGCGTGATGGGCAAGAAGAAGCCCGACGAACTGGCCAAGAACTTCACCATCTTCCAGGCCGGCGCCAAGAAGAACGGCTACAGCGACGAGGCCATCCAGGCCCTGTGGGACGTGCTGGTCCCGTTCGCCGGATACGCCTTCAACAAGGCGCACTCGGCCGCGTACGGCCTGGTGTCGTACTGGACCGCCTACCTGAAGGCGAACTACCCCGCCGAGTACATGGCCGGTCTGCTCACCTCGGTCAAGGACGACAAGGACAAGTCGGCCGTCTACCTCAACGAGTGCCGCCGCATGGGCATCAAGGTGCTCCCGCCGAACGTCAACGAGTCGGTGCACAACTTCGCCGCGCAGGGCGACGACGTGATCCTCTTCGGCCTCGAAGCCGTACGCAACGTCGGCACGAACGTGGTGGATTCGATCATCAGGAGCCGCAAGGCCAAGGGCAAGTACGGCTCCTTCCCCGACTACCTCGACAAGGTCGAGGCGGTCGCGTGCAACAAGCGCACCACGGAATCACTGATCAAGGCGGGCGCCTTCGACGCCCTGGGACACACCCGCAAGGGCCTCACCGCGCACTTCGACTCGATGATCGACAACGTGGTCGCGGTCAAGCGCAAGGAGGCCGAGGGCCAGTTCGACCTCTTCGGCGGGATGGGCGAGGAGGAGAGCGACGAGCCGGGCTTCGGACTGGACGTCGAGTTCACCACCGAGGAGTGGGACAAGACCTACCTGCTCGCCCAGGAGCGGGAGATGCTCGGTCTGTACGTCTCCGACCACCCGCTCTTCGGCCTGGAGCACGTGCTCTCCGACAAGGCCGACGCGGGTATCGCCCAGCTCACCGGCGGCGAGCACGCCGACGGCGCGGTGGTCACCATCGGCGGCATCATCTCGGGTCTCCAGCGCAAGATGACCAAGCAGGGCAACGCCTGGGCGATCGCCACCGTGGAGGACCTCGCGGGTTCCATCGAGTGCATGTTCTTCCCGGCGAGCTACCAGCTCATCTCGACCCAACTCATCGAGGACGCGGTGGTGTTCGTCAAGGGCCGCCTCGACAAGCGCGAGGACGTGCCCCGGCTGGTGGGGATGGAGCTGGCGGTCCCGGATCTCTCCAACGCCGGCACCAACGCGCCCGTGATCCTCACCATCCCGGCCACCAGGGTCACTCCGCCCATGGTCAGCCGACTCGGCGAGATCCTCAGCCACCACAAGGGCGACAGCGAGGTCCGGATCAAGCTCCAGGGCCCGACCAAGACCACCGTGCTGCGCCTCGACCGGCACCGGGTGAAGCCGGACCCGGCGCTGTTCGGCGACCTCAAGGTGCTGCTCGGCCCGTCCTGCCTGGCCGGATAGGTCCTCACCCGGTACGGACGGTCGTACGCGCGCGGAAGGGGCGCACCCGCATCGGGTGCGCCCCTCCTGTGTGCCTGGGCTTCAACAGCCCGGTGGGACCTGGTCAGTCCGCTCAGTTGTGACCGAAGCTCTTCTGCTTCTTCTTCGCAACGTCCGCAGGGCTGCCCTGGATGTGCGACACCGGCGAGTCCTGGGACTCCGTCGACGTACGCTGCGGGTGCTCGTGGGTCTGCTCGGTCTGCGAGGTGCGGTTCTGAGAGCCACCCTTGCGATTCTTGTTCTTGGCCATGGTGATCTGCCTCCTGTGGGGGATCTAGGGGCCGAATTCAGATTCACATAGGCTGACAACGGACGCATTTCGGATAATTACCGTGTGTGACGCGGCTTGTCGGAGAGCGAGGTCCCGAAACGCCACGCCGAAGATCGAGTTCGGGCCGTTAACGCCCGCGTGGTCGGGCAGACTCGAAGGAAGCCCCGAAAGCAAACCTCCCGGAAAGAGGGTGAGTCGCGTGGACCGCTGCATCGTCCTGGTGGACGCCGGGTATCTGCTGGGTGCCGCCGCCAGTCTCCTCGCCGGTGAGCCCTCCCGATCCCGGATCACCGTCGACCACGCCGCGCTGATCCAGGCGCTGCGCGACCGCGCGGAGTCCGACACCGAGCGTCCACTGCTGCGCATCTACTGGTTCGACGGCGCCCCCGACCGTGTCCCCCAGCCGGAACACCGTCGGCTGCGCGTGATGCCCCGGGTGACCGTCCGGCTCGGCGCGCTGACCCGCAGCGACGGACGCTGGGCACAGAAGGGCGTGGACGCGGCCATGCACGCCGAGCTGACCGAGCTGGCCAGGAACCGGGCTTGCTCCGACGTCGTCCTTGTGACCGGCGACGGGGACCTGCTGCCGGGCATGATGGCCGCCAAGGAGCACGGGGTCGCCGTACACCTGTGGGCCGTGCAGGCCGCCGACGGGGACTACAACCAGTCCGAGGACTTGGTCGCCGAGGCCGACGAGCGGCGGGTCCTGGACCGGGCGTGGATCACCCAGGCGGTACGGGCCAAGGAGCTGACCGCGGTCTGTGCGCCGCCGCCGGTGCCGCGGCCGGAGATCGCCGCGATTCTCTCGGCGCCGCCCGAGTCGTCGCTGGCGTCAGCGGCGGAGGCGGTGTCCGAGGGCGCCGACCGGGCGCCGGTGGCGGGCGTGGCGGAGAACGGGGCGCCGGAGCGGATGCCGGCGCCGAAGGGGGTGCCGACGCCCAAGGATCTCGCCGCGCTGCGGGCGCCGGGCGCGCAGCCGGTCCAGAGTCCCGCGACGACGGCCACACTGCGGTGGTCCTCCGACAAGGGGTGGGTGGACCGGCCGGGGGGTGCGGCGGAGTCGGCGGAAGCGGCCTCGATGCCGACGCTGGCGCAGCTGACCACGGCGGAGCAGCGGTGGGCCGACCGGGAGGAGGACATCACGACTGTCGGCGGGGATCCGTACGAGGTCGGGCAGGTGTTCGCCAAGCGGTGGATGTCGCGGCTCGGGGACCAGAGCCATCTGCACAAGCTGTCGGGGATGTATCCGCGGATTCCGCACCGGATCGACGGGGAGCTGCTGCGGTACGCGGCGCGGTTCGGGTTGCTGGCGCACAAGGACGACCAGATCGACGAGCATGACCGGTACGCCATTCGGGCGGGGTTCTGGAGAGAGTTCGATGTTCCGGCGGGGGCCGGGGAGCATGCGTCGGTGGAGTGATCGAGGGAGGGCGGAGGGATGATTTCGGCTGCGGGCCGGTGGGGGTCGTTCGCGCCCACGCGGCGGCAGCCGCAAATTGACACGGCCCCGCGCCCCTTACGGGGCGCTGTACCTCGCGGGGGCACAAGCTGGGGCGCCCCAAAGGCGAGTAAACGGGGGCGACCCCGTAGTCTCGTCCCTTGTGAGTACGGGCGTGGGTCGGGCACTTCGGCAGCAGGGTGACGTCGTGTGTGCCGTGCGTGGGCTGACCAAGACCTACGCCGCGGTCAGAGGGCGGCGTGGCGCCCCCGCCGTGCCCGAGGTACGGGCCACCGACGGGGTGGAGCTCGATGTCCGGCGTGGGGAGATCTTCGGGCTGCTCGGGCCGAACGGGGCCGGCAAGTCGACGCTCGTACGGCAGCTCACCGGGCTGCTGCGGCCCGACGCGGGCTCCGTGGAGATCCTCGGGCACGACATCGTGCGGCACCCGGAGCGGGCCGCGCGGATCCTCGCCTACCTCGGGCAGGAGTCCAGCGCCCTCGACGAGCTGACCGTGTCCCTCGCCGCCGAGACCACCGGGCGGCTGCGCGGACTGGACGTACGGCAGGCCCGGAGCGAGCGCGACGCCGTGCTGGAGGAACTGGGCCTGACGCCCATCGCCGGGCGGGCGCTCAAGAAGCTCTCCGGAGGACAGCGGCGGCTGGCCTGTTTCGCCGCCGCGCTGGTCGGGGAGCGGCCGTTGCTCGTGCTCGACGAGCCGACGACCGGGATGGACCCGGTGGCCCGGCGGGCCGTGTGGGCCGCAGTGGACCGGCGGCGGGCCGAGCAGGGAGCCACCGTGGTGCTGGTCACCCACAACGTCATCGAGGCCGAGACGGTGCTCGACCGGGTCGCCGTCCTCGACCAGGGACGGGTCATCGCCTGCGACACCCCGGCCGGGCTCAAGGAGCGGGTCGCCGGTGAGGTGCGGGTCGACCTGGTGTGGCGGGAGCGGGCGCCGCTGGAGGTGCCCGAGGTGGCCGTCCTGCGGGAGCGTGCCGTCGAGTCCGGCCGGCGCTGGACGCTGCGGCTCGCGCCGGAGGAGGCGCGTGCCGTCGTCGCCACGGTGACCGGCGGGGCCGCCTTCGCCGCCCTCGACGACTTCACCCTCGCCACGCCCAGCCTGGAGGACGTATACCTGGCGCTGGGCGGCGCCGCACGGCAGGGGCTGGTGAAGGCGTGAGGGTGAACAGGACGGCGGCCGTGCGCGTACGGAAAGACGCGGCAGCGGTACGGGCCGCAGGTGCCGCACGGAAAGGGAGCAGCGCGACGTGAGTGTCGTACCCGCGGAGGTTCTGCCGGGCGGTGCCCTGGCCGTGGAGGAGACGGCGCCGGACGCCCCGGTGGCCGAGCTGGGCCCGCGTGCGCGGCTGTGGCCGTCGCTGGCGGCCGTCTACCGGGCGCAGCTGTCCCGGGCCCGGGTGGCGCGGATCCCGCTGCTGTTCGTCGCGACCTTCCAGTCCGTCGGCATCATGATCATGATGCGCGGGGTGGTGGACTCGCGGGGCGAGGCCCAGTCCGTGGTGGCGGGCTCGGCGGTGGTCGTGGTGGCCTACGTGGCGCTCAACCTGCTCGCGCAGTACTTCGGGCAGCTGCGGGCGAGCGGCGGGCTCGACCACTACGCCACGCTGCCCGTGCCGCCGGCCTCGGTGGTGCTCGGGGCGGCCGCCGCGTACGCCTCCTTCACCGTGCCGGGGACGCTGGTGACCGCCGTCTTCGGATGCGTGCTGTTCGGGCTGCCGCTGGCGAACCTGTGGATCCTGGTCGCCGTGATCCCGCTCGCGGGAGCGGCCCTGGCGGGGCTGGGCGCGGCCTGTGGGCTGCTCGCGCCCCGGCCCGAGATCGCCACGCTGCTCGGGCAGTTGGGCATGTCCGCGGCGCTGCTGCTCGGGGTGCTGCCGCCGGACCGGATGCCGGGGATCATCCAGTTCGCGCGTGACCTGCTGCCTTCGACGTACGGCGTCGAGGCCTTCGCCCGGACCTTCGGGGCGCAGCCCGACTGGGCCGTCGTCCTCGCTGACCTGGGCGTGTGCGCCGGGGTGGGGGTCGTCTCGCTGGCCGTCGCCACCTGGGCGTACCGCAGGGCCGCCGTCCGGTGACGCGCCCCACAGGCCGACCTGGCACGATGGCATCGTGACCGCACCGCTGACGCCGCCTCCGCCGCCGCACGACCAGCCCTCGCATCAGGCCTGGCAGGCGCCGCCGCCTGCCGGGGAGGCCGCGGGAGAGTACGGACAGTACGGACAGGACGGTCCCGGGATGAAGACCGAGCTGCGGGAGGGCGCCGTGATCGCCGTCGCGGTGGCGGTGAGCGGTGTGCTGCTCGGGCTGCTGTGGCTGTGGCTGGCGCCGCACGTGCCGCTGGTGGGGGACCAGTCCGGCAAGAGCTGGGCGGTCTACCTCAAGGACAGCGAAGGGGAGCAGGCGGCGGGGGTGGACGGGACGTTCACGCTGCTGGCGCTGGCCTTCGGGGTTGTGAGCGCGGTCGTGGTCTTTCTGTGGCGGCGGCGTGGGGGTGTGCCGTTGGTGGTGGGGCTGGGGGTCGGGGGGCTGCTCGCGTCTGTGCTGGCCTGGCGGCTGGGGGTGTGGCTGGGGCCGGAGCAGGATGTGATCGCCCATGCGAAGGCGGTGGGCAAGGGGGTGACGTTCTCGGCGCCGCTGAAGCTCGGGGCGATGGGGGCGTTGCTGGCGTGGTCGTTGTCGGCGTTGGTGGTGCATCTGGGGTTGACGGCGCTGTTCGGTCCGCGGGACCCGGAGCCGACGTACGAGGACGGACCGTACGCCGCTCCACCGGCCTAGGTTTCCCGCCCCCGCCGCCCCTACCCGTCCCATCCTCCAGGGGGTGGGCCCCCTTCGACCGCCCGCTCTTCGGGGGCTGCCGCCCCCGGACCCCCGCTTCGGCCTGAACGGCCTCGTCCTCAAACGCCGGACGGGCTGGAGAGTGGGGGTGCAGACCGGTTCGCGTCCTCGGACGCCGGACGGGCTGGAGGGTGGGGGTGCGCACCGGTTCGCGTCCTCGGACGCCGGACGGGCTGAGTTGTGCGGGAGTCCTCGAACGGCGGACGGGCTGGTGGGCGGGGGCGTGCACCGGCTTTCGTCCGCACACGCCGGAAAGACGGCAGGGGGCGCGGACCGGCTCTCATCCTCAAGTGCCGGACGGGCTGGGCGGTGGGGTGCAGGCCGCGTTCGGTGACTGGGAAGCGGGGGCGGCAGCCGAAGAGTCAGGGGCGCGGAGAACTGCGCGACCAGCCCGTGGCGGTCCGCAGCCGGCCTGCCACCTGGTGCCCGCGGTCGGCCTGTCATCTGGCGCGTTACGGGTAGACATCGTCAGGGGCGCGGGGAACTGCGCGACCAGCCCGTGGCGGTCCGCGGTCGGCCTGTCGCCTGGTGCCCGTGGTGGTCCGCGGTCGGCCTGTCGCCTGGTGCCCGTGGTGGTCCGCGGTCGGCCTGTCGCCTGGTGCCCGTGGTGGTCCGCGGTCGGCCTGTCAGCTGGAGTGTTACGGGTGGACACGGTCAGGGGCGCGGGGAACCGTGCGGTCGGGCATGTGTCTTGCCCGCGCCCCGCGTATCCCTATGCCGGACGGCGACCGTGGTTCGAGCGGGCCTTCTTCAGGCGCCACTTCCTTTTCCGTGTCTTCTTCGACATGTCTTCCGTACTTAACCGAGCACGGAGACTTCGTCGAGGGGTCACGCACGTCCGATGGGGGCCAGGGTCGCGTTCGTGAGGGTGGCGAGGGCGGTCGGTGCGAGTTCGACTTCGAGGCCACGGCGGCCCCCCGAGACGCAGATCGTGGGGTGGGCCGAGGCCGAGGCGTCCAGGACCGTGGGGAGCTTTTTGCGCTGGCCAAGCGGGGAGATGCCGCCGCGGACGTAGCCCGTCGTGCGCTCGGCCAGGGCCGGGTCCGCCATCGCCGCGCGTTTGCCGCCGACGGCTGTTGCGAGGGCCTTGAGGTCCAGGGTGCCGGCGACCGGGACCACCGCCACCGTGAGCGCGCCGTCCACGTCTGCGACCAGGGTCTTGAAGACACGGTCCGGGGACACGCCCATCGCCTCGGCCGCCTCCTCGCCGTAGGACGGGTGGGCGGGGTCGTGGTCGTAGGAATGGACCGTGAAGTCCACCCCCGCGGCCGTCAGGGCCACCGTCGCCGGGGTGCCGCCGCCCCCGGACTGCTGCTTCTTCGGCTTCTTCGGCATGTCAGGAAAACCCCGGCTCAGTTCAGACTCGTCGGCGCCCGCGTCAGCTCCGCCGCGGGCAGTGACGGCAGGTTACGGATGATCGCCGTCTCGGAGCGAAGGAGTTTCAGCTCGTCGCGGAGGCGGGAGGCGGTGTCGGGTGCCTGGAGCAGCCGCTGCTTGGTGGGGATGTCGTGCATCATCGCGGCCGCGACCAGGTAGGAGACGACGGACGGTTCGTCGGGGAGGTCCACGCCGGAGGACAGTGAGCGCTCACGTGCGCCCGCCAGGCGCTTCTGGTACTGGCGGAAGGCCCGCAGGACCCCCTCGGCCAGCGCGCCCGCCTCGTCGCCCTGCTCCTCGGGCAGCTCCTCCAGCTCCGCCGTCAGGAACGGGCCCGACGTGTCGACGGAGAGCAGCCGCACCCGGCTCGTACCCGTGGCCAGCACCTCGAACGTGCCGTTCGCCCGCTCCCGGATCGTCGCCGCGTCCGCCACACAGCCCACCCGGTGGAAGGACTTGAGCGGGTCGGGGCCGAAGCCGGCCGCCGAGCCCTTCTCGGGCTGGGCCGTCGGGTCCGGCATGCCCGGCGCGCTCGGCGCCACTTCGTGGCCGTCGCGGATCGCCACGACGGCGAACCGGCGCGGTTCCTCCTCGGGCGTCTTCAGCAGGTCGCGCATCATGGCGCGATAGCGCTCCTCGAAGACGTTCAGCGGCAGCACCAGCCCCGGGAACAGCACCGAGTTCAGTGGGAAGAGAGGGAGACGGACGGTGGTCACGGCGCCACAGCCTAGTGGTCATCGGCGGTGACATGTCCGCCGTGCTCGGTCCGTGGGCGCCCCGCGGCCCTCGGCGAGGCGATCGGTTCGGCCTCGGGCGGCGGTTCCGTACCGGCCAGCAGGTGGGTGCGCAGGCGCAGAAAATGGCCCAGCGGGTCGTCGGAGAGGCGGTCCCAGGGGAAGGACGTGACGTACGGGCCGATCAGGTGCAGCTGGGTGCGGGCCGCCTCCCGGCGTTCCAGGCGGACCAGCAGGTACATCAGCTGGTTGCGGACCTCGGCCGGCCAGGGGTCGGCCGCCGGGAACCGCGCGGAGAGGGCGATCGCCCGGTCGGCCGCCGCGTCCAGGCGGGCGCGCGGCACCTCGGGGCCGCAGCCGTCGGTGAGGTAGGTGAAGGCGGCGCGGGCCGGCAGGGCCTGGACGAGCGAGTCCGGCGGGGCGTCCTGCGCGGCCAGGTCGGCGAAGTCGAAGCACTCGTGGTGCGAGCCGTGCCAGTACGTGGCCAGATAGCGCAGCGCCGCCACATGGCAGCCGGAGTGGTGCGGGGCGCGGCGGACCGCCGCCTCCCACAGCTCCTCGAAGTACTTGTGGCCGGCGTTCGTCCCGCGGGCGTGGTCGAGCGCGATCCGCCACGGCACCGGGTCCCGGTCGTCGCCGCGCGCGGCCGCCGTGATCAGCGGGCTGAGCGGGCGCAGCAGTTCCGCGCGGGCGGGGGAGTCCCAGGCGTGGTCGACCGCGAGCTGGGCCTGGACCGGCAGCAGGTCCGGGTCCTGGGCGGCGGCCGCGGCCCACTGGTCGAGCCACTCGGTGCGGGAACGCGCGAAGAGGGCGAGCCGGCGCACGTACCGGTCCCGTTCCTCCCACTCGGCCGCGTCCCTGGTGCCGGCCAGCAGCTTCGCGGCGGGTTCGTACTCGCCCCGGCCGGCCGCGACCAGCGCGGGGGCGAGCCGTTCGTCGGGCGCGTCGAGAAACACCTCGTCGTCGGCCGGGAGCGGCCCGGCGGCGAGAGGCGAAGCGGTCGTTGTCCTCCGAGCGGAACGGAAGAGCGCGCGCAGCGATGCCATGGTGTCGACTATTGAAAGTCCGCAGGTCGGGGCAGCGCCAGACGGTATGACCAACTCCACGAAAGTTGTACGGCCGCCGGTCAAGGACGTGTAAAAGGTGACTGTTGCTCACCTGTTCGGTACCTGTCAGAGGTGGTGCCCAAGGTGGCTCGGGTGCCTCCGTGGCACCGGTCGTCACCCCCGCCTCAGCAGCCTCGTCGCCCCCGCCGCCACCGTCGTCGCCAGGATCCAGCCCAGCAGGATCATCACCGCCGCCGCCCACTGCCAGCCGCCGGTGAGCCGCCACTGGCCGACCTGGCCCAGGTCGATCACCGGCAGCAGCAGGTCCAGGACGAACAGCGCCGGATCCCAGGCCGGGTGGCCGCCGGAGTTCATCGGCGGATGCGGGGCATGCGTGAACGCGAGCGTGCCCGCCGCCCACAGCACCGCCATCCACACGGCCGCCCGGCCCGGCCGGTAGCCGTAGGCCACCGTCAGGTCCTGCGCGTACCCCCAGAGCTTGGCGGCCGGCGGCAGCGTCTCGCGCCGCCGCCGCTGCTTGGCGAGCAGCACCTCGCGCGCGTCCTCGTCCTCGCCGGCGGCCCGCAGCACGGTCGCGAGCCGCTCGTACGGCTCCGGGTTGTACTCGGCGGTCGCCGCCGCCACCCAGTCCAGCCGCCGGGTGAGCGGGAACGGGCCCTGCGGGACCAGGTTCTCGTAGACGAACCCGCCCATGTGCAGCCGCCCCGGGCCCGGCCAGCTGGTCGCCTGGTCGACCAGGTTGGTGGTCCGGGCGCCCGACAGCAGCACCCCGCCGCGCTGCGGCTCCTCGCCGAGGAACCGCAGCTCCGGCGTCTGTACCCGGCGCAGCGACAGGTTCTGGTCGTCCCTGAAGCCCAGCCGCGCCCGCTCCAGGTCCAGCGCGTCCCCGAACCGCCCGTCGTCCAGCCGGATCCCGCCCTGGCACTCGAACCGCTGGATCCGCGTGCCGCGCGCCGGGGTCGTCCCGCTCTGCCAGGGGCCGCCCACCCCGGCCGGGGTGAGGTACAGGGTCCGGCCGACGGTCAGCTGGGGCGCGTTCAGCGCGAACCGCCCGTCGGGGTTGCGCAGCCGGGCACCGCGCAGGCTCAGCGAGACGCCCACCTTGGCGCTGCGCAGGCTCAGCTCCCCGTGCGACTCAAGGAGCTCCGCCTGCAGGTCCTGGCCGACGGTCATGCCGTCCGCCGCGATCGACCGCCCGCTGCGGTCCCGGTACACCACCGCCTGGTTCAGCAGCAGGTCGGTGCCGATGTGCGCGTCGGTCAGCCGGATCCCGCCGAGGAAACGGCAGCGCGGCAGGTGCAGGTCGCCCTCCGTGTGCACGCGGGCCGCCTCCAGGCGTGGTGCCGCGCAGTCCACGAAGCGCACGGTCGTGAAATGCGCCTCCGGCAGCAGGATCTCGTCGTCGAACCGGCACCCGCGCAGCTCCACGTACGGCGTGACCGTGCCGCCCGCCAGGTCCAGGGGGCCGGTGATCCGCACGCCGACCAGCTTCAGCGAGGCCACCCGGCCCGCCAGCGCCGGCGGCCCGTCGAGCAGCAGCCAGCAGACGATCCGGGCCCGCACGGTCCGCTCGGGCCCCCACGGGTGGCCGCCGTGCGGGTCGTCCACGCGCATGTCGCCGCTGCTCAGGTCGTACACACTGCCGTTGCGGAACGCCTGCCACATACCGGCCTCGGCCGCGGTCAGATCGTCCGGCAGATCCCCGACCCGGACGCCGTCCCCCTCGGTCACGGCTCTTCCTTCTTCCTCAACTACTCGTGAGTCATGTTCGGTACAACCGGTGATGCCCGCTGTGTGAGACCTCGAACACCGTAGGTGAACGCGATCTTCCGGGTTCCGGCCAGGCTATGTACCGGCCGTTGCCCCGCGTCCCGTATCAGCCACCGGCGGCCGTCGGTTCACGTTCTGTATCAGCCATTGATACGCGCGGACGGGCCGTGAGTGCCGTCTGAGAGAATTGATTCCGTGATCTCCCGAATCGATCTGCGCGGCGACGCCCTCCCCGAGGGTCCCGCCCTGCGCGACCTGCTGCCCCGAGCCGACTTCGACGTCTCGGCCGCCCTGGAGAAGGTGCGTCCGATCTGCGAGGCCGTGCATCATCGGGGCGACGCGGCGCTGATCGACTTCGCGGAGAAGTTCGACGGGGTGAAGCTGGACCAGGTGCGGGTGCCGGCCGAGGCGCTCGACAAGGCCCTGGCGGAACTCGACCCGGCCGTGCGCGCGGCCCTGGAGGAGTCCATCCGGCGTGCCCGCCTCGTCCACCGCGAGCAGCGTCGTACGAACCGCACGACCCAGGTCGTACCCGGCGGCTCGGTGACCGAGAAGTGGGTGCCGGTGGAGCGGGTCGGGCTCTACGCGCCCGGCGGCCGGTCCGTCTACCCCTCGTCCGTGGTCATGAACGTGGTGCCCGCGCAGGAGGCCGGTGTCGAGTCCATCGCGCTCGCCTCCCCGCCGCAGGCCGAGTTCGGTGGCCTGCCGCACCCGACGATCCTCGCCGCCTGCGCCCTGCTCGGCGTCGACGAGGTGTACGCGGCCGGCGGCGCCACCGCCGTCGCGATGTTCGCGTACGGCACCGAGTCCTGCCCGCCCGTCAACATGGTCACCGGCCCCGGCAACATCTGGGTGGCCGCCGCCAAGCGCTACTTCACCGGCAGGATCGGCATCGACGCCGAGGCGGGACCGACCGAGATCGCCGTTCTCGCGGACGCCACCGCCGACCCGGTGCACGTCGCCGCCGACCTGATCAGCCAGGCCGAGCACGACCCGCTGGCCGCCGCCGTCCTGGTCACCGACTCGGCCGAGCTGGCGGACGCGGTGGCGAAGGAGCTGGAGCCGCAGGTCGCGGCCACCAAGCACGTCGAGGACCGGATCGTCCCCGCCCTGAAGGGCCGGCAGTCCGCGATCGTCCTGGTCGACGGCGTCGAGGAGGGCCTGCGGGTCGTCGACGCGTACGGCGCCGAGCACCTGGAGATCCAGACCGCCGACGCCGCCGCCGTGGCCGACCGGGTCAGGAACGCGGGCGCGATCTTCATCGGCCCCTGGGCGCCGGTCTCCCTCGGCGACTACGCCGCCGGGTCCAACCACGTGCTGCCCACCGGCGGCTGCGCCTGCCACTCCTCCGGGCTGTCCGTCCAGTCCTTCCTGCGCGGTATCCACGTCGTGGACTACACGCAGGACGCGCTGGCCGAGGTCGCGCACCACGTGGTCACGCTGGCGGAGGCGGAGGACCTGCCCGCGCACGGCGCGGCGATCAAGGCAAGGTTCGGGTGGAAGGTACCGGCGAGCAAGTGAACCTCGGAATCGACGATCTCCCCGTACGGGACGAGCTGCGTGGCAAGTCCCCCTACGGCGCGCCCCAGTTGGACGTCCCGGTACGGCTGAACACCAACGAGAACCCGTACCCGCTGCCCGAGCCGCTGGTCGAGCGGATCACGGAGCGGGTGCGCGAGGCCGCCCGCGACCTGAACCGCTACCCCGACCGGGACGCGGTCCAGCTCCGCACCGAACTCGCCAAGTACCTGACGAAGACCGGCAACCACCCGCTCTCCGTCGAGAACGTGTGGGCGGCCAACGGCTCCAACGAGGTCATCCAGCAGCTGCTGCAGACCTTCGGCGGCCCCGGCCGCACGGCGATCGGCTTCGAGCCGTCGTACTCGATGCACTCGCTCATCTCGCGCGGCACCGGCACCGGCTGGATCTCCGGTCCCCGGAACGAGGACTTCACGCTCGACGTCGAGACCGCCTCGCGCGCCATCGCCGAGCACAAGCCGGACGTCGTCTTCATCACCACCCCCAACAACCCCACCGGCAACGCGGTTCCGCCCGAGACGGTCCTCGCGCTCTACGAGGCCGCCCAGGCCGCGAAGCCCTCGATGGTGGTGGTGGACGAGGCCTATATCGAGTTCAGCCACGGCGCCTCGCTGCTGCCCCTGCTCGAAGGTCGGCCGAATCTCGTCGTCTCCCGGACCATGTCGAAGGCCTTCGGCGCGGCCGGCCTGCGCCTCGGCTACCTCGCCGCGCACCCCGCGGTGGTGGACGCCGTCCAGCTCGTACGGCTGCCGTACCACCTGTCGGCGATCACCCAGGCGACCGCGCTGGCCGCCCTGGAGCACACCGACACGCTGCTGAAGTACGTCGAGCAGCTGAAGGCCGAGCGGGACCGGCTGGTCGCCGAGCTGCGCGCGGCGGGCCTCGAAGTCACCGAGTCGGACGCCAACTTCGTGCAGTTCGGGCGGTTCGCGGACCCGCACGCGGTGTGGCAGAAGATCCTCGACCGGGGAGTCCTCGTCCGCGACAACGGCGTGCCCGGGTTCCTGCGGGTGTCCGCCGGAACCCCCGAAGAGAACGACGCGTTCCTCGACGCGGTACGTGAAGTCAAGAAGGAGCTGGACGCATGACCCGCGTAGGGCGCGTGGAGCGCACCACCAAGGAGACCTCGGTCCTCGTCGAGATCGACCTCGACGGCACCGGCAAGACCGACGTCAAGACCGGCGTCGGCTTCTACGACCACATGCTCGACCAGCTCGGCAGGCACGGTCTGTTCGACCTCACCGTGAAGACCGACGGCGACCTGCACATCGACTCGCACCACACCATCGAGGACACCGCCCTCGCCCTCGGCGCCGCCTTCAAGCAGGCCCTCGGCGACAAGGTGGGCATCTACCGCTTCGGCAACTGCACGGTCCCCCTGGACGAGTCCCTCGCCCAGGTCACGGTCGACCTGTCCGGCCGCCCGTACCTCGTGCACACGGAGCCGGAGAAGATGGCGCCGATGATCGGCGAGTACGACACCACGATGACCCGGCACATCCTGGAGTCCTTCGTCGCCCAGGCGCAGATCGCCCTGCACGTGCACGTGCCGTACGGGCGCAACGCGCACCACATCGTGGAGTGCCAGTTCAAGGCGCTCGCGAGGGCGCTGCGCTACGCCTCCGAGCGCGACCCGCGCGCGGCCGGCATCCTCCCCTCGACGAAGGGCGCGCTGTAAAGCCATGACCAGTCTGTCCTCCCTGCTGATCGTCGTCGGTCTCTTCCTGGTCGGCGGAATCGTCTCCTTCGTCAAGCAGAAGATGCCCACCAGCCTGATCGTGCTGCTCTCGATCGGCGCCGCGATGTGCCTGGTGGCGGGCGTCATGAGGCTGGAGGTGTGGAATTGACCGCTCCCAAGCGTGTGGTGGTCTTCGACTACGGCTTCGGCAACGTCCGGTCCGCCGAGCGCGCCCTCGCCCGGACCGGGGCCGACGTCGAGATCACCCGTGACTTCGACAAGGCCATGAACGCGGACGGCCTGCTGGTGCCCGGCGTGGGCGCCTTCGCCGCCTGCATGGAGGGCCTGCGCGGGGCGCGCGGGGACTGGATCATCGACCGCCGGCTGTCCGGCGGGCGGCCGGTGATGGGCATCTGCGTCGGCATGCAGATCCTGTTCGCGCGCGGCATCGAGCACGGCGTGGAGACCGACGGCCTCGACGAGTGGCCCGGCTCGGTGGAGCCGCTCCAGGCCGAGATCGTCCCGCACATGGGCTGGAACACCGTGGACGCACCGGCCGGCTCCGAGCTGTTCGCCGGCCTGGACGCCGACGCGCGCTTCTACTTCGTGCACTCCTACGCCGTCCACGACTGGTCTCTGGAGACGCACAACGCGGCGTTGCGGGCCCCGCTGGTGACCTGGTCGACGCACGGCAGGCCGTTCGTGGCCGCCGTGGAGAACGGCGCCCTGTGGGCCACCCAGTTCCACCCCGAGAAGTCCGGCGACGCCGGCGCCCAGCTCCTCACCAACTGGATCGGAACACTGTGAGCACGCTCGAACTCCTCCCCGCCGTCGACGTCCGCGACGGCCAGGCCGTCCGCCTCGTGCACGGCGAGTCCGGGACCGAGACCTCCTACGGCTCCCCCCTGGAGGCCGCCCTCGCCTGGCAGCGGTCGGGCGCCGAGTGGCTGCACCTGGTCGACCTGGACGCGGCGTTCGGCACCGGCGACAACCGCGCGCTGGTCGCCGGGGTCGCGGATCGCATGAAGGAACTGCACATCAAGGTCGAGCTCTCCGGAGGCATCCGCGACGACGCCACCCTGGCCGCGGCCCTCGCCACCGGCTGCACCCGGGTGAACCTGGGCACGGCCGCCCTGGAGGCCCCGGAGTGGGTCGCCAAGGTCATCGCCGAGCACGGCGACAAGATCGCGGTCGGCCTGGACGTACGCGGTACGACCCTGCGGGGCCGCGGCTGGACCCGCGACGGCGGCGACCTCTACGAGACGCTCGCCCGCCTCGACAAGGAGGGCTGCGCCCGCTACGTCGTCACCGACATCGCCAAGGACGGCACCCTCCAGGGCCCGAACCTGGAGCTCCTGAAGAACGTGTGCGCCGCTACGGACCGGCCGGTCGTGGCCTCCGGCGGCGTGTCGTCGCTGGACGACCTCCGTGCGCTGTCCGGCCTGGTACCCCTCGGTGTCGAGGGCGCCATCGTCGGAAAGGCGCTGTACGCCAAGGCGTTCACCTTGGAAGAAGCACTGGAGGCAGTGTCACCATGACGTCCGATGCCGTACGGCGCGTGCAGAGCGGAAGTCCCTGGGAGGAGACCTTCGGTTTCGCCCGCGCCGTCGCGGCGGGCGACCGCGTGGTGGTGGGCGGTACGACGTCCTTCAAGGGCACCGTGCTGTACGGGGAGGGCGACCCGTACGAACAGGCCAGGGTGGCCTTCACCACCGCCCTGGAGGCGATCGCCGAGTTCGGGCTCGGGCCGGAGTCCGTGATCCGCACCCGCCTGTTCCTCGCGCACGCGCGCGACATGGACGCGGTGGGACGCGCCCACAAGGAGGTCTTCGACCAGGTGCGCCCGGTGACCACGTTCGTCGTGGTGACCGGCTTCGTCGACCCGCGCATCCTGGTGGAAGCAGAGCTAGAGGCATACAGAGGAGCCGTGGATTCATGACCCTGGCGGTCCGAGTCATCCCCTGCCTGGACGTGGACAACGGCCGGGTCGTCAAGGGCGTCAACTTCCAGAACCTGCGTGACGCGGGCGACCCGGTCGAGATGGCCAAGGTGTACGACGCGGAGGGCGCCGACGAGCTGACCTTCCTGGACATCACCGCGTCCTCCGGCAACCGGGAGACCACCTACGACGTGGTGCGCCGCACCGCCGAGCAGGTGTTCATCCCCCTGACGGTCGGCGGCGGCGTCCGCACCGCCGAGGACGTCGACAAGCTGCTCCGCGCCGGCGCCGACAAGGTGGGCGTCAACACGGCGGCCATCGCCCGCCCGGACCTGATCCGCGAGATCGCGGAACGCTTCGGCCGCCAGGTCCTGGTCCTGTCGGTCGACGCCCGCCGCACCGAATCGGGCTCCTTCGAGGTCACCACACACGGCGGCCGCCGCGGCACCGGCATCGACGCGGTCGAGTGGGCCCACCGGGCCGCCGAACTGGGCGCGGGCGAGATCCTGCTCAACTCGATGGACGCGGACGGCACCAAGGACGGCTACGACCTGGAGATGATCACCGCCGTCCGCAAGCACGTCACGGTCCCGGTCATCGCCTCCGGCGGCGCCGGCGCACTCGCCCACTTCCCCCCGGCCGTCACAGCGGGCGCGGACGCGGTCCTCGCCGCCTCCGTCTTCCACTTCGGCGACCTGAGGATCGGCCAGGTGAAGCAGACCCTGCGCGAGGCGGGACACCCGGTGCGGTAAGCAGGTCGGACGAAGTCAGCCGAGTTCGGCAGCGCCCCAAAGGGGCGCGGGGCTGTATCGGATGTGCGTCGAGGCGGGACACCCGGTGCGGTGAGCAGGTCGGACGATGCCTGCCTCGTGCGGCTGCCCCCTACTGGGGCCCGGGGCTGTATCGGATGTGCGGCTACCGCCGCGTGGGCGCGACCAGCCACGACGGCGCCGCAGACGATCGACGACATGACGCGGCACTTCCGGCGGAGCGCTTGGCGCTTCAGCCCTTCGGCTGGGTCAGCTGGATCAGGTTGCCGACCGTGTCGTCCAGGACGGCGGCGACCACCGGGCCCTGGTCCTGCGGCTCGTGCGGGAAGCGGACGCCCAGGGTGCGCAGGCGGTCGTACTCCGAGCGGATGTCGTCCACGGAGAAGACGATGGCCGGCAGGCCCGCCTCGTACACGGCTCTGCGGTACGGGTCCGCGATAGGGCCCCGGCCGGGTTCCAGCAGGAGCTGGAGGTCGGGCTGGGCGCCCTGCGGGGCGCCGACCGTGATGAACAGGGTGCCGCCGCCCAGGTCCAGCCGGGTGCGGGTCTCGAAGCCGAGGACGTCCGTGTAGAAGGCGTGCGCCTTCGGCACGTCGTCCACGTACACGCTGGTCATCGCGACCCTGATCATCGGGGGCTCCTCAGATGCCCAGCGTCCTGGACTCGCGCAGCTTGGCGATCGCGTTCTCGTCGCCGGCCACCTCGACCTTCGCCGTGCTCTGCCGGCCGAACGCGAACATCAGCAGTTCGGAGGGCTCGCCGGTCACCGTCACCACCGGGGCGCCGCGATGGGCGACCGCCGTCTGGCCGTCCGGGCGGCGCAGCACCAGGCCCGTCGGCACACCCCGGCCGAGCAGCCGGGCGGTGCGCTCCAGACGGGACCACAGGGCGTCCTGGAAGACCGGGTCCAGCTCCCGCGCCGACCAGTCCGGCTGGGCCCGCCGGACGTCCTCGGTGTGCACGTAGAACTCGACCGTGTTGGCCGCCTCGTCCACCTGCTTGAGCTGGAACGGCGAGAACCGCGGCGGACCGGTGCGGATCAGCTGGATCAGCTCCTCGTACGGCTTCGCCGCGAACTCGGCCGTCACCTTCTCGAGGCGTGGCGCCAGCTGCTTGATCATCGTGCCCCCGGCCGCGTCCGGCCGGCGTTCGCGCACCACCACGTGCGCGGCCAGATCACGGGTCACCCAGCCCTCGCAGAGGGTCGGTGCCTCGGGACCGGCGGTCTCCAAGAGGTCGGCGAGCAGAAGCCGTTCACGCTTGGCGAAGGTCGACATACCGCCAGCCTAAGGCCACACCCACCGTCCGGACAGTGGACACGGACCGTGACTGTCGGTGCCACGCGGCACAATGGCACCCATGACCAGTACGACCGGTACGACGGGTACGCCCCCGTCCAGTGGCCTCGCCCCGGAGATCGCCGCCCGCCTCAAGCGCAGCGCCGACGGACTCCTCCCCGCCATCGCCCAGCAGTACGACACCGGCGAGGTGCTGATGCTCGGCTGGATGGACGACGAGGCGCTGCACCGGACCCTCACCACCGGCCGCTGCACCTACTGGTCGCGCAGCCGCCGGGAGTACTGGGTCAAGGGCGACACCTCCGGGCACTTCCAGTGGGTGAAGTCGGTCGCCCTCGACTGCGACGCCGACACCGTGCTGGTCAAGGTCGACCAGGTCGGCGCCGCCTGCCACACCGGCGACCGCACCTGCTTCGACGCCGACGTGCTGCTGAAGGACGCCGAGCACGGTCATGAGGGCGCCGATTCCGGCGTACCCGCCTCCGGTCAGTAAGGTCTGCCGCCATGGACCTCGAGACCTTCCGCAAGCTCGCGACCGACCGGCGTGTCATCCCGGTCACCCGCAAGCTCCTCGCCGACGGCGACACCCCGGTCGCGCTCTACCGCAAGCTCGCCGCGGAGCGCCCCGGCACCTTCCTGCTGGAGTCCGCCGAGAACGGCCGCTCCTGGTCCCGGTACTCCTTCGTGGGCGTCCGCTCCGCCGCCACCCTCACCGCCCGCGACGGCCAGGCCCACTGGCTCGGCACCCCGCCCGTCGGCGTGCCCGTCGACGGCGACCCGCTGGCCGCCCTGCGCGCCACCATCGAGGCCCTGCACACCCCGCACGACCAGGAGCTGCCCCCCTTCACCGGCGGCATGGTCGGCTACCTCGGCTACGACATCGTGCGCCGCCTGGAGAAGATCGGCCCGGGGGAGTGTGACGACCTGCAGCTCCCCGAGCTGACCATGCTCCTCACCAGCGACCTCGCCGTCATGGACCACTGGGAGGGCTCGGTCCTGCTGATCGCCAACGCGATCAACCACAACGACCTCGACACGGGCGTCGACGAGGCCCACGCGGACGCCGTGGCCCGCCTCGACGCCATGGAGGCCGACCTCTCCCGCCCGGTCGCCCAGCCGCCCGCCGTGCTGCCGCCCTCCGAGCTCCCCGAGTACACCGCCCTGTGGGGCGGCCCCGACTTCCAGGTTGCCGTCGAGGACATCAAGGAGCGCATCCGCGCGGGCGAGGCCTTCCAGGTCGTCCCCTCCCAGCGCTTCGAGACCCCGTGCACGGCCAGTGCGCTGGACGTGTACCGGGTCCTCAGGGCCACCAACCCGTCCCCGTACATGTACCTCTTCCGCTTCGACGGCTTCGACGTCGTCGGCTCCTCCCCGGAGGCCCTGGTCAAGGTCGAGGACGGGCGGGCCATGGTGCATCCCATCGCCGGCACCCGGCCGCGCGGGGCCACCCCGCAGGAGGACCAGGCCCTAGCCGACGAGCTGATGGCCGACCCCAAGGAGCGCGCCGAGCACCTCATGCTCGTCGACCTCGGGCGCAACGACCTGGGACGGGTCTGCGAGCCCGGCTCCGTCGAGGTCGTCGACTTCATGTCCGTCGAGCGGTACTCGCACGTCATGCACATCGTCTCGACGGTCACCGGAAAGGTCGCCGAGGGCCGCACCGCCTTCGACGTCCTCACCGCCTGCTTCCCGGCCGGCACCCTCTCCGGCGCCCCCAAGCCCCGGGCGATGCAGATCATCGACGAACTGGAACCGTCGAGGCGGGGGCTGTACGGCGGCTGCGTCGGCTACCTCGACTTCGCCGGCGACTCCGACACGGCCATCGCCATCCGCACCGCCCTGCTCCGCGACGGCACGGCCTACGTCCAGGCGGGCGCCGGCATCGTCGCCGACTCCGACCCGGTCGCCGAGGACCAGGAGTGCCGGAACAAGGCGGCGGCGGTCCTGCGCGCGGTGCACACGGCCAACAGACTGGGCAAGTAGGCGCACGGACCAGGCAAGTGGGGCGCTTCTCACCCGACCCCGGGTGACCGTTCGCGCGGGGTTCAAGCGATAGTGGAGTACGTGACTGCTGTTCCTCACCCCCGTTCCGAAGCAGGCGAACCCACCGGGTCCGGCCGCCGCAGCCTCGCCGTCGCGCTGCTGTTCGGCGCGCTCGGCGCGGCCGTGGCCCTGCTGTCCAGCCGGCAGCGCTGGGCGGAGGGCACCGCGACGGTGGCCGGTGGCGCCT
The DNA here is from genome assembly GCF_042720695.1 of Streptomyces sp. NPDC058457. Taxonomy (NCBI): domain Bacteria; kingdom Bacillati; phylum Actinomycetota; class Actinomycetes; order Kitasatosporales; family Streptomycetaceae; genus Streptomyces; species Streptomyces sp. NPDC058457. The sequence continues at coordinate 84,962 of NZ_JBHXLU010000023.1, read as the reverse complement.
TCCCGCTGACCGCCAGAGGCAGCGACGTCACGGGCGTCCCCGCGGCCCTCGCCATAGTGGGCCTCGCCGCGCTCGTCGCCGTCTTCGCCGTCCGCAGGGCCGGCCGCTTCCTGGTCTCCGGGCTGCTCGCGCTCTCCGGCGCCGGCATCGCCGCCGCGGCCCTGCTCGGTGCCTCCGACGGCTCCGCGCTCGACGACAAGGCCGCCGAGGCCAGCGGCGACACGTCCGCAACGGTCGACGCCCTCAGCCACACCGGCTGGCCGTACGTCGCCGCGGCCGGCGGTGTGCTCATCCTGGTCGCCGGGCTGCTGGCGCTGCGCTACGGCCGGCTGTGGCCCGCCATGTCCGGCCGCTACGAACGCGGCACGGGGGCGGAGCGGCCGCGCCGTGCGCCGAAGCCGGTCGATCCCGACCGGCCCGAGGACATCTGGAAGGCGCTGGACCGGGGGGAGGACCCCACCGGCGCGTAGCGCTTCGCTGGGGGCGCCGAAGAGGGGGCGGTCGGGCGTGGTGGGAGTGTGCGGCACCGTCGTGGTTGCTCGCGCCCATGCGGCGGAGCCGCATATCAAACACAGCCCCGCGCCCCTTTCGGGGCGCTGAAGTTCGCGGCGCTGGAATTCGGGGCGCCGAGCTTCGGGCGATGAACAGAGATGTGGCGTATCAGACGCGTGTGATGGGCCACCCCCCGCCCCACGCACCCCGATGCGTGCGGGACAATCGGGAGTGAGCGTCCGGAAGGACACGTACGAGCAACGAGGAGCAAGTCATGGCGGGCAACAGCCACGGTCACACCCCGGCCGCCTGGACCGGCGTCACCATCGCCATCATCGGTTTCTGCGTCGCGGGCGCCTTCATGGTGATGGCGCAACCGGTGGGATTCTGGGCCGGCATGGTGATCGTGGTCCTCGGTGGTGTGGTGGGCGGCATCATGAGTGCCATGGGCCTCGGCATGCCGAAGCGGGCCCCCCTGGTGACGTCCCACAGCGCCCCGGTCGCGACCCGGGAGCCGGTCGGCGCCGAGAGCTGACCGCCCGCGTTCTTCGAGGGGCGCCCCGGACCTGGGCGGGGGCGCCCCTCGCGCGCGTGTGCCGACCGTACGGGGCACAATGCGAGGCGTGAACGCCGACAGCCACAGCGCAGCCGTACCACCGGTGACGGCCTCCCTCCGGGGCCGGCTGGCCGTGCCCGTCTCCGTGCTGGGCGCCGTCGTCGGGGCCTTCGCCTACGTCGGCACCGTCGATCCCAACGAGCCCGGCCACTACCCGGTCTGCCCGCTCTACCGGCTCACCGGCCTGTACTGCCCCGGCTGCGGGGGCCTGCGCAGCGCACACGCGTTCGTCCACGGCGACTTCCTGGCCGCGCTGCGGGACAACGCGGCGGGCGTGATCGCCTATCTGGCCTTCGCCGTGGTGTGGACCGCCTGGGTGGTGCGCGCGGCACGCGGCCGACCTGCCCGGATCGAGCTCAGGCCGGTGGCGATGTGGAGCCTCGGCGCATTGCTGCTGGTCTTCACCGTTGTCCGGAACCTGCCCTTCGGCGGCTGGTTGCATCCTTGATCAACTGGCGAACGTCCAGGTAGAGGGGGCCGGCGCCGGCTGGATGCGAGGCATGCGCCGTCCTGCGGATACCATCGATATGACCATGGGTTTTGACCCGACTGGAAGAACCGTCCGGAACCGGAAGGGGACCGCTCGCGTGAGTGTGCTCGACGAGATCATCGACGGAGTCCGTGCCGACCTCGCGGAGCGGCAGGCGCGCGTCAGCCTCGACGAGCTCAAGGAGCGCGCGGCGAAGGCACGGGCCGCCAAGGACGGCGTGGCCGCGCTGCGCGGTGAGGGCGTCAAGGTCATCTGCGAGGTCAAGCGCTCCAGCCCGTCCAAGGGCGCGCTGGCCGCGATCGCCGACCCGGCCGGGCTCGCCGCCGACTACGAGGCGGGCGGCGCGGCCGTCATCTCGGTCCTGACCGAGCAGCGCCGCTTCGGCGGCTCGCTGGCCGACCTGGAGGCGGTCCGGGCCCGGGTGGACATCCCGGTGCTGCGCAAGGACTTCATCGTCACCTCTTACCAGCTGTGGGAGGCCCGTGCGTACGGTGCCGACCTCGCGCTGCTGATCGTCGCCGCCCTCGACCAGCCGGCCCTGGAGTCGCTGATCGAGCGTGCCGAGTCCATCGGCCTCACCCCGCTCGTCGAGGTCCACGACGAGGACGAGGTCGAGCGTGCGGTGGACGCGGGCGCCAAGGTGATCGGTGTCAACGCGCGCAACCTGAAGACCCTGGAGGTCGACCGCTCCACCTTCGAGCGGGTCGCCCCCGAGATCCCCGACCACATCGTCAAGGTCGCCGAGTCCGGCGTCCGCGGCCCGCACGACCTGATCGCGTACGCCAACGCGGGCGCCGACGCGGTCCTGGTCGGCGAGTCCCTGGTGACCGGCCGCGACCCCAAGTCGGCGGTGGCCGACCTGGTGGCGGCGGGCGAACACCCCGCACTCCGGCACGGCCGGGGCTGATCACCCGGTAGGCTGATCCCGATGACTCTCACGGTGACGACAGCAGTGGACCGGTACGCCCGCCTGGCGCGCGGCTGCCGTCCCCGCGGTTGCCGTGCGCCGGCGCGGCGCGTCCACGGCCGCAGGGTGCGATACGTCATCGGTGCCGAACCCGGGCAGGTGAACGGACGTCGATGGCAGCGCGCCCTCAGGGGCGCGGGGCTTCATCTGATTATGCGACTCCGTCGCGCGAGCGCGATCAGCCACTGACGGCAGTCAGCCGACAGGCAACCCCTCGCCCCACGGCGAATAGTGTCGTTTCACACACTCACCGTGAGGTTTCCGCATGCCCAGCGACTACTTCTTCCCTGACCCCGAAGGCCAGGTGCCCTCTCCCGAAGGCTACTTCGGCGCCTTCGGCGGCAAGTTCATCCCGGAGGCTCTCGTCGCCGCCGTGGACGAGGTCGCCGTCGAGTACGACAAGGCCAAGCACGACCCCGAGTTCGCCCGCGAACTCGACGACCTGATGGTCAACTACACCGGCCGCCCCAGCTCCCTCACCGAGGTGTCCCGCTTCGCGGAACACGCCGGCGGCGCCCGGATCTTCCTCAAGCGCGAGGACCTGAACCACACCGGCTCGCACAAGATCAACAACGTGCTCGGCCAGGCCCTGCTCACCAAGCGCATGGGCAAGACCCGTGTGATCGCGGAGACCGGCGCCGGCCAGCACGGCGTGGCGACGGCCACCGCCTGCGCGCTGTTCGGCCTCGACTGCACCATCTACATGGGCGAGATCGACACCCAGCGCCAGGCCCTCAACGTGGCCCGGATGCGCATGCTCGGCGCCGAGGTCATCGCCGTGAAGTCCGGCAGCCGCACGCTCAAGGACGCCATCAACGAGGCGTTCCGCGACTGGGTGGCCAACGTCGACCACACCCACTACCTGTTCGGTACGGTCGCAGGACCGCACCCCTTCCCGGCGATGGTCCGCGACTTCCACCGGGTCATCGGCGTCGAGGCCCGGCGCCAGATCCTGGAGCGGGCCGGCCGGCTCCCCGACGCCGCGATCGCCTGCGTCGGCGGCGGCTCCAACGCCATCGGCCTCTTCCACGCCTTCATCCCCGACGAGGGCGTCCGCCTCATCGGCTGCGAGCCCGCGGGGCACGGCATCGAGACCGGCGAGCACGCGGCCACCCTCACCGCCGGCGAGCCCGGCATCCTGCACGGCTCCCGGTCGTACGTCCTCCAGGACGACGAGGGCCAGATCACCGAGCCGTACTCGATCTCCGCCGGTCTGGACTACCCGGGCATCGGCCCGGAGCACTCCTACCTCAAGGACTCCGGCCGCGGTGAGTACCGCGCGGTCACCGACGACGCGGCCATGCAGGCCCTGCGCCTGCTCTCCCGCACCGAGGGCATCATCCCGGCCATCGAGAGCGCCCACGCCCTCGCCGGCGCCCTGGAGGTAGGCAGGGAGCTCGGCAAGGACGCGCTCATCGTCGTCAACCTGTCCGGGCGCGGCGACAAGGACATGGACACCGCCGCGCGCTACTTCGGCCTGTACGACACCGACGCCGAGGTCGCCGCCGACGCCACCGCCACCGCCGAGATCGAGGGGGACGCCAAGTGAGCGGGAACATTCAGCTGCTGTCCGACACCCTCGCCGGCGCCAAGGCCGAGGGCCGCAGCGCCCTGATCGCCTACCTCCCGGCCGGGTTCCCGACCGTGGACGGCGGCATCGAGGCGATCAAGGCCGTGCTCGACGGCGGCGCGGACGTCGTCGAGGTCGGGCTGCCGCACAGCGACCCGGTCCTCGACGGCCCGGTCATCCAGACCGCCGACGACATCGCCCTGCGCGGCGGCGTGAAGATCGCGGACGTCATGCGCACGGTCAAGGAGGCCTACGAGGCCACCGGCAGGCCGATCCTCGTCATGACGTACTGGAACCCCATCGATCGCTACGGCGTCGAGCGCTTCACCGCGGAGCTCGCCGAGGCGGGCGGCGCGGGCTGCATCCTGCCGGACCTGCCGGTCCAGGAGTCGGCCCTCTGGAGGGAGCACGCCGAGAAGCACGGTCTCGCGACGGTCTTCGTGGTGGCGCCGAGCAGCAAGGACGAGCGGCTCGCGAAGATCACCGCGGCGGGCAGCGGCTTCGTCTACGCGGCCTCGCTGATGGGTGTCACCGGTACGCGTGAATCGGTCGGGGCGCAGGCCCAGGACCTGGTGGAGCGCACCCGCGCCACCGGCACCGCGCTCCCCGTCTGCGTCGGCCTCGGCGTCTCCGACGCGGCCCAGGCCGCCCAGGTCGCAGGCTTCGCCGACGGTGTGATCGTCGGTTCGGCCTTCGTGAAGCGGATGCTGGACGCGCCGGACCACGCGGCCGGCGTGGCGGCCGTCCGCGAACTCGCCGGGGACCTGGCGAAGGGCGTGCGCGGACAGGCGTAGACCCGCAGGCGTAGACCCGCGGGGGCAGATCCGCGGGAGCGCTGCCGGAAACAACAGAACATTCGGTCACTCGAACGGGTGGACCTGGGATCGGGGAGGCGCGGTGCGCCTCCCCGGTTCGTTCTGGGGGTGTGAGCGAGAAGAATCGTGACGGAAAGCGGATGGCCCGTGAGCGGCTGGCGGCCGAGCGCGAGAAGCAGCGGGCCGCGGACAAGCGGCGGCGCGCGCTGATCGTGGGCGCGAGCGTCGTCTGCGTCCTGGGCCTGGCGGCGGTGATCGGCCTGGTCGCCGCGAACGCGGGCAAGGACAAGAGCAGCGAGAGCTCGGGCCCGGTCGTGGCGCCCTCCGGCGCGCAGGGCAAGGACAGCCTCGCGATCCCGGTCGGCAAGGACGACGCCAAGGCGACGCTCACCGTCTGGGAGGACTTCCGCTGCCCGGCCTGCCAGGCCTTCGAGACGGCGTACCGCCCGACGCTCCACGAGCTGGTCGACGCCGGCCAGCTCAGAATCGAGTACCACCTGGTCACGCTGATCGACGGCAACCTCGGCGGCAGCGGCTCCCGGAACGCGGCCAACGCGGCGGCCTGCGCCCAGGACGCCGGGAAGTTCCGCGACTTCCACGACGTGCTGTACGAGAACCAGCCGAAGGAGACCGACGACGCGTTCGCCGGCAACGACAAGCTGATCGAGCTGGCCGGCAAGGTCGAAGGGCTGAATACGCCGGCGTTCCAGAAGTGCGTCAAGGACGGTACGCACAACTCCTGGGTCGTGAAATCCAACCAGGCCTTCCAGGCGGGCAAGTTCAACGGCACCCCGACCGTCCTGCTCGGCGGCAAGAACATCTACGAGGACCAGACCATGACCCCGGCCAAGCTGAAGCAGCTGGTCGAGGACGCGAACAAGCAGTAAGCGGGGTAAGCGTTTCTCACGTCCCCGTTATGGAGCCGTAGCCGGGCTGGTTGCCGTCGGCCCGGTCCGGCACGGTAGCGTCGACCCTGCCATGGAAGAACTTGCCTACATTCCCAGCCCGTCGCGCGGAGTGATCCACCTCGGACCCATCCCGCTGCGCGGCTACGCGTTCTGCATCATCATCGGTGTCTTCGTAGCCGTCTGGCTCGGCAACAAGCGCTGGATCGCCCGGGGCGGGCGGGCCGGCACCGTGGCCGACATCGCCGTCTGGGCAGTGCCGTTCGGCCTCGTCGGCGGGCGCCTCTACCACGTGATCACGGATTACGAGCTGTACTTCAGCTCGGGCCGTGACTGGGTCGACGCGTTCAAGGTCTGGCAGGGCGGCCTCGGCATCTGGGGTGCGATCGCGCTCGGTGCGGTGGGTGCGTGGATCGGCTGCCGGCGCCGGGGGATCCCGCTGCCCGCCTACGCCGACGCCATCGCCCCCGGCATCGCCTTCGCCCAGGCGATCGGCCGCTGGGGCAACTGGTTCAACCAGGAGCTGTACGGCCGCGAGACCCACGTTCCGTGGGCGCTGCACATCACCTCCTCCGAGGGCGGCCGGATCCCGGGCTACTACCACCCGACCTTCCTCTACGAGTCGCTGTGGTGCATCGGCGTCGGCTTCCTGGTCATCTGGGCCGACCGCCGCTTCAAGCTCGGACACGGCCGTGCCTTCGCCCTGTACGTCGCCGCGTACTGTGTGGGCCGCGGCTGGATCGAGTACATGCGCGTCGACGACGCCCACCACATCCTCGGCCTGCGCCTCAACGACTGGACCGCGATGATCGTGTTCCTGCTCGCGGTGCTGTACATGGTGCTTTCTGCCAAGAAGCGGCCGGGCCGGGAGACGGTGGTCGAGCCGGGCGTCTCCGACGGTGAGGCGGACGGTGCCGCGGAGGCCGAAGGTGCCGGTGAGGTCGTCGAGGCCGTTGAGGCGAAGGACGCCGAGGCGAAGGACGCCGAAGCCTCCGGCGACGAGGCCGAAGCCGAGGATGACGCCGACGACGAGGCCAAGGACGAGGTCAAGGACGAGGCCGGGTCGGGGAGCAAGAAGAGCTGACCTGCTGCTGTACGACGAAGAGGGCGCCCGGGATCGAACCGGGCGCCCTCTTCGTGTGCGCACCGACGGGTTGCGCCGAGTCCGGCACCGCCGGACAACGCCGTTGTGGGTCACGCCGCTGCGGCGGAACGAAAATGCCGGGGATGGGGTTAGCGGCGGTTTGTGAGGGAGAGGGTTCTGCGGGCCGCTGCTACCACTGCCGCGTCGATGAAGCTGCCGTCGGGGAGGGCCTGGGCGCCCTGTTCTGTGGTGGCTGCCTTGATGACCGTCTCCGCCTGTTCCAGTTCGGCCTCCGTGGGGAGGTAGGCCCGTTCGATGATCGGGAGCTGGCGGGGGTGGATCGCGGCGCGGCCCAGGAAGCCCAGGGCGCGGCCGTGGGCGCAGGAGGCGGCGAGGCCGTTGAGGTCGCGGGTGTCGGGGTGGACCGACTGGGGCGGTGGGGCGAGGCCCGCCGCCCGCGCTGCGACCACGATCCGGGACCGGGACCAGTCGAGGCCGATGTCGTCCCGTACGCCCAGGTCGGCCCGTAGGTCCGCCTCGCCCAGGGAGATGCCCCGCAGGGCGGGATGGGCGCCGGCGATGGCGTAGGCGTGTTCGATGCCGAGGGCCGATTCGAGCAGGGCGTAGAGGGGGAGGGTGGTGGTCCGGGTGGCGAGGTGGCGGATGTCCTCCGGGCTCGTGACTTTCGGGAGGCGGAGTCCGGCGAGGCCGGGGAGCGAGAGGAGGGCCTTGAGGTCGGTCTGGGCCCAGGGGGTGTCCAGGGCGTTGACCCGGACGTGCACCGGGACCGGCTGGCGGTGGGTGAGGAGGTCGGCGGTGGCGGCGCGGGCGTAGTCCTTGCGGTCGGGAGCGACCGCGTCCTCCAGGTCGATCACCACCACGTCGGTTCCGGAGGCCAGCGCCTTGGCGACGACGTGCGGCCGGTCGCCGGGGACGTACAGCCAGGTCAGGGGGAACGGCAGGGTGGTCATACGGCGCCCTCCTCGCGCAGCGCCCGCACCTGGGCCGGGGTCAGGCCCAGCTCGGTCAGGACCTCCTCCGTGTCGGCACCGTGCGGGCGGCCGGTCCAGCGGATCGCGCCGGGGGTGGCCGAGAGGCGGAACAGGACGTTCTGCATGCGCAGCGGGCCCAGCTCGGGGTCGGGGACGGTCGTGATCGTGTTCAGCGCCTGGTACTGGGGGTCCTCCATGACGTCCCGTACGTCCTGGATCGGAGCCACCGCCGCCTCCGCCTTCTCGAACTCGGCCAGCACCTCGGCGCGGGAGCGGGTGGCGACCCAGTTGCCGACGGCCGCGTCGAGGACGTCGGCGTGCGCGGCCCGGCCGGCACCGGTCGCGAACCACGGCTCGTCGATCAGCTCCGGGCGCCCGACCAGCCGCAGCACGCGTTCCGCGATCGACTGGGCCGAGGTGGACACCGCGACCCAGCTCCCGTCCGCCGTGCGGTAGGTGTTGCGCGGGGCGTTGTTGGCGGACCGGTTGCCGGTGCGTTCCTGGACATAGCCGAGCTGGTCGTACCAGGTGGCCTGGGGGCCGAGGACGGCCAGGATCGGCTCGATGATCGCCATGTCGACGACCTGGCCCTCGCCGGTACGGTCCCGGGCCGCGAGCGCGGTCATGACGGCGTACGCGGTGGTCAGCGCCGCGATGGAGTCGGCGAGCCCGAACGGGGGCAGCGTCGGCGGGGCATCCGGTTCGCCGGTGATCGCCGCGAAGCCGCTCATCGCCTCGGCGAGGGTGCCGAAGCCGGGGCGGTGGGCGTAGGGGCCGAACTGGCCGAAGGCGGTGACCCGGGTCAGGACCAGCCGGGGGTTGGCGGCGGACAGCTCCTCCCACCCCAGGTCCCATTTCTCCAGGGTGCCGGGGCGGAAGTTCTCGATGATCACGTCGGCGGTGGCGGCGAGCCGGAGCAGGGTGGCGCGGCCGCCGGGCTTGGACAGGTCCAGGGTGAGGGTGCGCTTGTTGCGGCCGAGCAGCTTCCACCACAGGCCGACGCCCTGTTTCGCCGGGCCGTGGCCCCGGGAGGGGTCGGGCTTGGCAGGGTGCTCGACCTTGATGACCTCGGCGCCGAAGTCACCGAGCAGGGTGGCGGCGAGCGGACCGGCGAAGAGGGTGGCGAGATCGAGGACGCGCAGACCGGTGAGGGGCGGGGGAGGGGGCGGGGACTCGGGGTGCCCCGCCATGCTGGTGGCTGTGGTGGCTGTGGTGGCTGTGGTGGCTGTGGTGGCTGTCGCGGGTGTCACGGGTGTCGTACTCATGCGGTGTACTGGGCCTCGATCTCCGGGCGGTACGGCATCGACTCCGTCGCCCCCTCCCGCTGTACGGAGATCGCGGCCGCGGCGGCTGCCCAGGACAGGGCCTCGCGGATCGGTTTCTCCTCGGCCAGGGCCACCGCGAGGGCGCCGACGAAGGTGTCGCCCGCGCCCGTCGAGTCGACGGCGGTCACCCGGGGCGCGGGGATGACGAGGGGTACGGCGTCGCGGGTGAGGTAGAGGCTGCCGGCCGCGCCGAGCGTGACCACCACCTGCGGTACCCGGTCGAGGAGCGCGGCCGCCGCGTCGCGCGGGTCGGCGCGGTCGGTGAGGGTGGCCGCCTCCCGCTCGTTCGGCACCAGCAGGTCGATGTTGTGGAGGAGTTCGTACGGGAGCGGGTGGGCGGGGGACGGGGTGAGGATGGTCCGGACGCCGTGCCGGCGGGCGGCCTGCGCACCGGCCACCACCGCCGCGAGGGGGATCTCCAGCTGGAGCAGGAGCGTGTCGGCGGAGGCGATGACGCCCTCGTCGCCGGGGGCGAGATGGTCGACGGTGCCGTTCGCGCCGGGGACCACGACGATCGCGTTGCCGCCCTCGTCGTCCACGACGATGTGCGCGGTGCCGGAGGGGCCCTCGATCGTGCGCAGCGAGTCCGTGTCCACGCCGGAGTGTTCGAGGGTCTCGCGCATCCGGGCGCCGTAGACGTCATGGCCGACCGCGCCGATCATCGAGACGGTGGCGCCGGCGCGGGCGGCGGCGATCGCCTGGTTGGCGCCCTTGCCGCCGGGGATCGTGCGGAACGCCCGTCCCGTCACGGTCTCGCCGAGCTGCGGGGCCTTCTCGGCGTACGCGACGAGGTCCATGTTCATGCTGCCTAGTACGGCGATGTGGGTCATGAGCGGGTCGCCTCCAGGTGGGTGAGGTGGGCGAGGGTGTCGAAGCCGGTGCCGTCGAAGCCGGCGACGGAGGTGGCGAGTCGGTTCTTGAGCGGGGTCGTCCAGCGGTCGGGGAGCGCGTCGGGGTCGCCCGCGAGCAGACCGGCGACCGAGCCGGCGGTCGCGCCGTTCGAATCGGTGTCCCAACCGCCGCTCACCGCGCGGCAGACGGAGCCGGTGAAGTCGCCGTCGGCGTGGGTGAGGGCGGCGGCGATCAGAGCGGTGTTGGGGATGGCGTGCACCCAGTGATGGGTGGGGGAGTGGGCGGCGTGGAGTTCCGCCACGACGGTGTCGAAGTCGTCGTGTTCTCCGGCGATCCGGATCGCGTGGTCGACGGCGTGGGCCAGCCGGGAGTGGGGCGGGATCACCGCGCGGCCGGTGCGCAGACAGGCGTGGACGTCGTGGGTGCCGGTGGCGGCGGTGGCGATGACGGCCGCCGTGAACATCGCCGCGTAGACGCCGTTGGCCGTATGGGTGAGGGCGGCGTCGCGGTGGGCCTGTTCGGCCGCGGCGGCCGGGTCGCCGGGGTTGGTCCAGCCGTGCACGTCGGCGCGGATGAGGGCGCCGATCCACTCGCGGAAGGGGTTGCGGTGGCGGGCGGTGTGCGGGGGCTCGATGCCGGTGAGGAGGTTGCGGTATGCGACGCGTTCGGCGGTGAAGGTGCGGCCGGCGGGGAGTTCGTCGAGCCAGAGGGCGGCGACGTCGGCGGTGGCGAACTCCCTGGTGTGGCGTTGGAGCAGGAGGAGGTTGAGGAGGGGGTAGTTGAGGTCGTCGTCCTCGGGCATGCCGTCGATGTTCTCGGCGAGGGAGGTGGGGGCCGAGCGGCGGTTCCAGGGGTGGGCGGAGAGGAGTTCGGCGGGGACGCCGTCGGCGGTGAAGTAGTGGTTCAGGGGCCAGTTGCCGGTGGCGCGGGCGAGTTCGCGGATGGCGTGCAGGGGGAGCTTCTCGACGGGTTTCCCGAGGAGACAGCCGACGGCTCGGCCGAGCCAGGCGGCGTGGTAGGCGCGGGCGGATGGGGGCTGGGGGCGGGGGGTTTCGCTTACCGGCGCTGGCCGGGTGCCGCTGCGCCCAACCGTGCCGCCCGGGGGTCCCCCCAGGCCCTTCGGGCTCTGGGGGAGGCACGACTGCCCGCAGCTATGTAGGAAGCGGCTGGACGGCGCCCCGTCAGGGGCGCGGGGAACTGCGCGATCAGCCCCCGCGCACCCGCAGTCGCACGACGGTCCGCACCGCCCTCTCCGCTGCGCAGACGGCCACTCGGGACACAGCGCCTTGATGTCGGCCAGATCCGTCGGCTCGTTCAACCTGCTCGGCAGGTCCGCGAGTTCGTCGAGCAGGTCCTCCGCCAGTTGACGCAGATAGCGGGAGGCCCGTCCCTCCGACGCGCCTGCCCGGTCCGGCGCGTCCGCGCCTCCGGCCGACCGCCAGCGCGCAGCGATCGCCGACGGTTCCCGGCCGTCCTGCCGGGCCTGGCGCAGCTCGTGGCCCAGCAGATCCTCCGGCTGGACCCAGGTCAGGCGGAGCAACTCGGTCCTCCGAGGCGGGCGAAGGACTCCTCGTGGGCGCGGCGGCGTTCCATGTCGAGGGCGTAGACCTCCCGGGCCACCGCGGCCAGCGTGCGGGGCGGTGCCCAGAGGTCGAGGCGGCTGGCCTCCGCGACCCGCTTCGACCAGTCCTCCGGAACCGGCGAGCCCAGCGCGCCGGCGATCGCGCCCGCCATCGTCGCGATGGAGTCGCAGTCCCGGCCGTAGTTGACCGAACCGAGCACGGCCTGGCGGTAGTCGCCGTCGGCCACCAGCAACATGCCCAGGGCGACGGGGAGTTCCTCGATGGCGTGCAGGCGGGAGGGTCGGCGGGCGCCGAGGGAGGGGGACCGGTAGTCGGGGCCGACCGTGTCGTAGGGGGCGATCGCGTCGCGGAGGGGGGTGAGCGCCGACTCGAAGTCGGAGTACCGTGCCGCCGTTTCACAGACGCGTTCGATCGCCTCGCGGGTGCCGTCCTTCGCCATGGACAGGCAGACGCCGACCACGGAGTCCGGTGTCGCGCCGGGCGCCGTCGCCGCCGCCACCGCCGCCGCGAAGACGCCCGCGGCCTCCCTGCCGTACGACGACTGGTGGGCGCCCGCCACGTCCAGCGCCTCGGCGTACGCGGCCCGCGGATGCGCCGCGTTGACCAGGCCGACCGGGGCCATGTACATCGCCGCACCGCAGTTGACGATGTTGCCGACGCCGGCTTCCCGGGGGTCGGCATGGCCGTAGTGAAGGCGGGTCGCCAGCCACTTCTCCGCGAGGAAGATCCGGTGGAGGGGGATGGTCTCCGTCTCCAGTTCCGGGATCCAGCGGGGGTTGGTCATCAGGTCGGGGACCAGGTGGTCGGCGATAGCGTATGCGTCGAGGTGGTCGCGGACCCGGTCGTACACCCGTACCAGCGCATGGGTCATCAAGGTGTCGTCGGTGACGTGCCCGTCGCCCTTGTGGTAGGGCGCGATGGGGCGGGCGGTGCGCCACTCGTCGCCGTTCCAGGGGCCGACGATGCCGTGGACGCGGCCGCCGTGTCGTTCGAGGATCTGGTCGGGGGAGTAGCCCTCGACCGGACCGCCGAGGGCGTCGCCGACGGCGGCCCCGACCAGTGCTCCGGTGATCCGGTCGTCGAGCGAAGCTCCGGCGCTTTCTTCTCCTTTGGGCGTCATGTACCGAATCATCCACCTGGACGGGCCGGTTGTGTGGCTTCCAGGAGTTCGGCGAGTTCCACGAGGTCCGTGCCGGTGAGGCGGGGGAGGGCACAGCCGGAGAGGGTGCGGCAGGCGTCCCGCCAGGACTGCGGGATCGAATCGGCGCCGCCGAGAGCGCCGGTGAGCGCGCCGGCGAGGGCGGGGGCCGAGTCGGCGACCCGGGAGAGGCAGGCGGCGGCGGGTACGGCCTCGGCGATCCGGCCGCGCGCTGCGGTGGCGAGGGCGAGGGCGACCGGGACGGTCTCGGCTGCGGCGATGCCGTAGCTGTAGACGTGGTCGACGATTTGGTGTTCGAGGAGGGGGACGAGGGCGAATGCCGTGTCCGCGGCGCCGGTGAGGGCCAGGGCGTGGCGGGCGTTGCGGCCGATCTCGGTGGATTCGGGGAGTTCGGTGAGGGCTGCGGCCACGCAGGTCTCGACCTCGGCGCCGACGAGGGCGAGCGCGAGGGCCGCGGCCATGGCGCGGGCGCCGTGCACGCCGTCGCCGTCCTGGGTGTAGCGGGCGTCGAACTCGGCGAGGTCGGCGGCGCGTTGGGGGTCGCCGGGGTGGGCGACGGCGAGCGCGCAGGCGCGGACGCAGGCGGCGTCGTCGAAGTAGTGCGGGTTGTCGTGGCCGGTGGCGGGCGGGCGCAGGCCGGCGGCGAGGTTGCCGAGGCCGGCGCGGACGGAGATGCGGGCGCGCAGGGGGAGTACGGCCGACTCGACCTCCGGGGCGCGTTCCGCCGCGGCGGCGACCTCGGAGGCGACCGCGGTCCAGGTGAGGTCGATGGCGGCGCGGGTACGGAGCTCACGGCTGAGGTCGCCGAGAGCGGTGTCGTCGCCGGCGCGCAGGACGGCTTCCGCGGCGAAGGCCGCCCACTCGGCGTCGTCGGAGGGGCCGAGGCGGAGGGGCTCGGGGGGTTGGTTGAGAGCGATGGGGACGGGAAGGGTGGTGGTCGCGTTCTGTTCGGCGAAGGTGTCGAGTTCGCGGGTGAGGCGGCGGGTCCATTCCGGCATGCGGGATGCGCGGTGCCGTGCGGAAGGCCAGCCGGCGGCGTCGCCCGCGGCGAGGCCGAGGAGGAGCCCCTCGATGTGCCGCCGGTTCACCGGCCCCCCTCACCACAGCCGACGCCCAGGGGGCTCCGCCCCCTGGACCCCCGGAACCCCGCCCACCCACCACCCGACTCGCTTGGCAGAAAGGCTGGTGTGGAGGGGTGTGGGTTGGTGGGTGGGAGGGCTGGTGTGGAGGGGTGTGGGTTGGTGGGTGGGAGGGCTGGTGTGGAGGGGTGTGGGTCGGTGGGTGGGAGGGCTGGTGTGGAGGGGAGTGGCTCCGTTGGCAGGAAGGCCGGCCTGGAACGTTGCGGCTCGGTCGGGATCAGGCCGGGTGGTTCGGGGTGTGGATCGCTCGGTGGATCGGCTGGTACCCATGGCCGCAGTTCGGTCGGTAGATGTGCCGGTGTCGACGGCTGCCGCTCGGTCCGTGGTGAAGCCGCCGCCGTCAGGAGTTCCGCCACCTCCAGTACGTGCTGTCCCGCCATCGACGGCAGGCAGCTGCCTCGCGCCGGGCCGATCGCCGCTGCCCACTCCGGCGGGATCGACGTCTCTCCCATCGTCGCGCCCGCCAGCGCGCCGGCCACCGCGGCCGTCGTGTCCGCGTCGCGCCCCATGTTCACGGCCGTCAGCACCGCGTCCCGGAAGTCGCCGTCCGCCGCCGCGTACGCGCCGAAGGCCAGGGCCACCGCCTCCGGGGCCAGGTCGGTCCACGGGTAGCCGCCGATGACCACCGCTGAGCGCACCGCCCGTTCGCCGCGGTGGGCCACCGACACCGCGCGGCGCAGGGAGCGGGCCGTCCAGGAGTCGTCGGGGACGACGGCGAGCGCGGCCGCCACCACCGCAGTCGGCGGGGCCCCGGCCATCGCCGCCGCGACCCCCGCCGCCACCGCCTGGCCGCCGTAGATGCCCTCGCCCTCGTGGCTCACCGAGCCGTCGACGGCGACGAGCCGGGCCGCCTCGGCGGGGCGGCCCGCCGCGAAGACGCCGAAGGGGGCCGCCCGCATGGCCAGGCCGTCGCTCCAGGCGTGCCGGTGCTGGGCGGAGATGGGGGCGGCGAGTCCCCGGCGGAGGTTCTCCAGGGTGCCGCGTTCGCTGAAGCCCGCGCCCTTGAAGGGGCCCTCGGCACGGTCGGCGATCCACTCGTGCCAGGCAGCCTCGGCATGGGCCGGGGTGAGTGCCGAGCCGTGCCGGGCGAGGAGAAGGCCGGAGAAGATCGCGTACTCGGTGTCGTCGGTACCGGCGGGGCGGTCGGTCACGTATCCCGTGATGCGGCCCCAGCGGGCGCGGATCTCGGAGGGCTTCATGTTCTCCGCCGGCGCCCCGAGCGCGTCGCCCACGGCCAGGCCCAGCAGCGCGCCCCGAGCCCGGTCGCGCAGTTCGGGGGCGGGCTCCCCGGGAGCGGGGACCGGCGGGGAGAAGACGATCGATGACATGGGCGGGCCTCTCCGGGAGGGGCTTCGCGCGGGGGCGCGGAACCGTTTGCGGATGTGTCCCACCAACGGCGGTTGACCGCAGCCTGAAGAGCCTCCACATCACCCGGTCGACATCTGTGCAGTGCCTCGCACGTGTGAGCGGAGGAGGGTAAAGCCGCAGGTTAGCCCAGCCTTTCCTTGCTGGCGGCCAGGAATGCCCCGGCGTACTGTCAGCGTTGTCGAAAGATAGAACTTGTCCAAAGTTAGCTTTGCCTCAGCTTATCGGGGCGCGCTGCGAGACCTTTTGGGGGACCCCTCATGGCCGTGATCGAGACCCGGGCGACCCTGCACGAAGCCCACCGTGACAACCACACCCACCGGGATGTGAACGGGGGCTGGCTGCGGCCCGCCGTCTTCGGCGCCATGGACGGGCTCGTCTCCAACCTCGCCCTGATGACCGGTGTGGCCGGCGGGGCCGTCGGTCATCAGACCATCGTGATCACCGGGCTCGCGGGGCTGGCCGCCGGCGCCTTCTCGATGGCCGCAGGCGAGTACACCTCCGTCGCCTCGCAGCGCGAGCTCGTCGAGGCCGAGCTGGACGTGGAGCGCGGGGAGCTGCGCAGACACCCGCAGGACGAGGAGGCCGAGCTGGCCGCGCTGTACGAGGCGCGGGGTGTCGAACCGGAGCTGGCCCGGGAGGTCGCCCGGCAGCTGTCCGCCGACCCCGAGCAGGCGCTGGAGATACACGCCCGCGAGGAGCTCGGGATCGACCCCGGCGACCTGCCCTCGCCGCTGGTCGCCGCCGTCTCGTCCTTCGGGTCGTTCGCGCTGGGCGCGCTGCTGCCCGTGCTGCCGTTCCTGCTCGGCGCGACCGCGCTCTGGCCCGCCCTGCTGCTGGCGCTCGCCGGGCTGTTCGGGTGTGGTGCCGTGGTGGCCAAGGTGACCGCGCGGAGCTGGTGGTTCAGCGGTCTGCGGCAGCTCGCGCTGGGCGGCGCGGCGGCCGGTGTGACGTACGCCCTGGGCGTCCTGTTCGGGACGGCCGTAGGATAGTGCGACTGGTAGCTATGCGTTGGGCCGCATAATTACCCGTTACTCGCTGGTTTCGAATGCTTAACCACTGGGCATGAGCCGTAAGCGCCGCAGGCAATGAGGCCTGCCATGCACCTGTGGGGTGGCGCGACGCTCACCCCCGCCCCTGCGGACCGATGGACACGGATCTGTCCGGATCGGTCCCCCACCACCTTCACCGCTTTGAGCGGTACCTCGCCGTAAACCCCTGCGGCGTCCGCATGTTGGAACGGTGTATCCAGTTCCCGAGAATCGCTCCATCATGTAACCTGCGTGAAATTTCGCAACAAAAACGCAGAGGGCCAGCGTCGTCCCTCGGCACCTGCTATACGCCACTGACGACGACGGGAGAGCCGATGCGTACGCCGCGCCAGCCGTCCCAGCACTCCACGAACGGCCGAAACTGGTCGTTCATGGATGCTCGCCCTGCTGCGCAGGGTATGTACGACCCCCGCAACGAGCGCGATGCCTGTGGCGTCGGCTTCGTGGCCACCCTCACCGGCGAGGCGAGCCATGCGCTGGTCGAGCAGGCGCTCACGGTTCTGCGCAACCTTGAGCACCGCGGCGCGACTGGCTCCGAGCCCGACTCCGGTGACGGCGCGGGCCTGCTCTGCCAGGTGCCCGACGCCTTCTTCCGCGAGGTGGCCGGATTCGAGCTGCCGACGGCCGGTTCCTACGCCGTCGGTATCGCCTTCCTCCCGGAGGACGGCACCCAGGACGCCGTCTCGAGGATCGAGACGATCGCGGACGAGGAGGGCCTCACCGTCCTCGGCTGGCGCGAGGTTCCGGTCGCCCCGGGGCTGCTCGGCGCCACCGCCCGCTCCACCATGCCGGTCTTCCGGCAGGTCTTTGTCACTGGGGGCACCTCCCAGACGGAGTCCGGGGGAGGCGCCAGCGAGGGCATCGCGCTGGACCGCAAGGCGTTCGTGCTGCGCAAGCGCGCCGAGCGCGAGGTCGACGTCTACTTCCCGTCGCTGTCCGCGCGGACCATCGTCTACAAGGGCATGCTGACCACCGGCCAGCTGGAGCCCTTCTTCCCGGACCTGTCCGACCGCCGCTTCGCGTCCGCGATCGCGCTCGTGCACTCCCGGTTCTCCACGAACACCTTCCCGTCGTGGCCGCTCGCCCACCCCTACCGGTTCGTCGCCCACAACGGTGAGATCAACACCGTCAAGGGCAACCGCAACTGGATGGTGGCCCGCGAGTCCCAGCTGGTCTCCGACCTGTTCGGGCCGCAGGAGAAGCTGGACCGCGTCTTCCCGATCTGTACGCCCGACGCCTCCGACTCGGCGTCCTTCGACGAGGTGCTGGAGCTCCTGCACCTGGGCGGGCGTTCGCTGCCGCACTCCGTGCTGATGATGATCCCGGAGGCGTGGGAGAACCACGACTCCATGGACGCCGCCCGGCGCGCCTTCTACGGCTTCCACTCCACGATGATGGAGCCCTGGGACGGCCCCGCCTGTGTCACCTTCACCGACGGCTCCCAGGTCGGCGCCGTTCTCGACCGCAACGGTCTGCGTCCCGGCCGCTACTGGGTCACCGACGAGGGCCTGGTCGTCCTCGGCTCCGAGGTCGGCGTCCTCGACATCGACCCCGCCAGGGTCGTCCGCAAGGGCCGGCTGCAGCCCGGCAGGATGTTCCTCGTCGACACCGTCGAGCACCGCATCATCGAGGACGACGAGATCAAGGCGGGCCTCGCCGCCGCGCAGCCGTACGCGGAGTGGCTGGAGGCCGGGGAGATCGAGCTCTCCGACCTGCCCGAGCGCGAGCACATCGTGCACACCCACGCCTCGGTCACCCGCCGCCAGCAGACCTTCGGCTACACCGAGGAAGAGCTGCGCGTCATCCTCGCGCCGATGGCCAAGGCCGGCGCCGAGCCGATCGGCTCCATGGGCACCGACTCGCCCATCGCCGCGCTGAGCGAGCGCCCGCGCCTGCTCTTCGACTACTTCACCCAGCTGTTCGCGCAGGTCACCAACCCGCCGCTGGACGCGATCCGGGAAGAGCTCGTCACTTCGCTGCGCTCGTCCCTCGGCCCCTCGGGCAACCTGCTCGACCCGACCGCCGCGTCCTGCCGCTCGGTCGTGCTGCCCTTCCCGGTGATCGACAACGACGAGCTGGCCAAGCTCATCCACATCAACGCCGACGGCGACATGCCCGGCTTCAAGGCCGCGACCCTGTCCGGCCTGTACCGGGTCTCCGGCGGCGGCGACTCCCTCGCCGCGCGGATCGAGGAGATCTGCGCCGAGGCCGACGCTGCCATCGAGAACGGCGCCCGGCTGATCGTCCTGTCGGACCGGCACTCGGACGCCGAGCACGCGCCGATCCCGTCGCTGCTGCTCACCGCCGCCGTCCACCACCACCTCATCCGCACCAAGCAGCGCACGCAGGTGGGCCTGCTGGTCGAGGCCGGTGACGTCCGCGAGGTCCACCACGTCGCCCTGCTGATCGGCTTCGGCGCCGCCGCCGTCAACCCCTACCTGGCCATGGAGTCCGTCGAGGACCTGACCCGCGCGGGCACCTTCCTGCCGGGCATGGAGTCCGAGCAGGCCATCCGCAACCTGATCTACGCCCTCGGCAAGGGCGTCCTGAAGGTCATGTCCAAGATGGGCATCTCGACGGTCGCCTCCTACCGCGGCGCCCAGGTCTTCGAGGCCGTCGGTCTCGAAGCGGGCTTCGTCGACAAGTACTTCAACGGCACCGCCTCCAAGATCGGCGGCGTCGGCATCGACGTCATCGCCAAGGAGGTCGCCGCCCGCCACGCCAAGGCCTACCCGGCCTCCGGCATCGCCCCGGCGCACCGCGCCCTCGACATAGGCGGCGAGTACCAGTGGCGCCGCGAGGGCGAGCCGCACCTGTTCGACCCGGAGACGGTCTTCCGCCTCCAGCACTCGACCCGCGCCAACCGCTACGACATCTTCAAGAAGTACACGGACCGCGTGAACGAGCAGTCCGAGCGGCTGATGACGCTGCGCGGCCTCTTCGGCTTCAAGAGCGACCGGGAAGCCATCTCCGTCGACGAGGTCGAGCCGGTCTCCGAGATCGTCAAGCGGTTCTCGACCGGTGCCATGTCCTACGGCTCCATCTCGCGCGAGGCGCACGAGACCCTCGCCATCGCCATGAACCAGCTGGGCGGCAAGTCCAACACCGGTGAGGGCGGCGAGGACCCGGACCGCCTGTACGACCCGGCGCGGCGCAGCGCCATCAAGCAGGTCGCGTCCGGCCGCTTCGGCGTCACGTCCGAGTACCTGGTCAACGCCGACGACATCCAGATCAAGATGGCCCAGGGCGCCAAGCCCGGCGAGGGCGGCCAGCTGCCCGGCCACAAGGTCTACCCGTGGGTCGCGAAGACCCGGCACTCCACCCCGGGTGTCGGCCTGATCTCCCCGCCGCCGCACCACGACATCTACTCCATCGAGGACCTGGCCCAGCTGATCCACGACCTCAAGAACGCGAACCCGCAGGCGCGGATTCACGTCAAGCTGGTCTCGGAGGTCGGCGTCGGCACGGTCGCGGCGGGTGTGTCCAAGGCACACGCGGACGTCGTGCTCATCTCCGGCCACGACGGCGGCACCGGCGCCTCCCCGCTGACCTCGCTGAAGCACGCGGGCGGCCCCTGGGAGCTCGGCCTCGCCGAGACCCAGCAGACGCTGCTGCTCAACGGCCTGCGCGACCGGATCGTCGTGCAGACCGACGGCCAGCTGAAGACCGGCCGTGACGTGGTGATCGCCGCGCTGCTCGGCGCCGAGGAGTTCGGTTTCGCGACCGCGCCGCTCGTCGTCTCCGGCTGCATCATGATGCGCGTCTGCCACCTCGACACCTGCCCGGTCGGCGTCGCCACCCAGAACCCGGTGCTGCGCGACCGCTTCTCCGGCAAGGCCGAGTACGTGGTGAACTTCTTCAAGTTCATCGCCGAGGAGGTCCGCGAGATCCTCGCCGAGCTGGGCTTCCGTACCATCGAGGAGGCCGTCGGCCACGCGGAGGCGCTCGACGTCACCCGTGCCGTCAACCACTGGAAGGCGCAGGGCCTGGACCTGGCCCCGCTCTTCTACGTGCCCGAGCTGCCCGAGGGCGCTGCGCTGCACCAGACGATCGTGCAGGACCACGGCCTGGAGAAGGCCCTGGACAACGAGCTGATCAAGCTCGCCTCCGACGCCCTGGCCGCCTCCAGCGCCACCGACGCCCAGCCGGTGCGCGCCCAGATCAAGGTGCGCAACATCAACCGGACGGTCGGCACCATGCTCGGCCACGAGGTGACGAAGAAGTTCGGCGGTGCGGGCCTGCCCGACGACACCATCGACATCACCTTCACCGGCTCGGCCGGCCAGTCCTTCGGCGCCTTCCTGCCGCGCGGTGTCACGCTCCGCCTGGAGGGCGACGCCAACGACTACGTCGGCAAGGGTCTGTCGGGCGGCCGGGTGATCGTGCGTCCCGACCGGAACGCCGACCACCTCGCCGAGTACTCCACCATCGCGGGCAACACCATCGCGTACGGCGCGACCGGTGGCGAGCTGTTCCTGCGCGGCCGTACGGGTGAACGATTCTGCGTCCGTAACTCCGGTGCGCTGGTGGTCTCCGAGGGCGTGGGCGACCACGGCTGCGAGTACATGACCGGTGGCCACGCGGTGGTCCTCGGCGAGACGGGCCGCAACTTCGCGGCCGGCATGTCCGGTGGCGTCGCGTACGTGATCGACCTGAACGTCGACAACGTCAACGTGGGCAACGTCAGCGCCGTCGAGGCCCTCGACGAAAACGACAAGCAGTGGCTGCACGACGTGGTGCGCCGCCACGCCGAGGACACCGGCTCCACGGTCGCCGAGAAGCTGCTCGCCGACTGGGACGCGGCCGTGCAGCGGTTCAGCAAGATCATCCCCAGCACGTACAAGGCAGTGCTCGCCGCCAAGGAAGCCGCCGAGCGAGCGGGTCTCTCCGAGACCGAGACCCACGAGAAGATGATGGAGGCGGCGATCAATGGCTGACCCGAAGGGCTTCCTGAACCACGGCCGTGAGGTTGCCAAGACCCGTCCCGTCGCCGACCGCGTCAAGGACTGGAACGAGGTCTACGTCCCGGGCTCGCTGCTGCCGATCATCAGCAAGCAGGCCAGCCGGTGCATGGACTGCGGCATTCCGTTCTGCCACAACGGCTGTCCGCTCGGGAACCTGATCCCCGAGTGGAACGACTTCGCCTACCGCAAGGACTGGACGGCCGCCTCGGAGCGTCTGCACGCGACGAACAACTTCCCGGAGTTCACCGGTCGCCTCTGCCCGGCCCCCTGCGAGTCGGCGTGCGTGCTCGGCATCAACCAGCCGGCCGTCACCATCAAGAACGTCGAGGTCTCCATCATCGACCAGGCGTGGGAGGCCGGGACCGTCGCCCCGCAGGCCCCCGAGCGCCTGTCCGGCAAGACCGTCGCCGTCATCGGCTCGGGCCCGGCCGGTCTGGCCGCCGCCCAGCAGTTGACCCGGGCCGGCCACACCGTCGCCGTCTACGAGCGCGCCGACCGCATCGGCGGCCTGCTCCGCTACGGCATCCCCGAGTTCAAGATGGAGAAGCGGCACATCAACCGCCGTATCGAGCAGATGCGCGCGGAGGGCACCCGCTTCCGTACCGGCATCGAGATCGGCATCGACCTCAAGGCGACCGACCTGAAGAAGCGGTACGACGCGGTCGTCATCGCCGCCGGCGCCACCACCGCCCGTGACCTCCCGGTCCCCGGACGCGAGCTCAAGGGCGTCTACCAGGCGATGGAGTACCTGCCGCTGGCCAACAAGGTCCAGGAGGGCGACTACGTGGTGTCGCCCATCTCGGCCGAGGGCAAGCACGTGGTCGTGATCGGCGGCGGCGACACCGGCGCGGACTGCGTGGGCACCGCCCACCGCCAGGGCGCGGCCTCGGTCACCCAGCTGGAGATCATGCCCCGTCCGGGCGAGGACCGGGCGCCGAACCAGCCGTGGCCGACCTTCCCGATGCTCTACAAGGTCACCTCGGCGCACGAGGAGGGCGGCGAGCGGGTCTACTCCGTCTCCACCACCCACTTCGAGGGCGACGAGGACGGCAACGTCCAGTGGCTGCACCTCACCGAGGTGGAGTTCATCGAGGGCAGGCTGACCCCGAAGCCGGGCACCGAGCGCAGGATCCCGGCCCAGCTGGTGACGCTGGCCATGGGCTTCACGGGCACCGACCGGGTGAACGGTGTCGTGGAGCAGTTCGGACTTGACCTCGACGAGCGCGGCAATGTCGCCCGTGACGCCGACTTCCAGACCAACGTCCCCGGTGTCTTCGTCGCCGGTGACGCCGGCCGCGGCCAGTCCCTGATCGTCTGGGCGATCGCCGAGGGCCGCTCGGCCGCCAAGGGCGTCGACCGCTTCCTCACCGGAGCGAGCGACCTCCCGGCCCCGATCCGCCCGACGGACCGCTCGCTGATGGTCTGATCCACACCTCAACAGACGTCCCGTACAAAGGCGTACGGGCTGGTTGTCTGGGGGGTATCCCCCAGACCCCCCGTGACGGCGCCTGCCCCACAGTCCCCGACCGGACGACGGGCAGGCGCCGCCGCCTTTCGCCGATCAAGTAACCTCGGCCTCCTGAACCACGGGTGAGGGGGAGCAGGGGATGGCCGCGATCAGTCTCAGCAAGGTGGAGCGGACCTCGCCCGCGCTCGTCGAGTCGTACAAGTCGGCCGGGATCTCCCTGACCAAGCACGGCCTGGACGGACTCCGCGCCGCCGTCTACCTGGTGGTCGACTACTCCGGTTCCATGAAGCCGTACTACGGGGACGGCAGTGTGCAGGCCCTCGCCGACCGGGTGCTGGGGCTCTCCGCGCATCTGGACGACGACGGCCGGGTCCCCGTCGTCTTCTTCAGCACCGACGTCGACGCGGTCACCGACATCGAACTGGCCGACCACACGGGCCGGATCGAGAAGATCGTGGCCGGGCTCGGGCACATGGGCAAGACCAGCTACCACCTGGCCATGGACGCCGTGATCGACCACTACCTCGACAGCGGCGCCACCGACCCCGCGCTGGTCGTCTTCCAGACCGACGGCGGCCCGATCAACAAGCTCGCCGCGGAACGCTACCTGTGCAAGGCGGCCAGGCTGCCGCTGTTCTGGCAGTTCGTCGGCTTCGGCGACCCGCACAGCAAGCAGTTCGACTTCCTGCGCAAGCTCGACGAACTGGCGGTGCCGGGCAGACGGGCGGTGGACAACGCGGGCTTCTTCCACGCCGGTTCGCACCCGGCCAAGGTGCCGGACGGCGAGCTGTACGACCGTCTCGTCGGCGAGTTCCCGCAGTGGCTGGCGGCGGCACGGGCGGCGGGCATCGTAGGCGCCGGCTGAACCGGTCTGGCCGCCGGCTCGGCCGACTTTACGTGGCACCGTTGGCTGTCGGGGTCCTGTCGTGCCACCCTGAGGGGTGATCCGGCGGGGAGGCGACGCGACGTATGGACGACGCGGCACGAACGGTGAACGGTCAGGCACGGGCGGGGAGTTCGGCACAGCGAGCGGAGCCGCCCGGCAAGGGTGAGAAGCTCGCGGACTGGGCCGACAGCCGGCTGGGGATCTACGGCCTGGCCAAGGCGAACATGCGCAAGGTGTTCCCGGACCACTGGTCCTTCATGCTGGGCGAGATCTGCCTCTACAGCTTCCTCATCCTCATCCTCACGGGCATCTACCTCACCCTGTTCTTCGAGCCCAGCGGCGCCGAGGTCGTCTACCACGGCACCTACCAGCCGTTGAACGGCATCATCATGACCAAGGCGTACGAGTCGACGCTGCACATCAGCTTCGACGTGCGCGGCGGCCTGCTGATCCGGCAGATCCACCACTGGGCGGCGCTGGTCTTCGTGGCCGGCATGCTCGTCCACATGATGCGGGTGTTCTTCACCGGCGCCTTCCGCAAGCCCCGCGAGGTCAACTGGCTGTTCGGCTGGCTTCTGCTGTTCCTCGCCATCCTCACCGGCCTGACCGGCTACTCGCTCCCCGACGACCTGCTCTCCGGCACCGGCGTCCGGTTCGCCGACGGCGCGATCCTGTCGATCCCGATCGTCGGGTCGTACATCTCGATGTTCCTGTTCGGCGGGGAGTTCCCGGGCCACGACATCATCTCGCGGTTCTTCCCGATCCACGTGCTCCTGCTGCCCGGGATCATGCTGGGCCTGGTCGTCGCCCACCTGATCCTGGTCTTCTACCACAAGCACACCCAGTACCCGGGGCCCGGACGCGACCAGAAGAGCGTGGTCGGCATGCCCTTCCTGCCGGTCTACATGGCCAAGGCCGGGGGCTTCTTCTTCCTCGTCTTCGGCATCCTCGCGATCATCGGCGGCATCGCCACCATCAACCCGGTGTGGGCCTTCGGCCCCTACCGCCCCGACCTGGTGACCACCGGCGCCCAGCCCGACTGGTACCTGGGCTTCTCCGAGGGCCTGATCCGCGTCATGCCCGGCTGGGAGATCAACGCCTGGGGCCACACCCTGGAGCTGGGCGTCTTCATCCCCTTCTCGCTCTTCCCGCTGTTCATGCTGGCCATCGGCGTCTACCCGTTCATCGAGGCGTGGATCACCGGCGACAAGCGCGAGCACCACATCCTCGACCGGCCGCGCAACACGCCCGTCCGCACCGGCCTCGGCGTGGCCTGGCTCAGCGAGTACTTCGTGCTGCTGATCGGCGGCGGCAACGACGTCGTGGCCACCCATCTCCATCTCTCCATCAACTCGATCACCTGGTTCGTCCGGATCTCCGTCTTCGTCGTCCCCGTCCTCGCCTTCATCGCCACCAAACGGATCTGCCTCGGCCTGCAGCGCCGGGACCGCGACAAGGTCCTGCACGGCAGGGAGACCGGCCTCATCAAGCTGCTTCCGCACGGCGAGTACGTCGAGGTCCACGAACCCCTCAGCCAGGGAAGCCTGTTCGTCCTGACCCAGCACGAACAGAACCCGCCCTACGAAATAGGGCCGCTGGAGGACGCGAACGGCGTACGGCGCAAGGTCACCGTCGCCCAGCGGGTACGGGCGAGCCTGGCGAAAGGGATGTTCGGCCCGGACACCCACATCCCGAAGCCGACGAAGGAGGAGTACCGGGAGATCACGAGCGGGGATCACCACTAGATCCCGTGAGGGGAAACGCCCCGTCCTTTGCTTTTTTCTTTTGGGGGCGCGGGGCTGTTCTCGATATGCGGCTGCCGCCGCGCGGGCGCGACCAGCCACACACAACCTGCGGCTAACGACGCTCCAGAACCACCCTTCTGCAATCCTCCGGCGCCCCCCAAGCACCCCGCAGCGCCCGCGCCTTGGTCACCCACAACGACAGGTCGTACTCCGCCGTATAGCCGATCGCCCCATGCAGCTGCAGCGCGGCCCGAGCCCCGGCATACGCCGCCTCGCACGCGCGCAGCTTGGCCGCGGCCACATCCGACGGAGTCATCGTCACCGCCGCCCCGAAGACCAGCGGACGGGCGAACTCCAGCGCGATCTTCACGTCGGCCAGCCGATGCCTGACCGCCTGGAACGACCCGACGGGCACGCCGAACTGGGTCCGCTGTCTCACGTACGCCACCGTTCTGTCGAGCAGGGCCAGCCCCACCCCCAGCGCCTGCGCGGCCGTGGCCAGCCGGGCCCAGGTCAGTGCCTCGGCCCACGGCGGCTCCGTGCTGATCAGCTCACCGACGGGAAAGAGCGGGGTGAGCCGGCGGGCGGGGTCCAGGGACCGGCGTACCGCCCCGGCGCCGGGGGACAGCCGCAGGCCCTCCGGTGTGGTCGCGAGCCGCACGTCGGCCGCGTCCCCGTCCGGCGCGAACCCGTACCCGTGTTTCTCGAACGCGACCGTCGCCACCGTCTCGCCCGACGCGATCCCCGGCAGGAACCGCTTGGCGAGGCCCTCGCCGTCATCGAGCAGCACGGCCGCCGCCACCGTCTCCGCCAACGGTCCCGGCACCGCGAACCGCCCCAACTCGGTGAAGGCCACGGCGAGTTCGACAGGCCGGCAGCCCATCCCGCCGTACTCCTCCGGCACCGCAAGGCCGAACACCCCCGCCTCGCCGATACGGCCCCACAACGCCCGCCCGCCCGCATGCTCGCCACGGCTCCAGTCCCGTACCACCGCAGGTGTGTCCGCTGCCGTCAGCAGCGCCCGCAGGGCGTCGGCGAAGTCCCGCTGCTCGGTGTCGAGGAGGAAACGCATGTCAGCGGCGTCCCTTCGGCAGGCCGAGCAGCCGCTCGGCGATGATGTCGCGCTGGATCTCGTTGGTGCCCGCGTAGATCGGACCGGCGAGGGAGAAGACATAGCCCTCCGACCACGGCGTGTCCGCCAGCTCGCCCTCGGCGCCCAGCAGATCGAGCGCCGCCTCGTGCAGAGCCAGGTCCAGCTCCGACCAGAACACCTTGTTCAGACTGGACTCCGGGCCGAGCGACTCGCCGTCCAGGAAGCGGGCCGCGGCCGCGTAGGTGAACAGCTGGTACGCGCGGGCGCCGGCGACGGCGTCGGCCACCCGGGCGGCGGCGGACTCCGGTTCGCCCCGTGCCTGCCAGAGGTCCCGCAACCGGTCGGCGGCGGCCAGGAACCGTCCCGGCGACCGCAGCGTCAGCCCCCGCTCGTTCCCCGCCGTCGACATCGCGATCCGCCAGCCCTGGCCCGGCTCGCCGATCACGTCCTTGTCGGGCACGAACACCTCGTCCAGGAACAGCTCCGCGAACGCCGGCTTCCCGTCCAGACGGCCGATCGGACGCACGGTCACCCCCGGCGCGCGCAGGTCGAACATCAGGTAGGTGAGCCCCTGATGCGGCCTGGGCAGGTGCGGCTCGCTGCGGAAGAGGCCGAACGCGCGGTCGGCGAACGCCGCCCGCGACGACCAGGTCTTCTGACCGGTGAGCAGCCAGCCGCCGTCCGTCCGCACGGCTCTGGAGGCGAGGGCGGCCAGGTCGGAACCGGCCTCGGGCTCGGACCACGCCTGCGCCCAGACCACCTCCCCGGTGGCCATCGGTGGCAGCACCCGCGCCCGCTGCTCCCGCGTCCCGTGCTCGAACAGGGTCGGTGCGAGCAGACTGATGCCGTTCTGGCCGACCCGGCCCGGCGCGCCCGCCGCCCAGTACTCCTCCTCGAAGACCAGCCACCGCATCAGCCCCGCGGCCCGCCCGCCGTACTCCTCGGGCCAGGACACCACCGACCAGCGGTCCGCGGCCAGTTCGGCCTCCCAGGCGCGGTGCGCCGCGAAGCCCTCCGCCGTCTCCAGGGAGGGGAGCGGGCGGGATGGCACATGCGCCCGGAGCCAGGCGCGGGCCTCGGCGCGGAACTCCTCGTCCGCCGGGCTGTGGGTCAGGTCCACGGTCGCCGTCACCGTCCTTCCCTAACAAGTGTTTGGTAGGTTAGCGTGGACCCATGACAGGCGTCGAGAGTCCGGAGTACGTGCCCGGGCACGGGCTGCTTGAAGGACGCACCGCCGTCATCACCGCCGCGGCCGGGGCGGGGATCGGCGGGGCGACCGCGCGCCGTTTCCTGGAGGAGGGCGCCCGCGTGCTGATCAGTGACGCGCACGCGCGGCGGCTGAAGGAGTACGAGGCCGAACTGGCAGGCGAACATCCGGGCGCCGTATCCGCCTTCCCGTGCGACGTCACCGACGAGACCCAGGTGCAGGCCCTGTTCGACACCGCCGTGCGGGCCCACGGACGGCTGGACATCGTCGTCAACAACGCAGGACTCGGCGGGACCTCTGCGCTCGTCGACATGGGCGACGAACAATGGTCGCGGGTCCTCGACGTCACCCTCAACGGCACCTTCCGGTGCGTGCGCGCCGCCCTGCGGCTCTTCCGCGAGAGCGGGCACGGCGGGGTGATCGTCAACAACTCCTCCGTCGTCGGCTGGCGGGCCCAGGCCGGACAGGCCCACTACGCCGCCGCCAAGGCCGGCGTGATGGCGCTGACCCGGTGCGCGGCGATCGAGGCCGCCGAGTACGGCGTGCGGGTCAACGCCGTGGCGCCGAGCCTCGCCATGCACCCGCACCTGGTGAAGGTCACGTCGGCCGAGCTGCTGGAGGAGCTCACCGCCCATGAGGCCTTCGGGCGGTACGCCGAGCCGTGGGAGGTGGCCAACGCCATCGTCTTCCTGGCGTCCGGCTACTCCTCCTACCTCACCGGAGAGGTCCTCTCCGTCAGCAGCCAGCACCCGTAGGACGAGAATGTGCCCGTGCCGACCAAGAAGAAGCCCCAGGTGACCGCGGCCCCCGCCCGGCGCCGTGAACTCCTCGAAACCGCCGCCGAGGTCTTCGCCGAACAGGGCTACAACGCCACCACCGTACGCAAGATCGCGGACCACGCGGGCATGCTCGCCGGCAGCCTCTACTACCACTTCGACTCCAAGGAGTCGATGCTGGAGGAGATCCTGCGGACCTTCCTCGACGAGCTCTGGGACGGCTACGACACCGTCCTGGACGCCGGACTGGGTCCCCGCGAGACCCTCGAAGCCCTGGTCACCGAGTCCTTCCGGGAGATCGACCGGCACCGCGCCGCCGTCGCCATCTACCAGAAGGAGAGCAAGCAGCTGGTCGCGCAGGAGCGGTTCGGCTTCCTCGCCGAGTCGCAGCGCAGGTTCGAGAAGGCGTGGCTGTCGACGCTGGAGCGCGGGGTCGCCGCGCACGTCTTCCGCGCCGACCTCGACGTCCGCCTCACCTACCGGTTCGTGCGCGACACCGTGTGGGTCGCCGCCTCCTGGTATCGGCCCGGCGGGCAGCACAGCCCGGAGGAGATCGCCCGGCAGTACCTGTCGATGGTGCTGGACGGGATCGCCGTCCGTGAGTAGCTCACCCATTCGTTGAAAGCCCCTTTCTGCCGAGGGAGTCGCTGACATGGCCGAGGCCTACATCGTCGAAGCGGTACGCACGCCGGTCGGGCGGCGCAAGGGCGGCCTGAGCGGGGTCCACCCGGCCGACCTGGGCGCCCATGTGCTGACAGCCCTGGTGGCGCGGTCGGGCGTGGACCCGGCCGCCGTCGAGGACGTCGTCTTCGGCTGCCTCGACGCCGTGGGGCCGCAGGCCGGTGACATCGCCCGCACCTGCTGGCTGGCGGCCGGGCTGCCCGAGGAGGTGCCGGGCGTCACCGTCGACCGCCAGTGCGGCTCCTCGCAGCAGGCCGTGCACTTCGCTGCCCAGGCCGTCCTCTCCGGCACCCAGGACCTGGTGGTCGCCGGCGGCGTCCAGAACATGTCCCTGATCCCCATCGCCTTCGCCTCTCGCCAGGCCGCCGAGCCGCTGGGCCTGACCGAGGGCCCTTTCCTGGGCAGCGAGGGCTGGCGGGCCCGGTACGGCAGCCAGCCCGTCAACCAGTTCGCCGGCGCCGAGATGATCGCCGCCAAGTGGGGCATCAGCCGCCGGGACCAGGAGGAGTTCGCCCTGCGCTCCCACCGGCGCGCCCTGCGCGCCATCGACGAGGGCCGCTTCGAGCGGGAGACCGTGCCCTACGGCCCGGTCGCCGTGGACGAGGGCCCGCGCCGGGACACCTCCCTGGAGAAGATGGCCGCCCTGAAGCCGGTCATCGACGGCGGCACCATCACCGCCGCCTGCTCCTCCCAGGTCTCCGACGGCGCCGCCGCCATGCTCCTCGCCTCCGAACGGGCGGTCCGCGAACACGGGCTGCGCCCCCGCGCCCGCGTCCACCACCTCTCCGTCCGCGGCGAGGACCCCATCCGGATGCTCTCCGCCCCGATCCCGGCCACCGCCCACGCCCTGAAGAAGACCGGCCTCACCATCGACGCCATCGACCTGGTCGAGATCAACGAGGCCTTCGCCCCGGTCGTCCTCGCCTGGCTCAAGGAGACCGGCGCCGACCCCGCCAAGGTCAACGTCAACGGCGGCGCGATAGCCCTCGGCCACCCCCTCGGCGCGACCGGCGTCAAACTGATGACGACCCTCCTGCACGAACTGGAACGCACCGGCGGCCGCTACGGCCTGCAAACCATGTGCGAGGGCGGGGGGCAGGCGAACGTGACGATCATCGAGCGGCTCTGAGCCCTCACTTCAGGGCCATGAGCCGTTCCCGTGTCTCCTCCGCCTCCTTCATGATCCGGTCCACCAGTTCGGCGCACGACGGCAGGTCGTCGATCACCCCGGCGACCTGCCCGGACGCCATCACCCCCAGGTCCGTACGGCCGTCCACCATCGCCGACCTGAGCAGCATCGGTGTGTTCGCGGCCAGCAGGACCTGACTCCAGGACAGCTCCTTCCCGTGCCGCAGGGCCAGGCCGTCCTGGACCAGCTGCCGCCAGGTGAGCCCGGACAGCTTCCGGAACCCCGCCGCACGCCGGATCGCGTGCAGCAGACTCCGGGTCCGGCCCGAACGCTCCAGCGCGGCCACCAGATCGGTCCGCAGCATCCGGTGCGGCAGCCCGTCCACCGCCCTGGTCACCGTGACGTCCCTGACCGTCGCCGCCAGATACCTCGCCTTCACCGCGTCCGGCACCGTCGAGTCCGAGGTGAGCAGGAACCGCGTGCCCATCGCGACCCCCGCCGCCCCGTACGCCAGCGCCGCCACCAGCCCCCGGCCGTCGAAGAACCCCCCGGCGGCCACCACCGGTATCCGCACCGCGTCCACCACCTGTGGCAGCAGCACGCTGGTCGCCACCTCACCGGTGTGCCCGCCGCCCTCGCCGCCCTGCACGATCACCGCGTCCGCGCCCCACGCGGCCACCTTCTCGGCGTGCCGCCGCGCCCCGACGGACGGGATCACCACCACGCCCGCCGCCTTCAGCTCGGCGATCAGCTCGGGGGAGGGGGCGAGCGCGAAGGACGCCACCCGCACACCCCCGTCGATGATCAGCCGGACCCGGTCGCCGGCGTCGGCCGCGTCCGCCCGCAGGTTCACCCCGAACGGGGCGTCCGTACGGCACCGCACCTCGGCTATCGAGGCCCGCAACCGGTCGAGGGTCATCGTGGCGGAGGCCAGGATGCCGAGAGCTCCGGCGTTGGCGGTGGCCGAGACCAGGCGGGGGCCCGCCACCCAGCCCATCCCCGTCTGCACGATCGGATGCCGGACCCCGACCAGCCTGGTCAGCGCGGTATCCATCAGCCGGCGACCTCCTTCGTCCGCGCGCCGGCCGGATCGAGCACCTCGCGGATCAGCCGCAGCTCCGCCGCGCTCGGTTCCCGGGTGTACGGCACCTCGTCCGGGACGGCGAGCTCGAAGTCCGTCGCCTCCCGCACCTGGTCGACGCTCACCCCCGGATGCAGCGCGGCCAGCCGCATCGAGCGGTCGGAGGTCTCGAAGTCGAGGACGCCCAGATCGGTGACGACTCTCGGGATGCGGTGGAAGCGTTCCGTGCCCGGATGCTCGGCCACCCGGTCGTACCCCACCCCGCACACCATGTCGACCTTCGCCACGAACACCCGCCGGGAGTGCTTCGGTACCCAGTAACTCGTCGGGTTGTTCAGCGTGTTGAGAGTCGCTCCGCGCACCCCGAGCAGTTGGCGGCGGGGCCGTGTCCAGTCGCCGATGCAGGAGATGTTCTGGTTGCCGTACCGGTCGAGCTGGCTCGCGCCCATCATCACGTGCCGCCGCCCGCCGGCCACCAGGGCGAGGTGCTGCCGGTAGGGCAGCCAGCCCTCGGGCGTCCCGTCCGGGCGGACCAGCAGGGCCTCGCCGTCGGTCAGCAGCAGGTCCGGTGCGAAGGTCAGCCGGGCCAGGCGCGCGCCGAGGGAGGGGATCAGGCCCATC
This sequence comes from Streptomyces sp. NPDC058457, assembly GCF_042720695.1. Taxonomy (NCBI): domain Bacteria; kingdom Bacillati; phylum Actinomycetota; class Actinomycetes; order Kitasatosporales; family Streptomycetaceae; genus Streptomyces; species Streptomyces sp. NPDC058457. The sequence continues at coordinate 52,905 of NZ_JBHXLU010000023.1, read as the reverse complement.
GGGCTCGCCAGGATCTCGCCGGAGCCGCGCCAGGCCTCCGCGCAGGCGATGACGCAGTAGTCGGAGCGCAACACGTCCATGCGCGGTGTGTCCGTCACCCCTGGCCCTCCTGCCAGTTCCGCACCGCCGACCGGTACGCCTGCTCGTCCCCGGCCAGGAACCGCCCGGAGAAATCCGCCCACGACGTCGTCGCGTACAGCCGCTGGAACTCCTCGTCCCGCCCGTAGTCGGGGGCGCAGGACGTGAAGTGCGCGCCGCCCGGCGCCTCCACCACCCCCGTCACGTTCAGCCGCTTGACGAGCAGTGACTGCGGGGCCGCCTCCTTCGTCAGTTCGGCCGTGTCCACGATCCGCTCGCAGGAGACATAGGCCGCGTCCGCCGCCTCGCAGAACAGGTCGTCGAAGTACGGGTCCGGGCCCAGGTACTGCCCGTTGCCCAGCCGGTCGGCGCGGTTGACGTGGACCAGCGCCGCGTCCAGGCGCAGGGCGGGCATCGCCACGAACGTCTCCCCGTCGTCGTACGGCGAAGTGACCGTCCGCAGGCCGGGGTTGACCCGCATGACGTCCGAGCCGAGCCCCGCGCGCACCGGCAGGAACGGCAGCCGGTTCGCGGCCGCGTGCAGGCCCCACATGAACATGCCCTCGTCGACCTCCGTCAGCTCGAACGCCCCTCGTTCGCGTGCCGCGCGGTAGTGCGGTTCGAGCGCGACGGAGTCGAGGGTGACGAAGGCCGTCACCAGCTTGCGCACCCGGCCGGCCGCGACCAGCATCCCGACGTCCGGGCCGCCGTACGAGACCAGCGTGAGATCGTCGATGCCGCTTCGGAGCACTGCTCTGACCAGGGACATCGGCTTGCGGCGGGAACCCCAGCCGCCGATGCCGAGGGTCATGCCGCTGGCCAGCCGGGAGACGGCCTCGTCGGCGGTCATCGTCTTGTCAGTCACTGCCGGCACCCTCCTTCCCGAAGGTGTCGCGGACCCGGTCGGCCACCCCGCTGAGGGCGGCCTCGAAGGTGAAGCCCTGTTCGAAGCGGTAGCTCCGCCGCACGTCGACGGGGTCGATGCCGTTGATGGCGGCCTTGGCGAGGCGCAGCAGCCGCCCGTCCTTGGCGGCTATCTCCCGCGCCAGCTCCAGTGCCGCGGAGCCGAGTTCCGCAGCGGGCACGACCCGCCAGACCGAGCCGTGCGCATGCAGCTCGGCCGCCGTCACCGTGCGCGAGGTGTAGTACAGCGTCCGCATCAGATGCGGCGGGACCAGACGGGCCAGATGGGTGGCCGCGCCCAGGGCGCCCCGGTCCAGCTCCGGCAGCCCGAAGACGGCGTCCTCGCTCGCCACTATCGCGTCCGCGTTGCCCACCAGGCCTATCCCGCCGCCCAGACAGAAACCGTGCACCGCGGCCACCACCGGGGTCTCGCACTCGTACACCGCCGCGAAGGCCTCCGCGCAGCCCCGGTTGGCGCCGAGCAGCGCTTCGTGGCCGTCCGCCTGTATCTCCTTGATGTCCACGCCCGCGTTGAAGCCCCGGCCTCGCGCGGCCAGCACGACGCACCGGGTCCCGGGGTCGCGGCCCGCCGCGCGCACCGCGTCCGCCAGCGCGAACCAGCCCTGCACCGGCAGTGCGTTCACCGGCGGGTGGTCGACCGTGACGAGCGCGATTCCCTTTTCCGGACACGAGGTGGAGACACCCATGGACGCATCAGCTACCTTCGCACTCAGCTACCTTTTCACCAAACATTTGTTAGGTGTGAGGCTTCGAAGCTAGCAGTCGGCGCCGACAAGCGGGAGGCCCTGTGGATAACTCGCCGAGCGGCAGGACCGTCGTCGTCACCGGCGGTACCAGAGGTGTGGGAGCCGGGATCGCACGGGCCTTCGCCGAGGCCGGTGCCCATGTCGTGGCCTGTGCCCGCCGGCCACCCGAACAACACCTCGAAGGTGTCGAGTTCACCCCCCTCGACCTGCGCGACCCACCCGCCGTACGCGCCTTCTTCGACGCCCTGCCCCGGGTCGACGTGCTCGTCAACAACGCGGGCGGCACCCCCTACCGGCGGCTCGCCGACGCGGACCCCGAGCGGCACGCCCGGGTGATCGAGCTGAACCTCGTCACCCCGCTGACCGCCTCCCTCGCCGCGTACGAGCACCTCCGGCGGGCCCGGGGGGCGGTGGTGATGATCAGCAGCGTCAGCGGCGGCCGCCCCTCACCGGGCTCCGCCGCCTACGGCGCGGCCAAGGCGGGGCTGGAGAACCTCGCCCGGTCCATGGCGGTGGAGTGGGCGCCGGAGGTCCGCGTCAACACCCTCGTGGTCGGCATGGTCCGCACCGAACTGGCCCACCTCCACTACGGCGGTCCGGACGGTGTCGACGCGGTCTCCCGGACCGTCCCGCTCGGCCGCCTCGCCGCCCCGTCCGACGTCGGCGCCGCCGCCGTCTTCCTCGCCTCCGGCGCGGCCGCCTACATCAGCGGGGCGAGTCTGCTCGTGCACGGGGGCGGGGAGCGGCCTGCCTTCCTGGACGCGGCGACTGCCAACAAGCCATCCGACAAGGAGGACTGAGATGAGCGGAATCTGCGTGGGCCGCGTCGTGATCGTCACCGGCGCCGGGCGCGGGCTCGGCCGGGCCCATGCGCTGGCCTTCGCCGCCGAGGGCGCCCGGGTCGTCGTCAACGACCTCGGCGTCGGCCTCGACGGCGTGCCGGGTACGGACGGTCCCGCCGGTCCAGCCGGCCCTGCCAGTCCCGCAGGCCCTGCCGGCGCCTTCAGTCCCGCCGAAGCCGTCGTGGACGAGATCCGGGCGGCCGGCGGCGAGGCGGTGGCGCACGGCGGCGACATCGCGACGGACGCCGGTGCCGAGTCCCTGGTGGCAGCGGCCCTGGACGCGTACGGCCGCCTGGACACCCTCGTCAACAACGCCGGCTTCCTGCGCGACCGTATGCTGGTCAACCTCGCCGAGGACGACTGGGACGCGGTCATGCGGGTGCACCTCAAGGGCCACTTCCTGCCACTGCGGCACGCGGCCGCGCACTGGCGGGCCGAGGCCAAGGCGGGCCGCACCCCGCTCGCCCGCATCGTCAACACCAGCAGCGGAGCGGGCCTGCTGGGCTCGGTCGGGCAGGGCAACTACAGCGCCGCCAAGGCCGGCATCATCGGTCTCACCCTGGTCGCGGCGGCCGAACTGGCCCGCTACGGCGTCCAGGTCAACGCCATCGCCCCGGCCGCCCGCACCCGGATGACCGAGCGTGCCTTCGCCGAGACCATGGCCGCCCCCGACGCCGGCTTCGACGCCATGGCCCCCGAGAACGTCTCCCCGCTCGTCGTCTGGCTGGGCTCCGCCGCGAGCGCAGGCGTCACCGGGCGGGTGTTCGAGACGGAGGGCGGCCGGATCACCGTCATGGAGGGGTGGCGGCCCGGTCCGACCGCCGACAAAGGCGCCCGGTGGACCCCGGCGGAGGCGGGGGAGACGGCACTGAAACTGCTGGCCGAGGCGGCTGTGCCCGGGGCGGTGTACGGGGTGTGAAGCCGGGAGCAGGGTCTAGGTGTCGCACTCCAGTACCGTCCGGCACAGCGAGCAGCGGGCCCGGACCCGGCCCCGTACCGGCACCCTGATCCGCTGGTGGCAGGTCGGGCACGGGAACGAGACCCGCAGCCGGCCGCCGGTGTCGGGGGTGAAGGCGTAGGAGGCGCCGGGCTGCGGAGGCGGCGCCGCGGGGGCGTGGCGGCGGTCGCGGGCGTAGCGGCGGCGGCCCGCCCAGCCGGCCGCGCTGAGCGGTGGCTGCTCCTCGTCCTGGCGGGCCCGGGCCATGCCCTTCTGGTACGCCGTGTAGGCCTGCGGACTGGTGAACCACACCGACGGATCCTCGTGGAAGACGAGGGCGCGCTTGGCCAGCACGTAGCCGAACTCCTCCGGGGTGAGGTAGCCGAGCTTCTGGGACGCCTCGCCGTGCTCCCGGTAGGCGTCCAGGAGCAGCCAGCCCGCCCCCAGGTACGTGGTCGCCGTGTCCGTGAGGATCTCGTTCTCCCGGACGCTCGGGAAGGACAGGTCCAGGCGGTGCAGGTAGACGTGCATCACCTCGTGGGCCAGGGCCGCGCCGATGTCCCTGCGGTGGGTGCGGAAACGGTCGTTCAGCTCGACGAAGTACTCGGGGCCCGCGGTGAGTTCGACGTTCGCCGCGTGGGCCATGTCCTTGAAGCCGACGATCATGCGGGCGTCGGGCAGGCGGAAGTGCCGGACCATCTCGCGGGCGACGCGCTGCGAGCCGAGGTGGAGGTCGTCGGTGTCGCAGAACGCGACGTCGGCGGGGAGCACGCTGGTGGCGAAGGTCTGGACGGTGTCGTACGACAGGCGCCGGTACAACGCCGTGATGGCGGCCCGCACGGTGTCCAGGTGCGGGTAGCCGTGTTCCACCGGGCCGCCGTTCGCCACGTCCCTTACCCCCACAGACGCCGCTGGAGCTGTCTTTCACAGTATGCGGGGGATGGGGAGAATCGGGGGCGGAAGGTTGGTCGGACACCGCGGGTCGGTGGGGGCTGATCGCGCCCACGCGGCGGTAGCCGCAAATCGATACAGCCCCGCGCCCCTAAAGGGGCGCCAGGCGCGCCGTTCCTTGATCAGTGCCCTGGAGCTCCAGGATCCAGACCTCGTTCTCGCCCTCCTTCAGGATCGGGCCGGGGACGTACAGCGACTCCTGTGGGCCCGTCGACCAGTAGCGGCCCAGGTTGAAGCCGTTGATCCAGACGAAGCCCCGGGTCCAGCCGGGGAGTTCCACGCGCGCGTCCCCGGCACCGCGGACCGTGACCGTCCCCCGGTACAGGCCCGGGGCACCCTCCTCGGGAGGCGGACCGAAGCGGACCGCCTCCACCCCCTCCTCGAACGCGTCCAGATCGAGCCCGCGCACGCGTACCCCGTGCAGGAACTGGCGCTCGTGCAGGATGCCCCCGGTGATGCCCTTCGGCTCGCCCGAGCGGGGGCCGTAGTTGACGCGACCCAGGGACTCCACCCAGAGCTCCACGCGCGCGGGGCCGGCGACCGGCTTCTTGAGCTGGGGTTCCTCCTCGGTGAGGACCCCGGCCCGCTCGCCGTCGACGTACACGACCGCGAGGTCGCGCAGGCCCCGCGCGGTGAGCGGGTACGGCTGTCGCGGGCCCGGTACGTCCACCTCGTAGCGGACCAGGCCCCGGGCGATGTCCAGCTCCTCGAAGGTGGGCGGGACCGGGTGGACGCGTTCCGGGGTGCCGAGGGCCTCCAGAACACCGGCCAGGGGTGCCCAGGCGGCCAGCTCCACGTCCGTCGCCGAAGCCAACGGGACGGGCGCCGGTGGCGGTTCGGGCAGCGGGTCGGCGTGGTATCCGGCGAGGACCTCGCGGAAGCGCCAGAACTTCTCCGTGGGGCGGCCGTACTCGTCGACCGGCGCGTCGTAGTCGTACGACGTCACGTCCGCCTCCAGCGGGCCCTCGTGCAGTTCGCCGCCGGGGCGGTTGGCGCCCGCCCAGCCGGCGAAGTTGGTGCCGCCGTGCGCCATGTAGACGTTGACCGACGCCCCGCACTCCAGGATCTCCCGCAGTGCCGCCGCCGCGTCCTCGGCGTCCCGTACGACGTGCTCGCCGCCCCAGTGGTCGAACCAGCCGCACCAGAACTCCATGCACATCAGCGGGCCCCGCGGCTGGTGGCGGCGCACCGTCTCGAAGGCCACGCGCGCGTGCGAGCCGAAGTTCACCGTCGCGAGCAGCCCGGGGACCGAGCCGCCGGTCAGCATGTGGTCCTCGGGGCCGTCCGAGGTGACCAGCGGCACCGTGACACCCTCGGCCCGCAGCAGGTCGGTGAGGTGGGCCAGGTAGGCGGCGTCGGAGCCGTAGCTGCCGTACTCGTTCTCGACCTGCACCATGATCACCGGGCCGCCCCGGTCCAGCTGCCGGGACGTGATCTCGGGCAGCAGCCGGCGGAACCAGCGGTCCACGTACCCGAGGAAACGCTCGTCACGCGTGCGTGCCCGTGCGCCCAGCTCGCCCGTCACCCAGTGCGGCAGGCCGCCGTTCTCCCACTCCGCGCAGATGTACGGCCCCGGCCGCACGATCGCCCACAGGCCCGCCTCCCGGGCCGCGTCCAGGAACCGGCCGAGGGCCCCGACGTCCCGGAAGGCGCCGGGGTGCGGCTCGTGCAGGTTCCACGGGACGTATGTCTCCACGCAGTTCAGCCCCATGGCGCGCAGCATCGCCAGCCTGTGGTCCCACTGTTCCTCGTGCACCCGGAAGTAGTGCAGCGCGCCGGACAGCAGCCGTACCGGCCGGCCGTCCAGCAGGAAATCGGTTTCGCCCACCGTGAAGTCGCTCATACGCTCACCTTGGCCTGCTGACGCGCGCCGAGACCATGGACAAAGATCGGCAGCACTTGGACGGAAGAGACGCACGGAAGGGGCGCGCAGTGCCCGGAGGAGCGCCGATCTTCCGCACCTGGATGCGGTTCTTCACACCCGGCGCCGTCCACCACCGCCTCGGTCTGGTCTGCCTCGGTGTCGGCCTGCAGTACGGCGCGGTGCCCGCCGTCGGCCCGCGCGTGCTCGACGGGCACGTCGCCGTGGTGATCAGCTCGGGCCGGGGCTGGTACCGCACGCCCGACGGGCGCCGCACCACCGTCACCGCCCCCGCGCTGGTGTGGCTCACGCCAGGCGTCCCGCACCACTACGGACCCGACCCGGACAGCGGCTGGGACGAGGGCTTCGTGACCTTCACCGGGCCCGACACCGCGACCTACACGGAACTCGGCTACATCGAGCCCGAGCGGCCCGTGGTGCCGCTCGCGGACGCCTCCGGGCCCCGGGACGTCATCGCCCGCATCGCCCGGGCCGCCCGCCACGGCAACCCCCTCCTGGAGGTCGAGACCGGCGCCGCCGTGCACGAGCTCCTTGTCGCCCTGCGCCGCGCGCGTGCCGACCTCGCCCCCGACGGCGACCCGGTGCTGCACGCGCTCGCCCGGGACGCCTGCACCGGGATGACCGTCGCCGACCACGCGGCCCGGCACGGCATGACCCCGGCCGAGCTGCGCACCGCGGTCCGCCGGGTCGCCGGGTGCAGCCCCAAGGACTATCTGATCGGCATCCGGCTCGGCCGCGCCCAGGAACTCCTCGCCACCACCGAACTGTCCGTCGCCGCGGTCGCCCGCCGCGTCGGCTACGACGATCCGGCCTACTTCTCCCGCCTGTTCACCCGCCGGGTCGGAGCCGCCCCGGTGCGCTTCCGGGTCCAGCAGAGCCGGGCCGTGCCCGACGACTGGAACGAGGGCCTCCAGGAGGACGGCGAACCGGGTCCGCCGGTGGCCGAACCCGTCGACGGCCTTTAGGGATCGACAGGCCGCCCCTTTAGGGTTGACGCCCATGACCACCAGCAACACCGCCACCGGTGACGTCGACCCCGCCGTCCGCGAGGAGCTCCGCCGGCTGCGCGACAGCATCGACAACATCGACGCGGCCGTCGTCCACATGCTCGCCGAACGCTTCAAGGCCACCCAGCAGGTCGGCCGCCTCAAGGCGGTCCACCAGCTGCCCCCGGCCGACCCGGCACGCGAGGCCCGGCAGATCGCCCGGCTGCGCGCCCTCGCCGAGAACGCCAAACTCGACCCCGCCTTCGCCGAGAAGTTCCTGAACTTCATCATCGCCGAGGTGATCAGGCACCACGAGTCCATCGCCGAGGACACCGTCAACAGCCGGGAGGCGGGCGGGCACTGATCCGGGAGGCCCGCCGGACGCCGTGAAGAGCGTCCGGCACCGCCGGGCGACCCCCGTGCGGTGACGAGGCGCTCGAACAGTCGCTCGGGGCGCAGGGTGGCGCCCACCGGTGCCGTCCCGTGCCACCTCGCAACCCCGGGCCGGACATAAGCCGCGTACCGCTCTCGCCCCTGTGCGATGTCAGTACCATCGGGCAGCATGGCCCGCATGTCCGTACTGACTCGCGACGAAGCGCAGAGCCGCGCCGAGCTCCTCGACGTCCACCGCTACACGATCGACCTCGACCTGACCACCGGGGACGAGACCTTCGACTCCCGTACCGTGATCAGGTTCACGGCCCGATCCGACGGCGACACGTTCGTCGAGATGAAGCCCGTCGAGCTGCGCACCGTCACCCTCGACGGACAGCCCCTCGACCCCGGGACGCTGGACCAGGACCGGCTGTCCCTGAAGAACCTCGCCGCGGGCGAGCACGAGCTGCGTGTCGACGCCACCATGCGCTACTCGCGCACCGGCGAGGGCATGCACCGCTTCACGGACCCCTCGGACGACGCGACGTACGTCTACACCCAGCTCTTCATGGACGACGTGCAGCGCGTCTTCGCCGCCTTCGACCAGCCCGACCTGAAGGCCGTCTTCGAGCTGTCCGTGACCGCCCCCGAGGGCTGGACGGTGCTCGCCAACGGCGTCACCGAGCACCTCGGCGAGGGCCGCTGGCGAGCCGCCGCCACCCCGCTGATCTCCACCTACCTGGTCGCCGTCGCCGCCGGTCCCTGGCACTCCGTGCGCACCGAGCACCGCGGACTGCCCTTCGGCATCCACTGCCGCCGCTCCCTCGCACCCCACCTCGACGCCGACGCCGAGGAGATTTTCGACATCACGCGCGCGTGCTACGACCGCTACCACGAGAAGTTCGAGGAGCCCTACCCCTTCGACTCCTACGACCAGGCGTTCGTCCCCGAGTTCAACGCCGGCGCCATGGAGAACCCGGGCCTGGTCACCTTCCGCGACGAGTTCGTCTACCGCTCCGCCGTCACCGACACCGAGCGGCAGACCCGCGCCATGGTCATCGCCCACGAGATGGCCCACATGTGGTTCGGCGACCTCGTCACCCTCAGGTGGTGGGACGACATCTGGCTGAACGAGTCGTTCGCCGAGTACATGGGCTACCAGACCCTCACCGAGGCCACCCGCTTCACCGACACCTGGGTCGACTTCGGGGTGGCCCGCAAGGCCTGGGGCTACGACGCCGACCAGCGCCCCTCCACCCACCCGGTGGCCCCCGAGGCCGTCGACGACACCGCCGCCGCCCTGCTCAACTTCGACGGCATCTCCTACGCCAAGGGCGCCTCCGCGCTGCGCCAGCTGGTCGCCTGGACGGGCGAGAAGGACTTCCTGGCCGGCATCAACATCCACTTCCAGCGGCACCGGTTCGGGAACGCCACCCTCGCCGACTTCATCGACTCCCTCGCCGCCGCCACCGAACGCGACGTGCACGCCTGGGCCGACACCTGGCTGCGCACCACCGGTGTCGACACCCTCACCCCGGCCCTGGCCACCGCCGCCGACGGCACCCGCACCCTCACCGTCGAGCGCATCGGCAGCCGCCCGCACCGCATCTGCGTCGGCGTCTACGACCAGGACCTCGCCGACGAGGGCCGGCTCACCCTGCGCGAGCGCATCGACCTCGACATCCCGCAGACCGCCCCCCAGGCCCTCGGCAAGCGCCCGGCCCTGCTCGTGCTCAACGACGGCGACCTGACCTACGCCAAGGTCCGCTTCGACGCCGAGTCCGCCGAGACCGTCCGGGCCCACCTGTCGGGCCTGCCCGACCCGCTGACCCGCGCGGTGGTCTGGAACGCCCTGCGGGACGCCGTCCGCGACGGGGAACTCCCGCCCGCCGCCTACCTGGAGACCGCCCGCGCCCACCTCCCGCACGAGACCGACCTCGCCCTCGTCCAGGGGGTGCTGGCGTTCACCGCGGTCCACGTCGTCGACCGGTACCTCAGGCCCGAGGACCGCCCGGCCGCCCTCGCCACCGTCTCCGCCCTGTGCCGCGACTTCATCCGGCGCACCGAGGACGGCGACAACCCGGGGCTGCGCCTGATCGCCGTACGGCACTTCATCGCCGCCGCCGCCCACCCCGACACCATCGCCGCCTGGCTCGCCGAGGGCACCGTGCCCGGCGGGCCCGAGCTCGACCCCGAGCTGCGCTGGCGCATCATGAGCCGGCTCGCCGTCCTCGGCGCCGTCGACGAGGACCGGATCGCCGCCGAGCTGGCCCGCGACCCCAGCGCCAGCGGCCAGGAGGGCGCCGCCCGCTGCCGGGCCGCGCTGCCCGACCCCGAGGCCAAGCGCACGGCCTGGGAGGCGATGTTCACCGGCGACGAACTGTCCAACTACCTGTTCACGGCCACCGCCGAGGGCTTCTGGCACCCCGAACAGGCCGACCTGGTCCGCGACTACGTGCCGCGCTACTACCAGGACGCCCTGGCCGTCGCCGCCCGGCGCGGTCCCCGCATCGCCACGGTCACCGGCCGGCAGGCCTTCCCCGCCCACGCCGTCGACGCCGAGAACCTCGCCCTGGGCCGGGCCTGCCTGGCCGACGCCGAGCCGGTCACGGCCCTGCGCCGCCGCCTGATCGACGAACTGGACGACCTGGAGAGGGCGTTGCGGGTCCGCGAGGCCTAGGGCGGCGGACGTAGGACGACACGGGCTCGGCTGGTCCCCGACGACGATGCGGGGACCGGCCGCCGCTCCTAGGCTCGATGCCGAAGAAGCACCAGAGCCCCAGGGAGAAACCCGTGATCGTAGTCACCGGTGCCACCGGCAACGTCGGCCGTGCCCTCGTCGCACGTCTCGTCGCCGACGGACAACCCGTGCGGGCGCTCACCCGCGCCCCGGAGACGGCCGGCCTGCCCGACAAGGCCGAGGTGGTGAGGTTCCGGCCGGACGACCCGGCCCCGCTGTTCGCGGGGGCGACCAAGCTCTTCCTGTACGTCCAGGGGGCCGGCGGGCGGCTGCCCGAACTCCTCGACGCGGCCCGCACGGCCGGGGTGCGCCATGTCGTCCTGCTCTCCTCCGGGATCATCCGCGAGGGCGCCGACGAGACCCAACCGATCCACGTCATGCACGCCACCGCCGAGCGGCAGATCCGCGACAGCGGGCTCGCCTGGACGTTCCTGCGCCCCAACGCGTTCGCCACCAACGCCCTCCAGTGGGCACCCCAGATCCGCGCCGGCGACACCGTGCGGGGTGTCTTCGCCAGCATGCTCACGGCACCCATCCACGAGGACGACATCGCCGCGGTCGCGGAACGAGCCCTCCTGGACGACGGCCACGAGGGCGCCGCCCACCGCCTCACCGGCCCCGCCGCCACCACCAACACCGACCAGATCGCGGCGATCGGCCGGGCCGTCGGCCGCGAGCTGACCTTCGTCGAGGTGGCGCCGGAGGAGGCGGCCCCGCTGTTCCCGGGTACCCCGCCGGAGTTCCTCCAGGGCCTGCTGAAGACCTTCGCGGCCACCGTGGGCGTCCCACCGGAGATCACCGGCACGGTCGAGGAGATCACCGGCAGCCCGGCCCGCACCTTCGGGCAGTGGGCCGCCGACCACGCGGCCGACTTCCGGCCCTGACGGTCCGCCCCCGGCGAGTCGCCCTGACGAATCGCCCCTGACGGTCCGCCCCTCCCTGAGCGGGCCCGTCAGTCCAGGGCCGGTCGCAGCTCGGCCCGGCGCACCCCGCCCTCCCGCGGCCCCGCGCGCCGGTTGCCCACCTCGGCCGCCCTGGGCGTCTCCGCGCCCAGGGTGAAGCCCAGCCGCTCCAGGAAGCACTCCCCGGGGCGCCAGCCCGGCGGCACCGACGCGGTCACCAGGGACACCCCCTCGGCATGCGCGAGCAGCGACTCGGCCAGCGCCCGCCCGAGGCCCCGGCCGCGCGCCCAGGGCGCCAGCAGGAACAGCCCCACGGCGACCGCGCCGGGCACCGGATGGTTCCGTACCGCGTCCACCAGGCCCGAGACGACCCCGTCCCGCTCCAGCACCAGCAGAACCTTGTCGCCGGGGTCGGCGCCCTCGGGCAGCCCGTAGAACAGGGACTGCACGTCGCCCGGCCCCGACGGCAGCCCGGTCGCCGCCACGAACCAGTCCTCGCAGGCCTCGAAGAGGTCCAGCAGCGGTACCTCGTCCGCGGGCCGCGGCTCCCGCACCAGCACCCGCTCACCGGGCACGTCGATCATCCACGCGTCAACCACGCGACCGACGTTAACCCCGGTCAGCCCCGGCCTCAACGCCCTTTCACCGCTTGTTCCGACGCGCCCGGGGCGCACCGCCCCGACAGGTTTTCCCCGCACGGCAGTACCCACTTTCGGGTTCCGATCGTTGGGCTTTGGGGACGCGCAGACCCAATCCCGTACAAGCTGGAACTCCCCCTGCGGACACCCCTGCGGACAACCCCCCTTCGGCCAGCGCCCCGAGGAGAGCCCATGAGCACGCCGCCCCTCGCATCCGGACCCCAGGGCCCCGACGCCCTGCGGCCTCTGCTGGACATCGTGCTCGACGCGCTGCGCGAGGGCGGCCGGGCGCGCGGCGGGCCGCTGCCCGCGGGCGGTCCGGAGACGGTGGCCGAGCGGATCGCGGACGCCGTGGGGGACGTACTCCCGGACGACGGCGACCCCGACGCCCTGCGCACCCTGGTGACCGCCCTCGCCGAGGGCGCCGCCGACCCCGCCGACCCGCTGTGCGCGGCGCATCTGCACTGCCCGCCGCTGGCCGTCGCCACCGCCGCCGACCTCGCCGCGAGCGCCCTCAACCCCTCCCTGGACTCCTGGGACCAGGCCCCGGCCGCCTCCGCCCTGGAAGCGCTGGTCACCCGCACCCTCGCGCACACCATCGGTCTCTCCGACGCGGTGGTCACCACCGGCGGCACCGAGTCCAACCAGCTGGCCCTGCTGCTGGCCCGCGAGGCCTCCGGCGGCGGCGTCCGGCTGGTCTGCGGGGCCAACGCCCACCACTCGCTGCCGCGCGCCGCCTGGCTGCTCGGCCTGCCCGACCCCGTCGTGGTCCCGGCCCCGAACGGCACCCTCGACCCGGCCGCCCTCCACGACGCCCTGACCCGCCTGCCCCGGCCCCTGGTGGTCGCCGCCACCGCCGGCACCACCGACGCCGGGCACATCGACCCGCTCCCCGAGATCGCCGGGCTCTGCGCCGCCCACGGCGCCCGGCTGCACGTCGACGCCGCCTACGGCGGCGGCCTCGCCTTCAGTGACCGGCACCGGGACAAGCTCGCCGGCCTGGAGCGCGCCCACAGCGTCACCCTCGACCTGCACAAACTCGGCTGGCAGCCGGTCGCCGCCGGCCTCCTCGCCGTCTCCCGCCCGGCCGAGCTCGGCGTGCTCCACCAGCACGCCGACTACCTCAACGCCGACGACGACACCGAGGCCGGCTACCCCGACCTGCTCGGTCGCTCCCTGCGCACCACCCGGCGCCCCGACGTCCTCAAGATCGCGGTCACCCTCAAGACCCTGGGCCGCACCGGACTCGGCGCGCTGGTCGACCAGGTGTGCGCCCGAGCGCGGGAGTTCGCCGCCCTGGTCCGCGAGCACCCCGGCTTCGAGCTCTACGACCGGCCCAACATCAGCACGGTGCTGTTCCGCCCCACCGGAGCCACCGACGACGACGTCGCCGGCGTACGGCGCAGGCTGCTGCACGACGGCCGGGCGGTACTCGGCCGGGCCCGCCTCGACGGCCGGCTCTGGCTCAAAGCCACCCTCCTCAACCCCCACACCCGGCCGGACGAACTGGCCCTCCTCCTGAAACTCGTGGAAGGAAGCACCTCCAGATGACCAACCCCCCACACCACGAGCCCGAAGCACCCCGCGACCTGGTCGGCGTGGGCATCGGACCGTTCAACCTCTCCCTCGCCGCGCTCGCCCACCCGCTGGCCGAACTCGACGCCGTTTTCTACGAGCAGCGCCCGGGCTTCGACTGGCACCCCGGGCTGCTGATCGACGGCGCCACCATCCAGGTCCCGTTCCTCGCCGACCTGGTGACCCTCGCCGACCCCGCCAGCCCCTGGTCGTTCCTCAACTACCTCAAGGCGCGCGACCGGCTCTTCCCCTTCTACTTCGCCGAGCGCTTCCACATCCAGCGCTCCGAGTACGACGCCTACTGCCGCTGGGTCGCCGAGAGCCTGCCCGGACTGCGCTTCTCCCACCAGGTCGACGCCGTCCGCTGGAACTCCGAACGCGATCTCTTCGAGGTCGACTTCACCCGGCTCGACGCGGAGGGCGAGGCCGAGTCGCTCGGCCGTACGTACACGAAGAACGTCGTGCTCGGGGTCGGGACCGTCCCGTACGTCCCCGATCCGCTCAAACCCCTCGTGGAGTCCCCGATCGTCCCGGTCGTCCACGCGGCCGACTACCTCGACCACCGCGAGGCCTTCCTCGCCGCCGAGCACGTCACCGTCGTGGGCTCCGGGCAGTCCGGCGCCGAGGTCTTCCTCGACCTGCTGCGCCACCGGCCCGCCGGCCGCGAGAAGCTGCACTGGATCGGGCGCGGCGAGGCGTTCGCGCCCATGGAGTACTCCAAGCTCGGCCTGGAGCACTTCACCCCCGACTACACCCGCTACTTCCACGCCCTCGCGGAGTCCGTCCGGGACCGGGTCGTCTCCTCCCAGTGGCAGTTGCACAGGGGCATCGACGCGGACACCATCGCCGCCATCCACGACGAGCTGTACCGCCGTACGCTGCACGGCGGCTGGCCCGAGGCCGTCCTGACCCCCGGCGTCCACGTCCGCACCGCCGGACGCGTCGCCACCACCAAGGTCGAGCTCCACCTCGAACACGTCCAGCAGGGCACCCGCTCCCGCCTCACCACCGATGCCGTCGTCCTGGCCACCGGCTACCGCGAACGCCCTCTCGGCCGCCTGCTCGCCGGACTCGACCCCTATCTGCGCCGGGACAACAGCGAACGCCCGCGTGTGGACGAGCGGTTCCGGCTCGTCCTCGACTCGTCGGTGACCGGATCGGCGTACGTCCAGAACGCCGAACTCCACACCCACGGCGTCGGCGCGCCGGACCTGGGCCTGGCCGCCTGGCGCAGTGCCACCATCCTCAACTCCCTGACCGGCAAGGACCCCTACCCGTTGCCCGCGCGGACCGCCTTCACCAGCTTCGGCCTGGAGCGGCCGGAGGAGCGGGTCCCGGCGCAGCAGCAGCCGAGGCAGCTCACACCGCTGGTCGACTGAGCGCGTCGTAGACCTGGCGAGGGGCGTCGGTCCGGAGACCGGCGCCCCTTCACCCCCACCTCAGAACACCGGCGTACCGTCGCGGGTCAGCTTCCAGTCCACCGACGCGAAGTCCTTCGGGTCCAGGACGCCCTTGGCGGTCACCCACTCCGCGATCCGGGTGCGGATCTCCGTCGACTCCGACCACAGCTCCTTGGCAGAGGCGACGTACGGGAACGCGCCGCCGCCGTTGGCGCGGTAGTTGTTCACCGCGAGCACGAACTGCTGCGAGTCATCGAGGGCGGCGCCGTCGTAGGTCAGGTTCTTGATCCGCGCCCCGGCCGGCTGCGCGATGTCGATCTCGTACCCGAGGCCGGAGACATAGTCGTAGTTGTAGTCCGGACGGCTGTTCGCGTTGGTCAGCTTCTCCACGTCGACGGTCGCGTCCGCCGCCGTCCGGACGAAGTACTCCGCCGAGTACTCCAGGTACGCCCGGATCTGCGCGCCCGTCATCAACTTGGCGACCAGCGTGTTGTCGTACACATACAGGCTGGACAGGTCCCGGATGGTCACCTTGCCGGCCGGGATCTCGGAGGTCCGCGAGAACGGCGAGGCCTGTGCGATCACCGGCAGCGACGCGTACTCGGTGCCCGCCAGGGCCGCCTTGACCACGTCCTCCTGGACCTTGGTGATCAGGTCGATGATCGGGGCGTCCTGGTAGCGGGCGTCGACCGTGGTGAGGGTCTCGGTCGCGGTGCCGACGACCTGGTTGACGTACGCGACGACCTTGGCGTGCTCGTCGGACAGCAGCTTGGTGATCTTCGGGTCGTCGGCGACCGTGTTGGAGTTGAGCAGCGAGGCGGCGACCGACTCCACCTCCCAGCTGCCCTTGTCGAACACCAGCTCGATGTCGAAGAGGGTGAGGCGCTCGGCGTAGCACAGTGGCTCGGAGAGGACGACCGTCCTGCCGGTGGCCTCGTTGACGACCTTCAGCTCCGGGATCTCCACGTGCGCGTGGCCGACCAGGATCGCGTCGATGCCCGGCACCTGCCGGGCGACGTTCGCGGCCGCGTTCTCGACGTACGGCACCTGGTCGCCGTAGGAGGAGGTGCCGGAGGAGCCGGAGTGGGCCGAGACCACGACCACGTCGGCGCCCATCGCCTTCAGCTTCGGCACCCACTTCGCGGCCTGCTCCTCAAGCCCGGGGAAGGCCAGCTTGCCCTGTACGTAGGCCTTGTCCCAGATCGCGATGCCCGGGTTGGTCAGGCCGAGCACGGCGACCTTGACCGGCGGGGCGCCCGGGACGTGGAACTTCTTGATGAAGTAGGGCGGGAAGGCCGGCTTCAGGGTCTTCGCGTCGACCGCGTTGGCGCCGAGCAGCGGGAAGCGCAGCTGGTCCTCGAACTTGCGCAGGGTCTCGATGCCGTAGTTGAACTCGTGGTTGCCGAGCGCCGCCGCGTCGTACCCGATCGCGTTCATGGCCTGCGCCATCGGGTGCACCGGGCCGCCCTTGGCGGTGATCGGGTCGACCTTGGCGTAGTAGTACGTCAGCGGGGTCCCCTGGATGGTGTCACCGGCGTCCAGCAGCAGGGTGTTGCAACGGCCCTTCTCCTTGCGTACCTGCTCGACCAGGGTCGAGATGCGCGCCAGGCCCATCGCGTTGCCGGCCTTGTCGGAGTACTCCGCGTCCTTGAAGTAGTCCCAGTTGAAGACGTGCCCGTGCAGGTCGGTGGTGCCCATGACGGTGAGCGAGTACCGCCTGGGCTGCTTGGCATGGGTCGCGGAGGCCTGCACGGCCTGTGCCGGGGCCGCCGCCGCACCGGCGATCGCCACTCCCGCTCCGGTCGCGGCGGACTTCTTCAGGAACTTCCGGCGGTTCAAGGGCATGTTTTGATCTCCTCGGGATTCAGTCAACGACGCGCGTAGATTCTGTCCTGGGCATGACTGACGGCAACAGGTCCGGGAGGTTTCGATCTGGTGACCTGGACCGTGAACTCCGGGGCGCACAACCGGGGATGGCATGACAGAGTGGGGCGTATGACCTCACCCTCGACCTCGCCCGGGGAGCGCCGGGCGGCCGGCACGCCCGACGCCCCGCTCCTCGTCGTGCACGGCGAGGCCGAGCTGGAGGTTGAGCCCGAACTGGCCCGGATCGGCGTCCTGGTCAGCGCCCGGGGCCGGGACCGCCGTTCGACGCTGGACGACCTCACCCGCCGCAACGCCGCCGCCCTCGACCTGATCAGGTCGTACGGCGAGGCGGTGGAGCGGCTGTCGACGGGGGCCTTCTCCGTCGCCCCCGAATTCGCCGAGCGCGGCCGGGGCGAGCGGGTACGCAGCTATCACGGACGGGTGCAGCTCACCGCCGAGTTCACCGACTTCACCGTGCTCGGCGAACTCGTCACCAGGCTCGCCGACTTGGAGCTGACAAGGGTCGACGGCCCCTGGTGGTCGCTGCGCCCCGACTCACCCGTGCACGGCGAGGCCCGGCGGCGGGCGGTCGCCGAGGCGGTGCAGCGGGCCCGGGAGTACGCGAGCGCGCTCGGCACCTCCCTCGCCGCCCTGGTCGAGCTCGCCGACACCGGCGTCGAAGGCCTGCGGCCGCACCGGGCGGCCTTCGGCGGCGGAGTCCGCAGCAGGGCGGCCGCCGAGATGCCGACACCCGCCGAGCCCCTGGATCTCGAACCGCCGCAACTGCGCGTGACCGCTCAGGTCGGCGCGCAATTCACCATGGCACCGCCGGAGCTGTGATCCCGAAGCGGGTGTTCGGTATCTCGAATAGAAAAGCACCGGCATTGCCGCGTTCAACAAATGCGAGATGCTCATAGGAGCGGGGTGTCGCACAATTCAACACTTGTCAATAGGCCTTCACGCAAAGGTTGTTGGGTCGTCATGTACCACCAATTCTCTACCCGCCGGTAAGGCCTAGGCTCGAAGCATGCGCCGAGCAAAGATCGTTTGTACTCTGGGGCCCGCCACCGACTCGTACGACCAGATCAAGGCCCTGGTCGAGGCCGGAATGGACGTCGCCCGATTCAACCTCAGCCACGGCACCCACGCCGAGCACGAGGAGCGCTACCAGCGTGTCCGCAAGGCCTCCGACGAGTCCGGTCGCAGCGTCGGGATCCTCGCCGACCTTCAAGGCCCGAAGATCCGGCTCGGCCGCTTCACCGAAGGCCCCGTACTCCTCGAACGCGGTGACACCTTCGTCATCACGGTGGAGGAGGGCGCCGAGGGGGACCGGCACCAGTGCGGGACGACGTACACGGGCCTGGCCGGTGACGTCACCCCCGGTGAGCGCGTCCTCGTCGACGACGGCAAGGTCTGCCTGGAGGTCACCCACGTCGACGGCCCCCGCGTGCACACCACGGTGGTCGAGGGCGGCATGGTCTCCGACCACAAGGGCCTCAACCTCCCCGGGGTCGCCGTCTCCGTCCCGGCCCTGTCCGACAAGGACGAGGCCGACCTGCGGTGGGCGCTGCGCACCGGCGTCGACGTGATCGCCCTGTCCTTCGTGCGCAGCGGCCGGGACATCGAGGACGTCCACCGCATCATGGCCGAGGAGGGCCGCCGCCTCCCCGTGATCGCCAAGGTCGAGAAGCCGCAGGCCGTCGAGAACATCGACGGAATCGTGGCCGCCTTCGACGGCATCATGGTCGCCCGTGGCGACCTGGGCGTGGAGATGCCGCTGGAGCAGGTGCCGATCGTCCAGAAGCGCGCGATCAAGCTCGCCAAGCGCAACGCCAAACCGGTCATCGTCGCCACCCAGATGCTCGACTCGATGATCGAGAACTCCCGCCCCACCCGCGCCGAGGCCTCCGACGTCGCCAACGCGGTCATCGACGGCACGGACGCGGTGATGCTCTCCGGAGAGACCAGCGTCGGCAAGTACCCGATCGAGACCGTCCGCACCATGGCGAAGATCGTCGAGGCGGCCGAGGAGGACATCCTCGCCAAGGGCCTGCCGCCGCTGACCGAGAGCAACAAGCCCCGCACCCAGGGCGGAGCGGTCGCCCGGGCCGCCGCCGAGATGGGCGACTTCCTGAACGCGAAGTTCCTGGTCGCGTTCACCGAGTCCGGGGACACGGTCCGCCGCCTCTCCCGCTATCGCTCGCCGATCCCGCTGCTCGCCTTCACCCCGGAACCGGCCACCCGCTCCCAGCTCAACCTCACCTGGGGCGTCGAGACCTTCCTCGGCCCGCACGTCGACTCGACGGACAAGATGGTCGACCAGGTGGACGAGTTGCTGCTGAAGTACGGTCGCTGCCAGAAGGGCGACATCGTGGTCATCACGGCGGGCTCCCCGCCCGGTGTCTCCGGCTCCACCAACATGGTCCGGGTCCACCACATCGGTGAGGACGACAGCCCCAAGTAACGTGCGAAGGGCCCCTCCGCGCCACGGAGGGGCCCTTCGGCCACACAATTATGCGACCTTGGAATCCAAGGAAAAGTGCCCCGGGTCGGACTCGAACCGACACTGTACGGGTTTTGAATCCGTTGCCTGCTGCCAATTGGGCTACCGGGGCTCGAAGAATCAAAGGTGATCCCCGACCCTCCGCGCGTCCACCATACCGTAGCTAGGTAGGCTCTTGTCAGCAGTACCCCTGCCCTGAACGAGGAGCCCCCGTGACCGCCGCCGAGTCGCCCCAGCCAGTCGACGCACCCGACGACAAGTCGCACGTGCCTCCGATGACGACCCGTGTCGTCATCGCCGAGGACGAGGCCCTGATCCGGCTCGACCTGAAAGAGATGCTGGAGGAGGAGGGGTACACGGTCGTCGGTGAGGCCGGTGACGGCGAGCAGGCCGTCGAGCTGGCCCGCGAGCACCGCCCCGACCTGGTCATCCTCGACGTCAAGATGCCCAAGCTGGACGGCATCTCGGCGGCCGAGAAGATCGCCGAGGAATCCATCGCCCCGGTACTGATGCTCACCGCCTTCTCGCAGCGCGACCTCGTCGAGCGGGCCCGGGACGCGGGCGCGATGGCGTACCTGGTCAAGCCGTTCAGCAAGAGCGACGTCGTCCCGGCGATCGAGATGGCCGTCTCCCGCTTCACCGAGCTGAAGCAGCTGGAGCAGGAGGTCGCCGACCTCACCCTGCGCCTGGAGACCCGCAAGCTGGTCGACCGCGCGAAGTCCATCCTCCAGACCGAGTACGGCCTGACCGAGCCGGCCGCGTTCCGCTGGATCCAGAAGACGTCGATGGACCGCCGCATGTCGATGCAGCAGGTCGCCGAGGCCGTCATCGTGGACAGCGACGAGAAGAAGTCCAGCAAGGGCTGACCCGTACACACGCGACAAGGCCCGTGCTCCGGAGAAGAGAGCACGGGCCTTTGTGACGCCGCTTAGGTGCAGCGCGCCGTAAGGGGCGCGGGGCTGTTATCGATGTGCGGCTCCGCCGCGTGGGCGCGACCAGCCCCCACCGGCCCGCAGTGATCCCACGACCTAGTCCTCGCCCAGGTAGGCCTTCCGCACCGACTCGTCGGTCAGCAGATCCTGCCCGCTGCCCGACAGCACGATGTTGCCGACCTCCATCACATGCCCCTGGTCGGCCAGCGACAGCGCAGCCTGCGCGTTCTGCTCGACGAGCAGAATCGTCGTGCCCTGCGACTTCAGCTCCACGATCGTCGCCATGATCTTCTGCATCATGATCGGCGACAGACCCATGGACGGCTCGTCCAGCATCAGCAGCTTCGGCTGGGACATCAGCGCGCGCCCCATCGCCAGCATCTGCTGCTCACCGCCCGAGAGGGTGCCCGCGGCCTGCTTGCGCCGCTCGCCCAGGATCGGGAAGAGGTCGTAGGCCCGCTGGATGTCCTTCTCGATGCCCGCCTTGTCCTTGCGGAGGAAGGCACCGAGCTGCAGGTTCTCCGTGATCGTCAGGCGCGGGAAGATGTGCCGGCCCTCGGGGGAGTGGGCGAGCCCGAGGGCGACGATCTTGTGCGCCGGTACCCCGCTGAGCGGCTTGCCGTCGAACACGACCTTGCCCGAGGCGGGCTTGAGCAGCCCCGACAGGGTACGCAGGGTCGTCGTCTTGCCGGCGCCGTTGGTGCCGATGAGGGTCACGACCTGACCGGCCTCGACACTGAACGAGATGCCCTTGACGGCCTCGATCTTGCCGTAGGCGACCCTGAGGTCCTCGACCTCCAGCAGTGCGGTCACTGGGCCTCTCCCTTGGTGGTGCTGTCCGCCTCGACACTCTCCGCGGTCTCGGCGCTCTCCGCATCGGCGGCGCTCTCCGCATCGGCGGTGGCCTCCGCGGCCTCGACCTCGGCGGCCTCCGCCACACCGGGATCGCCCTCGAAGGGCTCACCCAGATACGCGGCGACGACACGCTCGTCCGCCTGTACGACGTCCGAGGTCCCCTCGACGAGCTTCTCGCCCTGGACGAGGACGGCGACCCGGTCGCACAGGTTGAAGATGAAGCGCATGTCGTGCTCGATGACGAGGACGGCGATGCCCTTGTCCCGGATGGCGAAGACCAGTTCCTCGGTGGCCCGGGTCTCCTGCGGGTTCATGCCGGCCGTCGGCTCGTCGAGCAACAGCAGGCCCGGCTCGCTGGCCAGCGCCCGCGCGATCTCCAGCTTGCGCTGCTCGCCGTAGGGCAGGTTGCGCGCGAGGTGGTCGCGCTTGGCGGCGAGGCCGATGAACTCCAGGAGCTCCATGGCCTTCGCCTCGGACTCCTTCTCGGCCTTGCGGAAGCCGGGACCGCGCAGCAGCGCGGACCACAGGCCCTCCTTGGTCCGCGTGTGGCGGCCCACGAGGACGTTCTCCAGGACGGTCATGTTGGCGAAGAGCCGGATGTTCTGGAACGTGCGCGCGATGCCCGCCTGCGTCACCAGGTGCGGCTTGGGCGGCAGGACCTTGCCCTGGTAGGAGACCGTGCCCTCGGTGGGGACGTACAGACCGGTGAGGCAGTTGAAGAAGGTGGTCTTGCCGGCGCCGTTCGGGCCGATCAGTCCGACGATCTCACCGCTGTTGACCGTGAAGTCCACCGACCGGACGGCGGTCAGACCGCCGAAGCGCATCGTGACGTCACGGGCTTCGAGTACAGGTGTCGTCATGGTTCTTACGCCCCTGCCTTGGTGACGGCCGGATCGTCGCTCAGCGTCTCCTGTGCGGGTACGTCGAGCTGGCCGGTCTCGTGGAACTCCAGCTGGCGGCGGCGGTTGGCGATGATGCCCTCCGGCCGGAACCGCATCAGCACGATCAGCGCGATACCGAAGGCGAACAGCTCGTAGTTCTGGAGGAACTGGAGCTTCTCCGGGACCAGGTAGAGCACGCTCGCGCCGAGCAGCGGGCCGCTGACGGTGCCCATGCCGCCGAGGACGACGGCGGCCAGCAGGAAGGCCGAGTTGGGCGGTGCGGCGCCGGCGAACTGGTACGGCTGCGGGTTCACGCTGTAGTTGACGTGCGCCATCACGGTGCCGGCGAGGCCTGCGAGGGAGGCGCCGAGGGCGAAGGCGATCAGCTTGACGCGGAAGCCGTTGATGCCCATGGCGGTGGCGGCGGTCTCGTCCTCGCGGATGGCGATCCAGGAGCGGCCGATACGGGAGTCGGCGGCACGGGTGAAGACGAGCACGACGATCGCCGTGACGATGAGCATCAGGAACAGGTAGTTGGCGAACCGGCCCAGGTGCTGTCCGAAGACGGTGTGCGAGTCGCCCAGGTTGAACCCGAAGATGTTCAGGTCCGGGATCTGGGTGATGCCGTTGGGTCCCCGGGTGATGTTCGGTCCGGAGGTGCCGTCGAGGTTGTTGACGGTGATACGGAAGATCTCACCGAAGCCGAGCGTGACGATGGCCAGGTAGTCGCCGCGCAGCCGCAGGGTCGGCGCGCCGATCAGCACACCGAAGATCAGCGAGGCGGCCATGCCGGTGAGGGCGGCGGCCCAGAACGGGAAGTGCACGCCGGAGAACCGGGAGTACTCCGAGCCGGAGACCAGCGCGGCCGCGTAGGCGCCGACACCGAGGAACGCGACGTAACCGAGGTCGAGCAGACCGGTGAGGCCGACGACGATGTTCAGGCCCAGGGCGACCGTGGCGAAGATCAGGATGTTCACGCCGACGTTGGCGTTGTGGTCGTCGCTCTGGGTGAAGGGGAAGATCACGGCCGCGACGAAGGCGAGCGCCGAGGCGAACCCCTTGTGGTGCGCCGCGGTGGTCGCGAAGCGGTCGACGAGGCCGGTGTGCATGAGGCCCCAGGCGGCGAAGACGAGCAGCAGCAGGTAGCCGATGAAGGTCTCGCTCGCGTCGTTGTCGATGCCGATGCCGTAGGTGAAGACCACCAGGGCGAGCGCGACGCCGACCGTGATGATGATGCGCTCGGTGAGCGGTGAGACCTTGCCGGGAGCGGGCAGCTGGGGCTTGGCCAGGTAGCCGCGGATGCCGGTGCCCGGGGCCGGGTTGGGCAGCGCGAGGGCGCCGACGACGGGCAGCGCGGAGGCCGCCATCGCCACGAAGGCGCCGGGGTCGAGGTTGACCAGGCCGCCGAGGTCGACGGTGATGGCGATGCCGGTGAACCAGCAGACGGCGAACGCCGACAGGGCCGTCAGGAAGACGGGCGAGGCGCTGTTCGCCGGGTTCAGCCAGCGCAGCCACTTGACGTCCCACAGGGTGAGCCCGAACAGCAGGGTGAGGGCACCGCCCACGAGGGCGAGGATCTGCAGGCCGGCCGGGTAGCCGTAGACGGTCAGGTCGCCGGGGAAGTCGGACGTCCAGGTCCAGCTGAGGAAGGCGCTGGCGATGGTGCCCACGGCGCCCACGACGATGAGCAGCCGGGCGACGGACAGCGGCAGCGGTACGAGCCCGTGCTCCGCCGCGGCCGGGGAGCTGGTGGTGTCGGTCATGCTGCTCACGCCCTGTCCGCGACGCGTTCGCCGAGCAGACCCTGTGGTCTGAACAGGAGTACGAGGATCAGCAGGACGAAGGCCCACACGGAGGCCCAGCCGCCACCGCCGAGCTGCTGCATGCCGGGGACGTTGGCGATGTAGGCGGTCGCCATGGCCTCGGCGATACCGAGGACGAGGCCGCCGAGCATGGCGCCGTAGATGTTGCCGATACCGCCGAGGACGGCCGCGGTGAACGCCTTGAGACCGGCGATGAAGCCCATGTCGTAGGAGACGGAGCCGTACTTGAGGCCGTACGAGACACCGGCCACGGCCGCGAAGAAGCCGCCGATCGCGAATGCGATGACGATGATGCGGTTGGTGTCGATGCCCATCAGCTGTGCGGTGTCCGGGTCCTGGGCGGTGGCCTGCATGGCGCGGCCGGTGCGGGAGAGCCGGACGAACAGGGCGAGGACCGCCATGCACAGCGGGGCGGCGATGATCAGGAAGATGTCACCGCTCTGCACGGTCACGGAGCCGATGTGCAGCGGGCCGAACGGCAGCTGCGGGAAGACCCGGGCGGTCTTCGCGTCGCCGTCGACGTGGTACCAGTTGAAGACCGCCTGCTGCAGCGCGAGCGACAGGCCGATCGCGGTGATCAGCGGCGCGAGGCGTGGTGCGCCGCGCAGTGGACGGTAGGCGAAGCGTTCGGCGCCGACGGCGATGAGTACGGCGACCAGTGCGCCGCCGATGAGCATCGCCGGCAGCGCTACCCACATGGATATGCCGTCCGGCAGGAGAAGGTAGACCGTGAGGGCGCCGAAGCCTCCGGTCATGAAGATCTCGCCGTGGGCGAAGTTGATGAGCTGGACGATGCCGTACACCATCGTGTAACCGATGGCGATCAGCCCGTACATCGAGCCGAGGAACAGCCCGTTGGCCAGCTGCTGCGGCAGGGTGTTCACCGCATGGCCTCCATGTGGTGGGGAGAGTCAGGGGGGGCGGTAGAGGGCGGGCCGCGCGGTGACGGTTGGTCTGCGCCGCGCGGCCCTGGTGGTGCGATGTGCTGAGCTGGCTACTTCGGGGTGGCCACGCCGCTCTGGACGGACTTCCACGCACCGCTGACGACCTTGTAGACGGTCAGCTGCTTGTTCGTGGTGTCGCCGTACTGGTCGAACGCGATCTTGCCGGAGATGCCCTCGAAGGAGGTGCTCTGGACGGCGCTGACGATCTGGGAGCGGGCGTCGGTGGGGATCTTGCCGTCCTTCACGACGGTGCCGACGGCCTTGATGATCGCGGTGGTGGCGTCGTAGGAGTACGAGCCGTAGGTGCCGTAGTCACCGGGGTACTTCTTGGCCTTGTAGGTGGCCACGAAGTCCTTGGCGGCGGGCAGGGTGTCGACCGGGACGCCGATCGACGTCACCAGGTCGCCCTCGGAGGCCGTGCCGGCCGTCTTGATGTAGGTCGGGGTGAACATGCCGTCGCCGCCGAACAGCGGGATCTTGGCACCCGCGGCCTTGAGCTGCTTGGTCAGCACCTCGGACTCGTCGTACTGGCCGCCGTAGTAGAGGATGTCGGCGCCCGAGCTCTTGATCTTCGTGACCAGGGTCGAGAAGTCGCGGTCACCGGTGTTGACGTGGTCGGTGCCGATGACCTTGCCGCCCTGCTTGACGAACTGCTCCGAGAAGATCTTCGACAGACCCGCGCCGTAGGTCTGCTTGTCGTCGACGACGAAGGCCTTCTTCTTCTTGGCGACGTTGTAGGCGTAGTCCGCCGCGTAGGCGCCCTGGAGGGCGTCGGTGGTCGCGGTGCGGAAGTACGTCTTGAACGGGCGGGACGGGCTGGTCTGCCAGTTCTTGCCCATGGTCAGCTCGGGGTTGGTGTTGGACGGCGAGATCTCCACCAGGTTGGCGGTGGCGAAGACCTGCTGCATCTGCGTGGCCACACCGGAGTTGAGCGGGCCGACGACGCCGAGCACGCTCGTGTCGGAGACGAGCTGGGTGGCGTTCTGCTGGCCCGTGGCCGGAACCGCCTTGTCGTCCAGCGCCTTGATCTTGAAGGTGACGCCCGGGACGGTCTTGTTCTTGTTGGCGTCGTCGACGGCGATCTGGGCGCCGTACTGGATGCCGAGACCCGTGGCGGAGTTCGCGCCGGTCAGCGGGGCGTCGACGCCGATCGTGACCGTCACGTTGCCGCTGTCGCTGCTCTTGCTGTTGTTGTCGCGGGAGCCGCAGGCGGTGAGTGTCAGGGCTCCGGTGGTCAGAACGGAGGTAAGAATCACCAGAGAACGCTGTCGCACAATCGATCCTTTCCGTGGGCAGTGCGCCCCCTTGCAGGGAACGACGAGTGCCGCGCCGGTACCGAACTCCCCATGGAGCGGTGACTGGCCGTGACTCTAAGCGCGGGTGAGGAACGTGGAGGAGGTCTTGTCCAAGGCTGTGACGCTCTTGTTATGACACGAGGTAATGCAGAGCGGTACAGCGTGGGGGGAAAGCAGGAATTGAGCCCGATTCGCCCTGTCCGCATTCTGAGAACCTGCAGGACCCGGCGTGATCCGTTCAGGCGTCTCGGCGGTTTTGGGCATGACGTGCGACCGTTGCTGTGGGCGACTTTCGAGGTGGACGGGGAACGAGGCGTGCCCTGGGAACTGGGGTGAAACAGCGAATGCGGATTACACGCGTATTACGTAGAGTTACACTGGGGAAAGAAAGTCAACCCTTCGGAACTTCTTCGCATTTCCCTGCGGGGCGGGCCGGGGCGGGTCGGGGTGCGTTGCCCGCCGCTGCCCGGGGCTGTCTTACCGGGCGCTGACCTCGGCTCGCGGCGCCGAGGCCCTTCGCCGCCCTGGGTGCTTCTCAGGCGCCGGCGCCCTGCTGGAGGTGGACCTCGTCGCCCGGACGCACGTCACGCAGCAGGCAGGTCAGCCGGGCGCTGCACACCCGTCGGCCCTCCTCGTCGCTGATCACGATCTCGTACGTCGCCGTCGAACGCCCCCGGTGGACGGGCGTGGCCACACCGGTGACCAGGCCGGAGCGCGCGCCGCGGTGATGCGTGCAGTTAAGGTCGACACCCACCGCGATCTTCGAACTGCCGCCGTGCAGCATCGAACCGACCGAGCCCAGGGTCTCCGCCAGCACCGCGCTGGCACCGCCGTGCAGCAGCCCGTACGGCTGCGTGTTGCCCTCCACCGGCATGGTGCCGACGACCCGCTCCGCGGAGGCCTCCACGATCTGCACGCCCATGCGGTTGCCGAGGTGGCCCGCCGAGAACAGGGCCCGCAGGTCGACACCCAGCGCGGCGTACTCGTCGATGACCTCCTGCGGGAACTTCACGTGCTGCTGCTCGCCCATGGGCCGGCTCCGTTCGTCGTGCGGCTGTCTCTCCCGGCTGAGCAAACGCTCAGTCGGCCGCCGATTCTTCCAGACGAACTGAGCGGGCGCTCAGACGGCGGCCCTCGGGTGCGGCACACCGGCCTCCAGGCGGATCACCACGGACTTGCTGGCCGGGGTGTTGCTGGTGTCCGCGGTGGCGTCGAGCGGCACCAGCACATTGGTCTCCGGGTAGTACGCGGCCGCACAGCCCCGGGCGGTCGGGTAGTGCACCACCCGGAAGCCCGGCGCCCGGCGCTCCACGCCGTCCTTCCACTCGCCGACCAGGTCCACGTACGACCCGTCGGCGACGCCCAGCAGCCGGGCGTCCTCGGGGTTCACCAGGACCACCCGGCGCCCGTTCCTGATGCCCCGGTAGCGGTCGTCCAGGCCGTAGATCGTGGTGTTGTACTGGTCGTGCGAGCGCAGCGTCTGCAACAGCAGCCGGCCCTCGGGCAGTTCGGGGTACTCCACCGGGGCTGCCGTGAAGTTCGCCTTGCCGGTGGCCGTCGGGAACCGGCGCTCGTCGCGCGGGGCGTGCGGGAGCGCGAAGCCGCCCGGGTGCGCCACGCGCGCGTTGAAGTCCTCGAAGCCGGGGATCACGCGGGCCACCCGGTCCCGGATCGTCGCGTAGTCCTTCTCGAACTCCTCCCACGGCGTACGGCTGTTCTCGCCTAGCACCCTGCGGGCCAGCCGGCACACGATCGCCGGCTCCGACAGCAGGTGCGGGCTCGCGGGCTCCAGGCGGCCGCGTGAGGCGTGCACCATGCCCATGGAGTCCTCGACGGTCACGAACTGCTCGCCGCTGCCCTGGAGATCGCGCTCGGTCCGGCCGAGCGTCGGCAGGATCAGCGCCCGCGCGCCGGTGACCACGTGCGAGCGGTTGAGCTTCGTCGACACGTGCACGGTCAGCCGCGCGCGGCGCATGGCCGCCTCGGTGACGTCGGTGTCGGGGGTGGCCCCGACGAAGTTCCCGCCCATCGCGAAGAAGACCTTCGCCTCGCCGTCGCGCAGCGCCTCGATGGCCCGGACCACGTCGAAGCCGTGCTCGCGCGGGGGCGCGAAACCGAACTCCCGCTCCAGGGCGTCCAGGAAGGCGGGGGCGGGCCGCTCGAAGATGCCCATCGTGCGGTCGCCCTGCACGTTCGAGTGGCCGCGCACCGGGCAGACGCCGGCGCCGGTACGGCCGATGTTGCCGCGCAGCAGCAGGAAGTTGACGACCTCTCGGATGGTCGGCACCGAGTGCTTGTGCTGGGTGAGCCCCATCGCCCAGCAGACGATGGTGCGCTCCGAGGCGAGCACCATGCCGAGGGCCTGCTCGATCTCCTCGCGCGTGAGTCCGGTGGCGGTGAGCGTCTCGTGCCAGTCGGCGGCGCGGGCGGCCTTCACGAACTCCTCGTACCCGTGGGTGTGTTCGCGCACGAACTCGTCGTCGACCGCACCCTCCGTCTCCAGCACGAGCTTGTTGAGGAGCCGGAACAGGGCCTGGTCGCCGCCGATGCGGATCTGCAGGAACAGGTCCGTGAGAGCGGCGCCCTTGAGCATGCCCTGGGGGGTCTGCGGGTTCTTGAACCGCTCCAGGCCTGCTTCCGGGAGCGGGTTGACACTGATGATCTTCGCGCCGTTGGCCTTGGCCTTCTCCAGGGCGGAGAGCATCCGGGGGTGGTTGGTCCCCGGGTTCTGCCCGGCGACGATGATCAGGTCCGCCTTGTACAGGTCCTCCAGGTGGACGCTGCCCTTGCCGATGCCGATCGTCTCGGTCAGCGCCGAGCCCGAGGACTCGTGGCACATGTTGGAGCAGTCCGGCAGGTTGTTCGTGCCCAGCTCGCGGGCGAACAGCTGGTACAGGAACGCGGCCTCGTTGCTGGTCCGCCCCGAGGTGTAGAAGACCGCCTCGTCGGGGGCGGAGAGGGCCGCGATCTCCTCGCCGATGATGTCGAAGGCGCGCTCCCAGCCGACCGGCTCGTAGTGCTCGGCGCCCTCGGCGAGATACATGGGGTGGGTGAGCCGCCCCTGCTGGCCCAGCCAGTAACCGCTGCGGTGGTGCAGGTCGGCCACGGAGTGCTCCGCGAAGAACTCGGGCGGCACCCGGCGGAGGGTGGCCTCCTCGGCCACCGCCTTGGCGCCGTTCTCGCAGAACTCGGCCGCGTGCCGGTGATCGGGCTCCGGCCAGGCGCAGCCCGGGCAGTCGAAGCCGTCCTTCTGGTTCACGCGGAGCAGCGTGAGCGCGGTGCGCCTCACGCCCATCTGCTGCTGGGCGATGCGCAGCGTGTGCCCGATGGCGGGCAGCCCCGCGGCCGCGTGCTTCGGCTCCGCGACCTGCGGCGCGTCCTGGACCGGATCCTCCTTGGGCGGCTTGGTCGCCATCGCATGCTCTCCCTACTACACCGGCACCACTGCCACGGACACCCGATCCTCGCACGCGCCACCGACAACCATCGAGCACGGTCTGCAGAGCGGAACGCAACCAATGTCTGCTGGTCTGCTGTCGATTTCTCCGCCGCGACGGCGATCGGCCACGACGGCGCCCTCGGGCGGTGCCGAGCTCGCCGCAACCCGAACCGTCGGCCCTCACTGTCAGTGCGGCGTGGCAGGATCGGGGGCGTGGCAGATTCAGCAGCGAAGCAGACCGACAAGACCCCCGGCGGCTCCCGTCCCCGGCTGATGCTCATGGACGGGCACTCGCTGGCGTACCGCGCGTTCTTCGCGCTGCCCGCGGAGAACTTCACGACCGCGACGGGCCAGCCGACGAACGCGATCTACGGCTTCGCGTCGATGCTGGCCAACACCCTGCGTGACGAGGCGCCCACGCACTTCGCGGTGGCGTTCGACGTCTCCCGCAAGACCTGGCGCTCCGAGGAGTTCACCGAGTACAAGGCGAACCGCTCCAAGACCCCGGACGAGTTCAAGGGCCAGGTCGAGCTGATCGGCGAGCTGCTCGACGCCATGCACGCGCAGCGCTTCGCCGTCGAGGGCTTCGAGGCCGACGACATCATCGCCACCCTCGCCACCCAGGCCGAGGCCGAGGGCTTCGAGGTCCTGATCGTCACCGGCGACCGCGACTCCTTCCAGCTGGTCACCGAGCACACCACGGTCCTCTACCCGACCAAGGGCGTCTCCGAGCTGACCAGGTTCACCCCGGAGAAGGTTTTCGAGAAGTACGGCTTGACGCCCGTCCAGTACCCCGACTTCGCGGCCCTGCGCGGTGACCCGTCCGACAACCTCCCAGGCATCCCCGGAGTCGGCGAGAAGACCGCCGCGAAGTGGATCAACCAGTTCGGCTCCTTCGCCGAGCTGGTGGAGCGCGTCGACGAGGTGAAGGGCAAGGCCGGCCAGAACCTCCGCGACCACCTGGAGTCCGTCAAGCTGAACCGCCGGCTCACCGAGCTGGAGCGGGCCGTGCAGCTGCCGAAGACGGTCGCCGACCTGGAGCGCGCGCCGTACGACCGCAAGAACGTCGCGATGATCCTGGACACCCTGGAGATCCGCAACCCGTCGCTGCGCGAGCGGCTCTACGCCGTCGACCCGGGCGCCGAGGAGGCCGAGTCCACGCCGGTCGCCGAGGCGGGCGTGGAAGTCGACGCCACGGTCCTGGGCACCGGCGAGCTGGCCGGCTGGCTCGCCGGGCACGGCACCGGCCGGCTGGGCGTCGCCACCGTCGACACCTGGGCGCTCGGCACCGGCTCGGTCGCCGAGGTCGCCCTCGCCACGGCCGACGGCCCGGCCGCCTGGTTCGACCCCGCCGAGCTGGACGAGGCCGACGAGAACGCGTGGGCGGCCTGGCTGGCCGACGCCGCGCGGCCCAAGGTCTTCCACAACGCCAAGGGCGCCATGCGGGTCTTCGCCGAGCACGGCTGGACCATCGAGGGCGTCACCATGGACACCGCGCTCGCCGCCTACCTGGTCAAGCCCGGCCGCCGCTCCTTCGACCTGGACGCGCTGTCCCTGGAGTACCTGCACCGCGAGCTGGCCCCCGCCGCCGCGGCCGACGGCCAGCTGGCGTTCGGCGCGGACGACGGCGCCGAGGCCGAGGCGCTGATGATCCAGGCCCGCGCGATCCTCGACCTCGGCGAGGCCTTCGGGGAGCGGCTCCAGGAGGTCGGCGCGGCGGACCTTCTCCGTGACATGGAACTGCCCACGTCGGTCCTGCTCGCCCGCATGGAGCGACACGGCATCGCGGCCGACCGCGCGCACCTGGAAGCGATGGAGCAGATGTTCGCGGGCGCGGTGCAGCAGGCCGTGAAGGAGGCGCACGCGGCGGCCGGCCACGAGTTCAACCTGGGCTCGCCCAAGCAGCTCCAGGAGGTCCTCTTCGGCGAGCTGGCCCTCCCCAAGACGAAGAAGACCAAGACCGGTTACACCACCGACGCCGACGCGCTCGCCTGGCTCGCCGGCCAGACCGAGAACGAACTGCCGGTGATCATGCTCCGGCACCGCGAGCAGGCCAAGCTGAGGGTCACGGTCGAGGGCCTGATCAAGACCGTCGCCGCCGACGACCGCATCCACACCACCTTCAACCAGACCGTCGCCGCGACCGGCCGCCTTTCCTCCACCGACCCCAACCTCCAGAACATCCCGGTCCGCACCGACGAGGGCCGGGCGATCCGCCGGGGCTTCGTCGTGGGCGAGGGCTTCGAGTCGCTCATGACCGCGGACTACAGCCAGATCGAGCTGCGGGTGATGGCCCACCTCTCCGAGGACGAGGGCCTGATCGAGGCGTTCACCTCCGGGGAGGACCTGCACAACACGGTCGCCTCCCAGGTGTTCGACGTCGACCGGTCGGCCGTCGACGCGGAGATGCGCCGCAAGATCAAGGCGATGTCGTACGGCCTCGCGTACGGTCTGTCGGCGTTCGGCCTCTCCCAGCAGCTGAACATCGACGCGGGCGAGGCCCGGGGCCTGATGGACACGTACTTCGAGCGCTTCGGCGGGGTCCGCGACTACCTGCGCCGGGTGGTCGACGAGGCCCGTGCCACCGGGTACACGGCGACGCTCTTCGGCCGCCGCCGCTACCTCCCCGACCTCAACAGCGACAACCGCCAGCGCCGGGAGGCGGCCGAGCGGATGGCCCTCAACGCGCCCATCCAGGGCACGGCGGCGGACATCGTGAAGATCGCCATGCTGAGGGTGGACGGCGCACTCCGCGAGTCGGAGCTGAAGTCCCGCATGCTCCTCCAGGTCCACGACGAAATCGTCCTGGAGATCGCCCCCGGTGAGCGCGACCGGGTCGAAGCGGTCCTCCGCGACCAGATGTCCAACGCGGTCCACCTCAGGGCCCCTCTGGACGTCTCGGTGGGCGTGGGCCCGGACTGGGAATCAGCAGCCCACTGACGCCTCCGGCGAGAGCCGACAGGGGGCGCGTGCGGTGCCGAGCCACAGAGGCCGACGGGGGCGTGTCTCCAGGGGACCAGCGAAGGGTGCCGCTGCCCGATTTCGGCGGCGGCACCCTTCCAACTCGGTGGCGGCGCCCTACCTTTCTGGTGGCGGCGCCCTTCCATCTCGGCGGCGGCGTCCTACCTTTCTGGTGGCGGCGCCCTGCATGTCTTCTGTCCTCCTTCTTCGCAGTCCCCTCCCCTTGTTCCGCCGCGCCCTCCCCTTGCTCCGCCGCAACGGTGCTCAGCCACGACGGTGGCTTCCGGCGGTGCCGAACCCACGGGATGCGCCCGGCTCGGCACCGCCGGACAGCGTCGCTGTGGCTGAGCACCGTTGCGGCGGAGAAAAAAGGGGGGCGGCGAGGAAGGGAGAGGGGGTGGCGGAGCAAGGAGATGGGGGCGGCGGAGAAAAATGAGGGCGCCGGCCCGTCACTCGCGTGGACCCCGCCAGAACGCCCCCGCCACCGCCACCGGCAAGGATGCGGCCATGGGTATACGTATGGTTCACCGCCGGACGCCCCAGAGCAGGCCTCCGGCCAAGGCCCGTTCCGCCTCCGCCTCCGCTCAGGTCACGGCGTTCCCGTCGGCCCCGGCCCAAGCGGCCAGCGCCAGCTCCGCCCGCATCCCCACCGACCTCGCGGTCACCGTGCGCCGGGCGGTCTCCCGCCTCCGGCGCAGGCTGCGCACCCGCCCGGACCTGCGCCAGTGGCTCGACCTCGCCCGCAGCTACCTCGCGCTGCTCCTCACCGCGCTCCCCGGCCCCCGCCGCCCCCGCACCATGACCGTGTTCGTGGCGAGCCTCACCGAACGGCCGACGCACTCGGCCGCGCGCCGTCGGCCACCGGGGCCGGACGCCACACCCTGACCGCCACGGCGTACCCCAGCACCCCGAGCAACAGCCCCGCGCCCGCCCCGAAGAGCACCGTGGGAAGCAACTCCCAGGGCTTCGCCGTGGCCCCCCAGAACTCCCACCACCGCAGCGCCCGCTGCACCGCCGCGAGCAGGGCGCAGCCGGCGATTCCGGCGCCGGCCCACCACCGGTCCCGTACCGACAGCAGCGGCACCCCCACCGGCTCCGCCGCCGGCGCCCGCCGTACCGCGCGGACCGCGAACACGGCGAGCACGGCCGCGCCCACCGCCGAACTGCCGTACTGGAGCAGGGTGTACAACGGCATGCCCGCGACGCTTCGGCCGATCGCCGGGATCAACCGCGTCCCCCAGCGGTCGTGGTGCGTGAACGCGTCCCAGACGACGTGCGTGAGCCCGCCGAGCACGGCCGAGACGTACCACCACGCGGCCACCGGGAGCCCCGCACGCGCGCGTGGCGCCCCGCAGCGCAGGAGCGCGGCCACCCGGCCCTGCCGGGCCCGGGGCGCGAGGGCCACCACCGGCTCCCGGACCAGCAGCCACAGTGCCGCCAGCGCCCAGGAGATCAGCACGTCGACGGTGAGGACACCGGTGAAGGAGTGCGTGACCGTACCGAACTCCATCGCGTCCGGCACCGCGCTCGCCGCGTAGTAGGTGAGGTCGGGCGCGAAGGACCCCGCGACGAGCACCGCCGGGACCGGCCGCCCGCGTCCGGTCCCGTCGCCGCGCAGGGCGGGCAGCACGGCGGCGGCATGGCTGAGAGTGAACGGCACCCGGGCCCCCTGGAAGAGTCGTCGGCCGGAGCGCCGAACAAGTGATCGCGTACGGCAAGTATCCGCGACACCACCATCGTTCAACGGGGAATGGCCAACTGGTGAAAATCGGGCACCGCCGGGTGTCCGTGGAAAGGAAGTTGTCGTAGGGTCGCCTGGGTCGCCGCCCCGGCGTGCACGGCCGGATGCGCTACCTCGACACGCGAAAGAGGTAACAGGGGGCAACCACAGCACCGGGTCGACCGTCACACCAGAGGCGAGCGGACAGACGGAGACGGGCGCTCAGAAGGCGTCCATGGGAGGGGTTCACCTTATGGCGGCGCAATTCGGCAGGCGGCTGCGCAAGGGAGCGGCGACGACCGCCGCGGCCGCGTTGGCGGTAGCGGCTCTGTCCGCTTCCCAGGCTCCGGGCGCCACCACCGGAGACACGGGCAGACAGGCAAACGCCGGCGCCAGCACCTCCGCGCCCGACGGAACCGGAGCGGCGGACGGCGCCACCGGCAACTCGCCGTACTACACGGACCTGCCGCCGCTCAACAGCCCGAACCCCAGCGCGAGCCCCACGGCCTCCTCGTCGAGCATCGGCACCGCCGTCTCCCGGGGAGCGGCCGAGGCCGGCATACCCGCCACCGTCCTCGACGCCTACAAGAAGGCCGAGGCGGAGCTGCGCAGCTCCAAGCCCGGCTGCAACCTGCCCTGGCAGCTGCTCGCGGCCATCGGCAAGGTCGAGTCCGGCCAGGCCCGCGGCGGCGACGTCGACGCCGAGGGCAACACCCTGCACCGCATCCTCGGCCCCGAGCTCGACGGCAACGGCTTCGCGCTCATCCAGGACACCGACGGCGGCAAGTACGACGGCAACAGCCAGTACGACCAGGCCGTCGGCCCCATGCAGTTCATCCCCTCGACCTGGGCGTGGGCGGGCCGCGACGGCAACGGTGACGGCGTCAAGGACCCCAACAACGTCTACGACGCGGCGCTCGCCGCCGGCCACTACCTGTGCCGCTACGGCTGGGACCTCTCCGTCCAGGCCGACATGAACAGCGCGATCCTCAGCTACAACAACTCGCAGGACTACCTCAACCTGGTGCTGTCCTGGTACGAGTTCTACCGCAAGGGCACCCACTCGGTCCCGAACGGCACGGGAACCCTGCCCTCGCACCGCAGCGACGGCTCGACCGGCTCCGGTTCGGATTCCGGCTCCGGTTCCGACGGCTCCACGACGAAGCCGACCAAGACCACGCCGAATCCCGACGAGCCCACGCCGAGCGCCCCGAGCACGTCACCCACCGCACCGCCCACGGCCACCGACACAGTGGACCACCTGGAGGACGCGGGCACCGCCACGCTCACGGCGACGGCCGGCGACGCGTTCGGCAAGCAGATCAGCACGCGCGCGGAGACCATCGCCGGCCGGATCGTCGCCAAGATCCGGGTCCGCTTCACCATCGTCGGGGACACGGACGCGACCTTCGCCGGTGGCGAGAGCGTCGCCACGGTCGTCACCGACAGCAAGGGCGTAGCCGTCGCCCCGGTGCTCCAGGCGGGCGAGAAGACCGGCGACTTCACGGTCCATGCCAGCGTGGTCGGCCGCACGGTCAAGGGCGTCGACTACGACGCGACCGTCACCGCGCGCGCCGCCGACACCCTCGCGCTCGCCAACACCACCGCGCTGACCTGCACCCCGGGCGGCGAGTTCGCCGACCAGGTACAGGCGAAGGCCACTTACGAGGGCGCGGTCGCCGACAAGGTCGCCGCCACCGCCACGCTCATCAAGTCGGCCGACGACACGAGCACGAACGACAAGGGCCCCTACTTCAAGGACGCCGACGGCAACGCCGTGCGCACCCTCACGGACCTCAAGACGGACGCGAACGGCCTGCTCACGCTGCCCAAGCTGTACGCGGACGACACCACCGGCACGTTCCTGCTCCGCATCACCACCACCGGCGGCGCCACGCTCACCGTCGAGCTGACGGTCGCCGCGGCGGACAGCTCGCCGAGCCCGTCGCCGACCGCTTCCGAGAGCGCGTCCGCGTCGCCTTCCGCCTCCCCGAGCGCTTCCGCCACCTCCTGATCCACCGTCGTACGACGCCCAGGGCGCCCTCCCGCCGACGCGGGACGGCGCCCTCGTCGTCGTACGACCTGTTCTCATCTCACCCTCCCGTTGCTACGGTGCCCGGACCTGACGATCCATCAGGAGGCCGTCGGCCGTAGGGAGGTCCCGCATGCGTGCCCTGATCGCCGCCGCGACCGGTCTCGCCCTCGCGTTCGCCCTGGTCGTGACCGTCAGCGCCCTCGGGTCGCCGGACGGGAGAACGTCCCCGAAGCCGCTGCTCACGACGGTGCCCTCACACCCGTAACCGCCGCCCGGGAGGCCGTGATGCGCCGCAAGGCCAGTCTGGTCCTGCTCGCCTGTGCCGTGTTCTTCGCGGCGCTTTCCCCGCTGCTGCGCTGGTACGCCTTCCCGCGGCTCGCCAAGATCCCGGCGAACCAGTACCAGGACATGGTCCTGGTGGCGAAGAACGCCACGCTCCTCGACTACGGCACCATGAAGGCCAAGAAGGTCCCTCAGGTCACCATCGTGCAGACCCTCAAGGGCGACGTGGCGGCCGCGAAGAAGATCGAGAAGACGGCGGGCCGGGACGTCGTCGTCTGGGACGGCCTGTCCTACGTCCAGGGGCCCGACGGCAAGATGGTCTCCGAGATCCCCGAGCGCTACATCTTCGACGCCCACAGCCAGGAACCCGTGCACGCCACCGGCGAGATGGTCGACGGCGACCCGGTGGCACGGGACGGCATCGAGTTCAAGTTCCCGTTCCTGACCGAGAAACGGGACTACGAGTACTTCGACGCGCAGACCCGCACCACCAACCCCATCCACTACAAGGGGACGCAGACCTTCCGGGGCGTCAAGGTCTACTACTTCGAGCAGACCATCCCCTGGACCAAGGTCCCCATGCCCAAGAAGCTGCCGGTGCAGGGCATCACCGCCGAGTCCGTCGCCAAGACCGGCACGACCCGCTGGTACACCACGGTCCGGAAGTTCTGGGTCGAGCCGGCCACCGGGGCGCCCGTCTACGGCGAGGAGATCCACAAGGAGGAGCTGCGCGGCGGCACCCTGCTCGGCGGCCGCGCCAAGGTGACGGCCTTCGCCGGCGACGTGAAGATGCGCGAGGACTACATCGAGCACACGGTCGCCCTGGTCAAGCACAACCGCACCCTCGTCCTGATGCTGACCTCCTACCTCCCCTGGGGGTTCCTGTCCCTCGGCATCGCGCTGCTCGCCCTCTCCCTCTACCTGGAGGCCCGCAGCCGCCGCCCCGCCGACCCGGCGCCCGTCGACACCTCGGTCCCGGAACCGGTCAGCGCCTGAGCCGCGCGTTGGTGTGCCGGGTGGGCTCGGCGCCGGCGGGATCCTCGGGCCAGGGATGCTTCGGATACCGCCCGCGCAGCTCGGCCCGTACGCCCTTGTAGCCGTCCCTCCAGAACGAGGCGAGGTCGGCGGTGACGGCGGCGGGCCGCCCGGCCGGCGACAGCAGATGCACCAGCACCGGCACCCCGGCCACCGCGGGTGACTCCTGCAACCCGAACATCTCCTGCAGCTTCACGGCGAGCACCGGCTGTTCCGGATTCCCGTAGTCGACCCGGATCCGCGACCCACTGGGTACGGCGATCCGCTCCGGCGCCAGTTCGTCCAGCCGCCCCGCTTCCCCGCCCGTCCACGGCAGCAGCCGCCGCAGCGCCTCCCCGGCGTCGATCCGTCCGAGATCGGCCCGCCGCCGGGACCGGCCGAGCTCCGGTTCCAGCCATTCGTCCACGCGCGCGTGGAGCGCTTCGTCGGACACGTCCGGCCAGGGCTCACCGAGACGCAGCCGGAGAAAGGCGAGCCGCTGCCGCAGCACGGCGGCGTCGGGCGTCCACCGCAACAGGCCGAGCCCCTCGCGCCGCAGCCCGTCGAGCAGCGCATCGCGTACGAGGGCCGGGTCGGCGTCCCGCAACGGCCGCACCGCGAGCTCGATCGCCCCGAGCCGCTCCACCCGCCGCGCGACGACGTCCCCGTCGGCCCAGCGGACCTCCTGGTCCTCCGTGTACAGCGACGCGGCCGCCGCCCTGGCCGTGTCCTCGTCCACCACCGCGGCGAGCCGCACGCGCGCGTGCCCGCTGCCGACGGGACGGTCCGCGACGGCCACGGCGAGCCACGGCGCACCGCGCAGCGGGCTGCCGTCACCGAGCTCGGCCCGGGTGCCGGAGGCCATCAGGTACGACCCTCCGTCGGCCCTGGCGACCCGCTCGGGGAAGGCGAGGGCGGCGACGCGTCCCACGGCGCGGTCGTCCACGCCGGACGCCGACGCGCCCTCGCCGTCCGACTTCAGCCGCCGCACCTCCGCGAGCCAGCGCCCGGCATAGGCGTCACCGCCCCGCCGGGCGGCACGCAGCGCGGCCGCCAGGTCGTCCCCGTACTCCCGCGGAGCCTCCTCGCTCAGCAGTGCGACCACCTCGGCACCCCCGCCCGGGGTGTCCAGCAGCGCCCGTCCCAGCCGCGGATGCACCCCCAGCCGGGCCAGCCGCACCCCCCGTTCCGTCGCCCGTCCGGCGGAGTCGACCGCACCGATCGCCGTCAGCACCTCCCGCGCCGCCGCCATCGCCCCGGCCGGCGGAGGGTCCAGCAGCGCCAGTCCCGAGGCCCCCGGATCGCCCCAGCAGGCCACCTGGAGGGCGAACGCGGTCAGGTCGGCCACCCTGATCTCCGGGGCCGGAAAGGCCGTCAGACGGGTGTCCTCGGCCTCGGACCAGCAGCGGTACACCGCCCCCGGCGCCTCACGCCCGGCCCGCCCCGCCCGCTGCCGCCCGGCCGCGCGGGACGCCCGCACCGTCGCCAGCGCGCTCAGCCCGCGCGCGTGGTCCACCCGCGGCTCCCGGGCCAGCCCCGCGTCGACGACCACCCGTACCCCGGGGACGGTCAGCGAGGACTCGGCGACCGCGGTGGCCAGCACCACCCGGCGCCGGGCCCCGGGCGCCAGCACCGCGTCCTGGACGGAGGCCGGTGCCCTGCCGTGCACCTGGAGCACCTCCACGTCCCCGAGGTCCCCCAGCCGGCCGGCCACGCGCGCGATCTCGCCCACGCCGGGCAGGAAGCACAGCACGTCCCCGTCCCGCTCGGCCAGGGCCCGCCGCACCACCGACACCACATGCGCCAGCAGCGCCGGGTCGACGCGCATCCCGTGCGGCGGCCGCACCGGACGGGCCGGCGGCGTCCACACGGTCTCCACGGGGTACGAGACACCGGCCGCCTCGACCACCGGTGCCCCGCCCAGCAGCCGCGCCCACCCCTGCGCGTCCGTGGTCGCCGACGCGGCCACCAGGCGCAGCTCCGGCCGCAGGGTCTCCCGCACGTCCCAGAGGAAGGCCGCCACCGTGTCGGCGTCCAGATGGCGCTCATGGCACTCGTCGAGGACCACGACGTCCACGCCGGACAGCTCCTGGTCGCGTTGCAGACGCTGCAAGAGAACACCGGTCGTGACGACCTCCACGCGCGCGTGCCGTCCCACGACCCGCTCGCCGCGCACGGTGTAGCCGACGCTCCGCCCGACCTGCTCGCCGAGCAGCCAGGCCATCCGGCGGGCCGCCGCGCGGGCGGCGATCCGGCGCGGCTCGGCCACCACCACCCGCCGCGCGGGCCCCTCGCCGAGCAGCCCGGCCAGCGCCAGCGGCACCAGCGTCGTCTTGCCGGTGCCGGGCGGTGCCACGAGCACGGCGGTGCCGTGGCCCTCCAGGGCGTCGCGCAGAGCGGGCAGGGCCTGCCGCACGGGCAGCGCGTCCAGGGCGTCGTAACGGATCACGCACCCAGTGTCGTACGTCCTGGAAGCGCCCCTCACGCGCGCGTGCGTTTCCTTTAGACGCTCAGTCGTGCTCGCATAGACGCTCAGTCGTGCTCGCAAGACGCTCAGTCCCGCTCGCACACGAAGATCGCCGTCCCGGGAATGAGATTGCCCCGCAGCGGGGACCAGCCGCCCCACTCGGACGTGTTCCAGGCCGGCCACTCCGGCTCCACCAGGTCGACGAGCCGGAAACCCGAGGAGGCGATGTCCCGGACCCGGTCGCCGAGCGTCCGGTGGTGCTCCACGTACACCGCGTGGCCGTCCTCGTCCTGCTCGACGTACGGCGTCCGGTCGAAGTAGGAGGCGGAGACCGAGAGCCCTTCGGGGCCGGGCTCGTCGGGGAACGCCCAGCGGATCGGGTGCGTCACCGAGAAGACGAACCGCCCGCCCGGCCGCAGCACCCGCCGCGCCTCGCGCAGCACCAGGCGCGGATCGGCGACGAAGGGAAGCGCGCCGTACGCCGAGCACACCAGGTCGAAGGAGGCGTCCGCGAAGGGCAGCGCGCCCGCGTCCGCGCAGACCAGGGGAAACGATCCGCCGATGCGCAACGCGTGCTGGAGCTGGCGGTGCGAGAGGTCCAGGGCGACCGGGCGGGCTCCCTGTGCGGCCAGCCAGCGCGAGCACTGGGCCGCGCCGGCGCCGATCTCCAGGACGTCCTTGCCCTTCAGCTCCTCCGCCGGGCCGAGCAGCTCCGCCTCCACCTCGTCGAGGCCCTCCGGGCCCCACACGAAACGGTCGTCGCCGAGGAACGTGCCGTGCTCGACCTGGTACTCGTCGGCGTTGCGGTCCCACCAGCCCCGGTTGGCCCGGCTGCTCTCCGCGACCCCGGCGGCACGCCGGGTGGCTTCCGGTTCGGCCTCGGCGCCGGTCGTCGCACCGGCCTCCGCGACGTCGAACGAATCGGGCTCTTGGATGATCGGCTCCCTCGTCGTACTCTTCCGTGCAACTCGTCAGCGGTGTGTCACGGAGGGGATCCCTCAGGCCTGCGTGGCCTGGTGGGACGTTTCTTGTGCCGGGTATGCGGCGATCCGCCCCGGGTGTGCGCCTTCGCGCATTGACCCTGCCCGGCTGCCCCCGTATGCTACAAGTTGCGCTGCGGGCCTGCGCACCTCAGACGTAGCAGGCTGCGCTCGCATCTGTTGTATGTCCCCTCGGTTGTCGAGGCGTCACCAGTGTTTCGGGTGGCGCTTCCTAGGCTGTCCGGCTTCTACAGAGCGAAACAGGCTCCCGGCGTAAGCAGTACCTACGACTTCAATGTCCGTACCGGAGCCCTTTCTCACATGACGAGCAGCACCGAGACCACCGCCACCACCCCGCAGGTTGCGGTCAACGACATCGGTAACGAGGAAGCCTTCCTCGCCGCGATCGACGAGACGATCAAGTACTTCAACGACGGCGACATCGTCGACGGCGTCATCGTGAAGGTCGACCGGGACGAGGTCCTGCTCGACATCGGTTACAAGACCGAAGGTGTCATCCCGAGCCGCGAGCTCTCGATCAAGCACGACGTCGACCCCAACGAGGTCGTCGCCGTCGGTGACGAGATCGAGGCCCTCGTCCTCCAGAAGGAGGACAAGGAAGGCCGCCTGATCCTCTCGAAGAAGCGCGCGCAGTACGAGCGTGCCTGGGGCACCATCGAGAAGATCAAGGAAGAGGACGGCATCGTCACCGGTACCGTCATCGAGGTCGTCAAGGGTGGTCTCATCCT
The DNA here is from genome assembly GCF_042720695.1 of Streptomyces sp. NPDC058457. Lineage (NCBI taxonomy): Bacteria > Bacillati > Actinomycetota > Actinomycetes > Kitasatosporales > Streptomycetaceae > Streptomyces > Streptomyces sp. NPDC058457. The sequence continues at coordinate 11,183 of NZ_JBHXLU010000023.1, read as the reverse complement.
CGACATCGGCCTCCGTGGCTTCCTCCCGGCCTCCCTGGTCGAGATGCGCCGCGTCCGCGACCTCCAGCCCTACGTGGGCAAGGAGCTCGAGGCCAAGATCATCGAGCTGGACAAGAACCGCAACAACGTGGTCCTGTCCCGCCGTGCCTGGCTGGAGCAGACCCAGTCCGAGGTCCGCCAGACGTTCCTCACGACCCTCCAGAAGGGTCAGGTCCGCTCCGGTGTGGTCTCCTCGATCGTCAACTTCGGTGCCTTCGTGGACCTGGGTGGCGTCGACGGCCTGGTCCACGTCTCCGAGCTGTCCTGGAAGCACATCGACCACCCCTCCGAGGTTGTCGAGGTCGGCCAGGAGGTCACCGTCGAGGTCCTCGACGTCGACATGGACCGCGAGCGTGTCTCCCTGTCGCTGAAGGCGACCCAGGAAGACCCGTGGCAGCAGTTCGCCCGGACCCACCAGATCGGCCAGGTCGTCCCGGGTAAGGTCACCAAGCTGGTTCCGTTCGGTGCGTTCGTCCGCGTGGACGAGGGCATCGAGGGTCTGGTCCACATCTCCGAGCTGGCCGAGCGCCACGTGGAGATCCCGGAGCAGGTCGTCCAGGTCAACGACGAGATCTTCGTCAAGGTCATCGACATCGACCTCGAGCGCCGCCGCATCAGCCTCTCGCTGAAGCAGGCCAACGAGGCCTTCGGTGCCGACCCGGCCACGGTCGAGTTCGACCCGACCCTGTACGGCATGGCCGCGTCCTACGACGACCAGGGCAACTACATCTACCCCGAGGGCTTCGACCCCGAGACCAACGACTGGCTCGAGGGCTACGAGACCCAGCGGGAGGCGTGGGAGCACCAGTACGCCGAGGCGCAGCAGCGCTTCGAGCAGCACCAGCAGCAGGTCATCAAGAGCCGCGAGGCCGACGCTGCCGCTGCCGAGGAGGGTGGCGACGCCGCGGGTGCCGCTCCGGCCGCCGGTGGCGGTTCGTACTCCTCCGAGGGCGCCGACACCTCCGGTGCGCTGGCCTCGGACGAGGCGCTGGCCGCGCTGCGCGAGAAGCTCGCGGGTGGCCAGAGCTGAACGCTCACTGAGCTGTAGCTCCTGACCGAGGGGCCGTACCTTTCGAGGTGCGGCTCCTCGGTGTTTTTTGAGGGGTGCGCGGTTGTGTGTCCGAGCCGGCTCGTTGTGGCTGAGCGCGCCCACGCGGCGGAGCCGCAAGTCGGCAGAGCCCCGCGCCCCTGAGGGGGGTTGCTCTGTCGTTTCTTGATGGGTTATGTGCGTCACTGAGCGTATTGCTGTGTCGATTCGGGTTCGCGGGCGCAGAAACGTGTGGGATACACGAGTAGCCGCTGGGCCGTAACGCGGCGCTGGGACGCTTCCCCGGTCTTCGTTCAAGATCGGAAGGGGAGTCGCGTCATGACACAGCCTCAGTACAGGTCAGGGACGAGCCGGCGGTCGTTTCTGAGGAATGTCGGTCTCACCGGCGGCGCCGGCGCCATGTTCGCCACCATGGGAGCCCTCGGACTCGCCCCCACCGCCCAGGCCGCCCAGCGTGAACAGCCCTTCCGGGCGCTCAGCGCGAGCGACTTCACCCTCACCGGGCGCGCCGCCGCCAGGGTCGTCATCCTCGGCGGCGGCATCGCCGGCCTCGCGACCGCCTACGAACTGGGCAAAGCCGGCTACGACTGTACGATCCTGGAGGCCAGGGGCCGTACCGGCGGACGCAACTTCACCGTGCGCGGCGGTGACTCGACCACCGACCTCTACGGCAACACGCAGAACGCGCGGTTCGCCGACGGCCACTACATGAACGCCGGACCGGCCCGGATCCCGCAGTGGATGATCACCCTCGACTACTGTCGCGAACTCGGCGTACCCATCCAGGTGTTCACGAACGTCAACGCCGACGCCTACATCTACAACGAGTCCGCAGGCATGACGAAGCCGGAGCGGTACCGCACCGCCAAGGCCGACGTCTACGGCTACGTCTCGGAGTTGCTCGCCAAAGCGACGAACAAGGGTGCGCTGGACAAGGAGTTGACGGCCACCGACCAGGAGCGGCTCGTCGAGTTCCTCAAGGACTGGGGCGAACTCGGCGACACCCTGGCGTACGAGGGCGGTGAGCGGCGCGGATACACGACCGTACCGGCCGCCGCCGGCACCCCCGGTGTGCTCCTCGGCGACGTGCCGACCGCCTCCGCGGTGTTCGCGAGCGGTGTCGGACGCTATTTCTCCTTCGAGTTCGGCTTCGACCAGGCGATGCTGATGTTCCAGCCGGTCGGCGGCATGGACCAGATACCGAAGGCGCTCACCCGGGCGATCGGCGCCCGGCGCATACACACCGGAGCAGCCGTCTCCAAGATCACCGACACCGGGCACGGCGTCACCGTGACGTACACCCAGGGCGGCCGTGCCAAGGTCGTGGAGGCCGACTACTGCGTCGCCGCCATGCCGCCCAACATCCTGGCCAGGATCCCGCACAACCTGGGCTCCGGAGTGCAGAGCGCCCTGGAGGCCGTCACCCCGTCCTCCGCGGCCAAGATCGGCCTCGAATACCGCTCCCGCTGGTGGGAACTGGACCACAACATCTACGGCGGCATCACCGAGACCGACCAGGACGTCACCCACATCTGGCACCCCTCGTACGGCTTCCACGGCGAACGGGGCGTCCTCATCGGCTACTACAACTACGACGACGACGCCGACTCCTACGCCAAGCTCACCCCGGCCCAGCGCGAACAGCGCGCCGTGGCCGCCGGCGTGAAGATCTACGGCGACAAGTACCGCACCGAACTGGTCTCCTCCTTCTCCCACCACTGGCGCCAGACTCCCCACCTGGAGGCCGCCTGGCACGACACCCCCGGCGGCCCCGACGACGCGCGCTACAAGCCCCTGAACGAGCCCACCGGCCGGGTCTGGTTCGCCGGTGACTGGCTCAGCTACACGGACGCCTGGCAGCACGGCGCGTTCAGCTCGGCGCGCAAGGCGGTGACGGCGCTCCACACGCGCGTGATGACGGCCTGACCCCGGCACGCGCGCGTGACCGCGCCCGGTGCGGACACGCGCGTGCACCCTCTCCCGGCATGAGAAGGCGGTGAGAGGCGCCTGTTCGGGGCCCCGGTGGGAATGCCTGTGGTCAGTGCCGCGTTGACCCGTACGAACACGAGGAGGAGCGGTCACAGTGCTTGATCCGCAGGGTTTGTACGCATGGGAGCCGAAGGGGCTGGCAGTCGTCGACATGGCGCTGGCCCAGGAGTCGGCCGGTCTTGTCATGCTCTACCACTTCGACGGATACATCGACGCGGGTGAGACCGGCGACCAGATCGTCGACCGGCTCCTCGACTCACTGCCCCACCAGGTCGTCGCCCGCTTCGACCACGACCGGCTCGTGGACTACCGGGCGCGCCGCCCGCTGCTGACCTTCAAGCGGGACCGCTGGACCGAGTACGAGGAGCCCAGCATCGAGGTCCGGCTGGTCCAGGACGCCACCGGTGCGCCGTTCCTGCTGCTGTCCGGCCCCGAGCCGGACGTCGAGTGGGAGCGCTTCGCCGCGGCCGTACGGCAGATCGTGGAGCGGCTCGGCGTCCGCCTGTCCGTGAACTTCCACGGCATCCCGATGGGCGTCCCGCACACCCGCCCCGTGGGGCTCACCCCGCACGGCAACCGCACCGACCTCGTTCCCGGACACCGCAGCCCCTTCGACGAGGCCCAGGTACCCGGCAGCGCCGAGTCCCTGCTCGAGTTCCGCCTCATGGAGGCCGGCCACGACGTCCTGGGCGTCGCCGCGCACGTGCCGCACTACATCGCCCGCTCGCCCTACCCGGACGCCGCCCTGACCGTCCTGGAGGCCGTCACCGGCGCCACCGGCCTGGTGCTCCCCGGTATCGCGCACGCCCTGCGCACGGACGCGTACCGCACGCAGACGGAGATCGACAGCCAGATCCAGGAGGGCGACGAGGAGCTCACCGCCCTCGTGCAGGGACTTGAGCACCAGTACGACGCGGCCGCGGGCGCCGAGACGCGGGGCAACATGCTCGCCGAGCCGGTGGAGATCCCCTCGGCGGACGAGATCGGCCTCGAGTTCGAGCGCTTCCTCGCGGAGCGCGAGGGCGACAACTGAGGCCCGCCCGCACGCGACCCGCACCGGCCGGAGCGGCGAGCCCCCCGGCGGGGCAGCCGGGGCGAGCCTCGGCCGGGGCGGCAAGCCTCTGCCTGGGCGACCGAGCCCCGTAACGGCCGGTGTCAGTGGCAGGGCCTAAGCTTCGGGGCATGCTGAAAGTTGGCCTCACCGGCGGGATCGGCGCCGGCAAGAGCGAGGTGTCCCGGCTGTTCGTCGGGCACGGCGCGGTGCTGATCGACGCGGACCGCATCGCGCGTGAGGTCGTCGCGCCCGGGACCCCCGGTCTGGCGGCCGTGGCCGAGGCATTCGGACCGGAAGTGCTGGCCGCCGACGGCAGCCTGGACCGGCCGAAGCTGGGCTCGATCGTCTTCGCCGACCCCGAGAAGCTCGCCGTACTGAACTCGATCGTGCACCCCCTGGTCGGGGCCCGCTCCCGCGAGCTGGAGAACTCGGCCGCCGCCGACGCCGTCGTGGTCCACGACGTCCCGCTCCTCGCGGAGAACGGCCTCGCGCCGCTCTACGACGTCGTGGTCGTCGTGGACGCCGCCCCCGAGACCCAGCTGGACCGGCTGACCCGGCTGCGGGGGATGACGGAGGAGGACGCCCGCGCGCGCATGGCGGCGCAGGCGACGCGCGAGAAACGCCTGGAGATCGCGGACATCGTGATCGACAACGACGTCCCCCTGGACGCGCTGCAACGGCGCGTCGGGGAGGTGTGGGCCGACCTCGTGCGCCGGGCGCAGGCGTCGGGTTCGAGCGAGTGGAATGCGTCTTCGAAATAGCGGACACCCGTCCGGGCGTTGAACCGCTCGAGTGAGGGAAGGACTTTGCCGTGCCCGAGACCAGCGGTTCGACCGGACGTACTCCGGAGACGCATGTCATCGACTTCCGTGCCGCCGAGCAACTGCTCAACGCACGGGACCCGCGGGGCGCGGTGAAGCTGCTCGACGGAGTGATCGCCGCACACCCCGAGAACACCGCCGCCCGGCTGCTGCGCGCGCGTGCCTTCTTCGCCGCCGCGCAACTGCGCCCCGCCGAGCTGGAGTTCACCATCGTCCTGGAGCGCGAACCGGACAACGCGTTCGCCCACTTCGCGCTCGCCCGTACCTACGAGCGCCAGGGCCGCACCGACCTCGCGATACGCCACTTCCGGCTGGCGGCCGCCCTGGACCCGAATCCGGAGTACCTGAGGGCGGCCCGTTTCGACAGTGGCGCGTGAGCCGGCGGCGCGTGACCGGATGCTCCTTCACGGGTGCGTGACCGGATGCTCCCTCACGGATGACCGTGCTGCGGCGGGCGCCGGAACGGCGGCGGGCGGGTGTCCGCGGGCCGGTACGGCGGCACGTCGCGGCCCGGCTGATAGTGCGGGCCCTGCCGGATGTGCCTGAGGATCACGACCATGTCCACGGTCGCCACCAGCCAGAGCACCCCGCAGGCCGCCGCCCAGCCGGGACGCCCGACCAGCGCGAACACCGCCGTGCCGAAGATCGCCCAGGCCAGCCCCCACACGCTCAGCCACAACCGCGCCCGAAGCGCACTGCGGGCGGTCGCCGGTTCACTGCCTGTACGCATCCCGGATCACCATTCCTGTCTGCAACGTACTCCTCGACCGGACGTTCACCAAGGGGGACCCCGCCGTGCTGCCGGACGCCGACGACCTGCCCGACCTGCTCCTCGACCTCGCCGTGCCGCACGAGGACATCAACGATCTGGTGGCACTGCGGCGGACCGTGGCCGCCGACCCCGGGCTCCGGCGGCTGCTGGAAGAGGGCGCCGAGGACGTGACCGGTGCGGTGCGGGAGGTGGACGACCCGGCCGGGCTCGCCGACCGGGCCGCCCAGGCTCCGGACGCGCTGGGCGCGTACTTCCTCGTGTACGTCTTCCTCGCGGCGGTGCCGCACGTCCGCGCGGTGCACCGGGCACGCGGCATTCCCGACGACGTCTCCCGCCACACGCTCGCCGACCTCGGCCGCGGCATGGCACTGCATCGCAGACGCATCGGCAGCGGCGGACTGGCAGCGCGCCAGGCGCACTGGCTCACCCGCCACTTCGGTGGCCGCCTCTACCAGCTGGGGCGCCTGCAGTACGAGCGGACGTGGCTCGGTGACCGCACGGCACAGGCGATCAAGGTGGTCGGCACCGACGTGACCGGCGGCGAGCCCTCCCTGGACCTGCACATCCCCGACTTCCTCGGGCCGCTCACCCCGGTCGCCTGCGACCGCTCCGTGGACCGCGCCCGGGAGTTCTTCGCCCGGCACTTTCCCGAGGAGCCCCACACCGTCGCGACCTGCCACTCCTGGCTGCTCGATCCGCAGCTGCGACTGCACCTTCCGGCGGGCTCCAACATCGTCCGTTTCCAGGAGCGGTTCCGGCCCGGGTGGGTGGATCCGGAGCCGTCTGACACCACACCGGTCGGCTTCGTCTTCGGCGACCCGGACCTGTCGGTACGGGACCTGCCCCGGCGGACGTCGGTGGAGCGGGCGGTCGGCGACCATCTGCGGGCGGGCGGCCACTGGTACGTCGGGCACGGATGGTTCCCGTGGGACCAGTGAGGTCGTCAACTGCGCCCGGCGGCAGAAAAGTTCCCGTCGGACCTTCGAACTGCTCGAACGAGTGAATCGTCCCGGTGCGGGAACGGCGGTCCGGCGACGGGCCGTTGTTCGGGCATGACGGTTGAAATGCGTGAGGGGCATGAGGGAACGGGACCCGGAGCGATCACCCCGGACGGCTGCGCGGTAGAGCTCTACTCGCGCCTGGCCGCCGGCGACGAGCCGGACATCATCGAGGCGGCGGTCCCGGCCGGCGCCCACATTTTGGAGCTGGGCTGCGGTGTGGGGCGCATGACGCACCCGCTCCTGGAGCGGGGCTTCACGGTCACGGCGGTGGACGAGTCGGCGGAGATGCTGGAGCGCGTCCGCGGGGCGCGCACGATACGCAGCACCATCGAAGGGCTCGACCTGGGTGAGAAGTTCGACGTGGTGATGCTCGCGTCGTTCCTGGTGAACACCGGGGATGCGCAGGAGCGTCGGGACATGCTGCACACCTGCGCGGCGCACGTGGCGGACGGCGGCAGCGTCCTCATCCAGCGGGAGGGCGCGGACTACCACACGAACGTGCCGAGGGAGAGGGTCGACCCCAGCGGCTACACCGTCCGGATCGTGTCGGCCGAGCCGGTAGGGGACGGGGCGAACTCGGTGCGCGCGGAGTACGAGTTCCCGGACGCCACCTGGACCCAGACCTTCCTGGCCCGACCGCTCACCGAGGAACAGTTCGAGCAGGCGCTCGCGGAGGCGGGACTGGAGGTGGCCGAGTATCTGACCGAGGACGGGATATGGGTGAGGGCGGTGCCGACGGCTTAGCGCGGGTGGACCCACCGAGCGGGGAGCAGCTCCCGGGCCGGGGAAGGAGCCGAGCCGCGGGGAGCCCCGGGCCGGGGGAGGAGCCGCTGGCCGGGGCGAGCTCCGCGGGGCCGACCCGGTGGATCACCGTCCGCCGGGGTGTGCACCGCTCGCCCGGCCCGTCGAGCCCATCCCACCGGTGTCGTTCCCACTCGTGCCGCCCCCTCCCATCCCGCCGAAGCCGCGCAGTCGTTCCAGTTCGCGGCGGTCGCGCTTGGTGGGGCGGCCGGTGCCGCGGTCGCGCATGCCGATGGGGGCGAAGGCCTCGCGGGGCGGGGCCGGCGGGGAGTTGTCGATGTAGCACACGGCGGCCACCGGGGCGCCGACCCGCTTGCGGATCAGCCGTTTCACGACGACGACCCGCTCCCGCCCCTCGTTGCGCAGCCGCACCTCATCGCCGACGCGCACGGAGTGGGCGGGCTTGACCCGCTCGCCGTTCACCTGGACATGCCCGCCGCGGCAGGCGGTGGCTCCCATGGAGCGGGTCTTGATCAGGCGGACGGCCCAGATCCAGCTGTCGATCCGCACGTTCTCACCGGGAGCCGGCCCCGCGGCCTCGGCGGCGGCGACAGCCGCGGCGATCGCGGCGGGGTCGGGAGCCGGAGTGGCAGGGGCCTCGGTTCCTTCGTCAGGCCCGGCTGAGGCGGGTGCCCCGGTCCCTCCGATCGCGAGCTCCCTGCCGTCGTCCGCATCCTCAGAAGCCATGCTCCGACCTTAGCCCCAGGAGCCGAAATCGACGGAACCGTTTTGCCGACGCCCACCACCGCGCCCCACAGGGGCGCGGGGAACCGCGCGATCAGCCACACACAACCCGCGGCCGCCAGCCCACACAGACCGACACGGCGCTCCCGCGCACCCCCGCCCGAGCCGCTCCGGCAAACCTCGCCCCCGCCGCCCTTTTCTCCGCCTCCGCCTACGGGACCGGACCTACCGTTGAAACGTGAACCGCCCCTCGCACACCCCGCACACCCGGCTCGCCCACCTCGACCAGCGCGTCAGCGTCTGCCGTGCCTGTCCCCGCCTGGTCGCGTGGCGGGAGGACGTGGCACGTACCAAGCGCGCCGCGTTCGCCGACTGGACGTACTGGGGCCGGCCCGTTCCCGGCTTCGGGCCCGCCGACGCCCGGCTGTTGATCATCGGCCTCGCCCCGGCCGCGCACGGTGGCAACCGCACCGGCCGGATGTTCACCGGCGACCGTTCCGGTGACGTGCTGTACCAGGCGCTGTACGACATCGGGCTCGCCTCGCAGCCGACGTCGGTGAGCGCCGACGACGGCCTGGAGCTGTACGGCGTGCGCGTCACCGCGCCCGTGCACTGCGCCCCGCCCGCCAACAAGCCGACCCCCGCGGAGCGCGACACCTGCCGCTCCTGGCTGGTCGAGGAGCTGACGCTGCTGCGGCCGACGCTGCGGGCCGCCGTCGTGCTCGGCGCCTTCGGCTGGCAGGCCGCGCTGCCGGCCTTCGCCGCGGCGGGCTGGACCGTGCCCCGGCCCCGCCCGCCGTTCGCCCACGGCACCCGGGTCGGCCTCGGCGGCCTGGAACTCTTCGGCTGCTTCCACGTCAGCCAGCGCAACACCTTCACCGGCCGCCTCACCCCCGAGATGCTCCGCGACGTGCTGCGGACGGCGGCGGAGGCAGCCGGACTGGGGTGAGGGGCGGGGCTCAGACGATCCGGGCCGCCGCCACCGGGCGGTCGTCCACCGAGTGGGTGCCGGTGGACGCGGAGGAGTTGACACTCCAGCGGTACCGGGAGAACTCGCCGGTGGCGTCGGAGGCGTAGAACATCATGTGGCCGATGCCGACGCCCTGGAAGCTCTCGCCGTCCACGTTGCCGACCATGCGGGTGTCCGGGTATCGCGGGTAGTTGCTGAGGCCGTAGACACCGTGCGGGTCGGAGGTGCAGTCGACGATCTCGACGGCGTACTGGGTCTCGCCGGTGAAGTCCGCGACCCCGCTGAAGACGCCCTTGACCTCGCGGACCATGACGATGTGCCCGGTGTTCTCCGCGTCCTGCCCGTTGTAGTCGACGGCGATCAGATCGCCCGGCAGCAGCTCGGTGACCTTGTGGATGCGGCGGAAGCGCGGGCCGGCGGTGCCGTTCCGGAACGCCGAGCAGTAGTCGGCGGCCTCCGGGCCCTTCTCCTGGAAGTACTGGAGGAAGTAGGCGTCGGTGGCCCAGCCGTAGGTGTGCTTGAGCAGCGCCGTGACGAAGGACGAGCAGCGGGCCCGGGCCACCCAGCCGGCGAGGTCGTCCGGGCGGCCCCAGGTCACGGTCGCCGAGGTGTCCATCAGGTAGACGTTGTTGGCGCGTGCCGTCCGCCCGCTGACCAGGGCGATCTCATCGGCGTCGAGGGCACGGCCGTAGGCGCGGACGTCGTCGATCGCGCCCTTGAAGCGGTTCACGTAATCGCCGTCCCAGCGGGCCCGGCCGATGCTGAAGCCCTGGGGCGCGGCCCACGACAGGGTGGTGCCGGCACTGCCCTCCAGGACGCCGTTCACGTAGAGCTGGACGCGGGTGCCGTCCCAGACGCCTGCCAGATGGGTCCAGACGCCCGTCTTCGTGACGGGATTGGCCGCGAGTGCCGAGACCTTGGTGTTCTGGTCCTCGCTGCGCACCTTGAACGCCCAGGTCCCGGCCGCGTCGTCGTACTGGAGCAGGAAGCGGCTGGCGCTGCCGCCGTCCTGGCTCACGGCCGTGTACATGTTCGTGAGTACGGCGTCGTCGGCCAGCCGGACCCAGGCCGTGACCGTGAACGGGGCCGTGGTGTCCAGGACGGATGCGGTGGCGGCGTAGGCCCCGGAGGTGCCGTCGAAGCTCAGTTCGCCGCCAGCCCGCAGACTGGTCCAGCTCGCTCCCGAGCCCGGGGTGCCCGGATGCCCAAGGCCGGAGTGGTCGGCGCCGGAGCCGTCCAGCGGCCAGTGCCCGGCCAGCCCCGTCGGCAGATACCCGGCCGCCAGCAGTCGCTGGTACCGCACCTGCTGCTCGGCCTCGGCCAGATGCGGCGCGGCGACCGGGGTGAACGGCGTGTCCAGCGGCTCGTCGGCGGCGGCGGTCCCCGCACCCACCGCCATGCCGGCCACCGCGCCCATCCCCACCAGCGCGGCTCCGCCCAACAGCCCCCGTCTGCTCACCATGGTCATGCCCTCCCCGTCGGGTCCGTGCGGATCCGTGTCCGGTCCGTGCGGATCCGTTTCGATCTTCATCGGTGAGGAGAACTCTAGGAGCTTTCTGTGCGAACCGGTGTTCCTGTGGACAGCCGGACCGGGCGGCTAGGTGTACTCGGCCAAGAGGTTGGTGACTCGCGTCGGTAGTTGATCAAGAGAAGACCTCCGGGCGTAGTGGAGATGCCTGTCTTCACCACAACCGGAGGTCTTGGTGGCCCACGCTAATGCCCGGCTGACCTTTCACGGCAGATGTCTCTTGGTGCGCCGTGTCGTGTACGACCTGCGTCCGGTGGCGCACGTGGCCAAGGAGCTGGGAGTGTCGCGCCAGTGCGCGCACCGATGGGTGGCCCGTTTCCGGGCCGAGGGCTGGAACGGCCTGCACGACCGCTCCAGCCGCCCCCGCAGCTGCCCGAGGCGTACCCCCGGACACATCGAGGCTGCAGTGCTCAGCGCACGGCGCACCCACCGGCGGGGCCCGGACTTCCTCGCCGCGGAAACAGGCGTCCCCGCAC